>NZ_CALHHX010000230.1 GCF_938030685.1 uncultured Campylobacter sp. | reverse complement strand
CGAGCGCGACGACGTTTCAAACAGCGGCAGAATTCCAAGCGGCAGTGAAATTTTAAGAGGCGAAATTCCAAGCAGCGATAAAATTTTAAATGACGACGGAATTTCAGATAGCAGAGAAATTCCAAGCTCGCAAAGCTCGGTCGCCACTGAAATTTTAAACGGCAGATCGCAAAATGATGAGATTTTGGGCAATAAAATTTCAAACTATCCGCGAAGCGGCGGAGCTCTTGCCTGCGGGACAAGGTGCGGCGCGGCGAATGAAATTTTAAGCGGCAAGGAGCGCCAAGCGCGCGGAATAGAAATTTGTAATGACGAAAATTTTAGCGTCCAAAGCGGTGATAATTTTCTTACCGCATACGGCGCCGAAGCGCGCAAGAATGAAATTTCAAACGACCTCAAAGCCGACAATGACGCGGCGGCAAGCGGCGATAAAATTTCAAACGATCTAGGACTCGGTAACGCCAAAATGGCAGCACGGCCGGCAGACGCTCAAACTGCCACCGCCCAACCCATGCTAGAGCATGTCGCGACCGAGCAGTTCATAGCCGAGCAAGCCGCACAACAAAATTCAAGCACCCGAGACGTAGATATGCAACCCGCAGCAATCCAAACTTCAGACATTCGAACTGCAGATTTGCAACCCATAGCCGCCCAAACTCAAGAATCAAGTGGAAAACCTACGGCAATCCAAACTTCAAGCCAAGTAGCGAGCGCACAAGCCGCGACTACTCAAACTTTCAGTGCACAAGCTACGGGCGCGCAGCCTGCATGCGATCAAACCGAAAATCTTCAGACGGTAGTAGCTGTGCAGACCGCAGAGCCTACGATCACTCAGGCCGCAAGCGCCGCCGAGGCTGTTCAGGACGCGCTCGCCGCACCGATGAGCGCTTCGCGCGATTGTGCCGTGCAACCTACGCATTATCAAACTGAAACTATCCAGACCGCAGCCGCCCAAACTACAATCGCTCAAATTGCAAGCGACGCTGGAGCTGTCCATGCCGCCGAGGCCGTCAAGAGCGTGGCCGTCGCAGAAATGAGCGGAGCTGAAATTTTACGCACGCTGAAATTTGTAGAAATTCTAAACTACCTGCAAAAGCTAAGTACGAAAAAAACGAGTTTCCCGGCGCAAATTTACCCGCTGCACGACATTTCGGACTGGCTTGCTTTGCTTCCTTTTGAGCCTACGAGCGATCAGCTGAGCGCGATAAAGGACATCGCTAGCGATCTGCAAAGCCCTCTGGCGCGCCGCCGCGTCGTCATGGGCGACGTAGGCAGCGGCAAGACGCTCGTTATCCTCGCGAGCGCGGCGATGAACTACCCGCGCATCAGCTATCTAATGGCGCCTACGAGCATCTTGGCCGAGCAGATACACGCCGAGGCTCTCCGTCTGTTGCCGCCGCAGATTAAGGTCCTGCTCGTAAAAAGCGGCGATCGCGAGCCGAATTTCACGGGCGCGCACCTTATCATCGGCACTCACGCCCTACTCTACCACGAGCTCGCGCCGTCAAATCTCATAATGGTCGATGAGCAGCACCGCTTCGGCTCGAATCAGCGCGAAAAGATCGCGCACTTAACGGGAAACGGCGAGTTTCGCGCGCATTTCATTCAGTTTAGCGCCACGCCGATACCGCGCACGCTAAGCATGATCCAATCCGAGCTCGTGAGCTTTAGCTTTTTAAAACAGCTGCCGTTTGAAAAGCAGATCAAAACCAAAATTTTGCAAAATGACGGATTTGCGGGCTTTATGCAGGATCTGCGCCGTGAGCTCGCCGCGGGCAATCAAGCGATCATCGTCTATCCGCTCGTGCAGCAAAGCGAAAGCTCGGTCTATCAAAGCCTTGAGGAGGCGGCGCCGTTTTGGAAGGCTCAGTTTGCGGACGTGATGATTACTCACGGCAGCGACAAGGACAAGGAGGAGATCCTGCGCCGCTTCCGAGACGAGGGGCGACTGCTGATAACCACGACGATCGTCGAAGTGGGCATCTCGCTGCCGCGGCTTAGCATCATTTTAATCGTGGGTGCAGAGCGGATGGGGCTTGCATCACTTCATCAGTTACGCGGGCGCGTCGGGCGCAAGGGCCAGGCGGGGCGCTGCTACCTCTACACCAAGCTCAAATCCCCGCCGCAGCGCCTGCGCGAGTTCGCAGCGACGCTGGATGGATTTAAGGTCGCAAATATCGATCTGAAAAACCGCCAGGGAGGCGATCTGCTGGGCGGCTCGGTGCAGCACGGCGCGATGTTTGCGTGGTACGATTACGAAGAGGACGTAACGGCGGCGGCAAAGCAGCGACTGAAAGACATAGGACGAGGCGCGTGAAATTCTACGAGATGCGATAGAATTTAAACGTAATTTTAGCCGCGGCAAAATTTTACGAAGCGAATGCGATTATGAGGTAATGGGCGATCTGATATAAAATTTGAAATTTCACGGCGCAGATTGCATCGGATAAAATTTAGAGCTTTACCAAGCGTCGTTTGCTTTTAATTTCTAAAATTTATGCAACTTAAAGTCCAAAAAAAGGAGAGCAAAATGGCTTACGTGACCTACGACAAGGCAAAATGGCATTGGGGCGCGAAAAATGCGCCGACAGATATCCCGCAGGAAAACGGCGCGACGCACATCGCGTTTTTCTTCCGCTGGTGCATGGAGCGCAAGCTCTATTCCAAGGACTTTGCGGCGGATTTCGCGGGCGATATAGCGCGGATGGACGATAACTTTGATTATCGTCAGTATTTTTTTGGCGCCATGGACGGCGTGCTAGGCAGCGACGAGCTAAACACCGCGGGCAAGGCCTTTGCGAAGGCCTACTACACCACGGACCGCACGAAATTTGCCAAAACGCACGGCTGGTATTTGCAAGATTACGACGATTTCGTCGCGCGAAAATTCGGCGATAAAAACTTCGACAACGCCTATTTTTACATAGAAAACTCGCCGCAAAATTACGCCGAGATCAAAGAGATTATCGACCGCCGCTACGAGGAATTCTTGAGCTTCAAGGAGGCGAAGTAGAAATTTTACCGCCGAGCTTAGCCGGTTTAAAATAGACGCCTAAGCCGAAACGGTGCGCGACCTGCGCCGCGGTAAAATTTAAAATTTTACGCAATACGTTAAATTTTGCGTAGCGCTTTAAATTTACATAGCATGGCGCGAGCTGGTGCGACACATCGCAAATTAAATTTTAAAATCCAACCGCTTCGCAGTGCGGGATACACTAAACTCAGCGGCGCGCTGTTTTTGTAAGCCTGGCGCTGTATTTGCAAACTCTCGTCACGCAATATTAGAAGCCGCCCGCCGATCGTCGCGCCGTAAATTTTATAAACGCCGATCGTTTAAAATAATTCTCAAAGATCGCGCAATCCGCATTTTAAAAATAAATTTGAAATTTTAAAATCATCGCGGCGCGCGATGTAAATAAGCAGAACCGATGCGTTGCTGCGAGCGGCAGGGCTTAAAATTTAGGAAAATTTAACTATAATCGCCGCAAAAATTTGAAAATTTTAAAATTTCACAAAGGATTTTATCGATGATCAAGGCACTTCGCGGTATGAACGATATTTCAGGCGAGCAGGCGCGCATCTACTCGCAAATTTTAAGCGTGTGCGAGCGCGTGGCGCGCAATTACGGCTTTTGTCTCATCGAAACGCCCAAGCTCGAACAGACCGCGCTATTTCGCCGCAGCGTCGGCGAGAGCAGCGACATCGTCGGCAAGGAGATGTATGAGTTTAGCGACAAAAGTGGCGATAGCGTCTGCCTGCGTCCCGAGGGCACCGCGGGCGTCGTGCGCGCCTTTATCGAAAAAAAGCTCGATCGCAGCGGCGGCGTGCATAAATTTTATTATCAAGGCTCTATGTTTCGCTATGAGCGCCCGCAAAAGGGGCGTCTGCGCGAGTTTCATCAATTCGGCGTCGAGTGCTTCGGGCAAAATAGCGTTTATGAGGATGCGAGCGTGATCTTGATGCTAGCTCAAATTTTACGCGAGCTAAATGTCGCCGCAACGCTTAAAATCAACTCTTTAGGCGATGAGGAGTGCATGCCAGCGTATAAAACCAAGCTCGTAAATTTCTTGCAAGAGCGCAAAGATAGGCTCTGCGAGGACTGCCAAAGGCGTATCGACACCAATCCGATCCGCGTACTGGACTGCAAAAACGAAAGCTGCCAGAAAATTTTAGCCGCCGCGCCGCTTATAACGGAAAATTTAAACGACGCCTGCGCCGCGGAATTTGCACAGCTGCAAAGAATTTTAACCCAAAACGGGCAAAAATTTCAGATCGATCCGAAGCTCGTACGCGGGCTTGATTACTACTGCAAAACCGCCTTTGAGTTCGTCTCAAGCGAGCTTGGCGCGCAAAGCGCCGTAGGCGGCGGCGGGCGCTATGATAGACTCGTAGAGTTTTTAGGCGGCAGAAGGACGGCGGGCGTGGGCTTTGCGCTAGGTATCGAGCGAATAGCCGAAATTTTAAAAACGCGCGAAATCAGGCAAGTGCGCGAGGGGCTTTATATCGGCGCACTGGATGAGGCGTTCGTAAACACGGCGTTTTCGTTTGCGCTAAAGCTACGAAAGTTTTGTAAAACTCAAATTTCATATGAGCCCAAGGCGCTTGCGAAGCATTTAAAGGCGGCCGACGGGGCGGAGGCTAAATTTTGCCTTTGCATCGGGCAGGACGAGTTTGATCGCGCCGAGGTATGGTGTAAAAATTTAGAGGATCAAACCACCTTTGCGATTAAATTTAAAGAGGTCGAAGCATTTTTTAAGGATAGAGCATGAACGATTACGGACTAAATATTTGGGGGAATTCCAACTTCACGATAGACGGCGGCAAGCTATGCCTAAACTCCGATTTCAAGCAGCCTTTGGTGGATATCATAAAAGAGATCCGCGCAGACGGCGTGCGAGGCCCGATACTGCTGCGCTTCCCGCACCTCATCAAAAAGCAGATCGTTGAAATTTACTCAAATTTTAACCGAGCCATAAAGGAGTTCGATTACAAGGGAAAATTCCACGCCGTCTATCCTCTCAAGGTAAATCAATTCCCTGGCTTCGTTAAAAATTTAGTCGATATCGGCGAGCCTTACGGATACGGACTCGAAGCCGGCAGCAAGCCCGAGCTGCTGCTAGCGATGGCGTATAATAACTACGGCGCGCCGATTACCGTAAACGGTTTTAAAGATAAGGAGCTCATTAATATCGGCTTCATCGCCGCAGAGATGGGGCATAACGTAACGCTTACGATCGAGGGGTTAAACGAGCTTGAAACCATCATCGAAACGGCTAAGGAGCGATTCGCACCAAAGCCTTTCATCGGGCTTCGCATTAGGCTGCACAACTCCGGAAGCGGTATGTGGGCGAAAAGCGGCGGGATAAATTCCAAATTCGGCCTTACATCGACCGAGCTCATAGAAGCGATAAACTTACTCAAGAAAAACGACCTCATTGAGCAGTTTACGATGATCCACTTTCATATCGGCTCACAGATTACAGAGATCCATCCGCTCAAAAAGGCCCTCATCGAGGCGGGCAACATCTATACCGAGCTTCGCAAAATGGGCGCGAAAAATTTAAAATCCATAAATTTAGGCGGAGGGCTCGCTATCGAATACTCCCAAGCCAGAGAGAGCTCCAGCCGCAACTATACGCTAAAAGAATACGCCAACGACGTAGTCTTCCTGCTAAAATCGATCGCACAGGATAAAAAAGAGGCAGAGCCCGATATTTTTATCGAGAGCGGCAGATACGTAGCCGCCAGCCATGCGGTGCTCGTAGCGCCGATTTTGGAGCTTTTTACCCAAGAATACGCCGAAGAGAAGCTCGCCCTAAAAAAGGACAATCCGCCGGTAGTCGCCGAGCTATACGATCTGTATAAAACTCTAAAGCCGTCCAACGCGCTAGAGTATCTGCACGACGCTATGTCGCATATGGAGAGCGTGCTTACGCTATTTGATCTGGGCTACGTCGATCTGATCGACCGCTCAAACGGCGAAATTTTAGTTCATCTAATAATGCGAAAGGCGTATGGAATTTTAGGCAACAAGCAAGAATACAGCAATTTCTTAAACTCTCTAGGCAACGCCCAAGAGCGCTATTTGGTAAATTTTTCGATCTTTCAAAGCCTGCCCGATTTTTGGGGCATCAAGCAGCACTTCCCGATCATGCCGCTAGAGAGGCTGGACGAACGCGCCACGCTATCGGCGTCGATCTGGGACATTACCTGCGATAGCGACGGAGAGATCGGATTCGATAGAGAGATCAACCCGCTATTTTTACACGACGTGGACCCCGAAGAGGAGGAGTACTTTCTGGGCTTTTTCCTAGTGGGCGCGTATCAAGAGGTGCTAGGCATGAATCACAATCTTTTCGCTCATCCGAGCGAAGCGACCGTGATTTTACGCGATGACGGCGGCTTTGAGATCAAGGATTTCATCGAATCGCAATCGGTCATCGACATCTTAGAGGATATGGACTACGACGTAGTAGATATCCGCGAAAGCCTAAACGAGCGGATCGAAAAATCAGACCTCATAGACGCAAAAGAGAAAAAGCATATCCTGGGCGAGCTATATCTGTTTTTAAACGACAACAGCTATCTAAAGACGATCAAATGAGTTTTTGGCAAATTTTAAAACGGGACTTCACCGAGCCGATGCGCCAAGACCCCGCATGCAACAGCGTATTTGAGATATTTTTCTGCTATCCCGGCGTCTGGGCGCTGATAAATTACCGCTTCGCACACTTTTTCTACGAGCGAGGTTTTAAGCTTATAGCTCGTGCAATCAGCGGACTTACTCGCATAATCACCGCCGTAGATATAAACCCGGGCGCACGTATCGGCTCGGGCGTGTTTTTCGACCACGCCACGGGGCTTGTCATTGGAGAAACGGCGATCATCGGCGATAACTGTCTGATCTATCAGGGCGTCACTCTCGGCGGCGTGAGCTTAGAGCACGGCAAGCGCCATCCGACGCTGCAAAACGGCGTCGTAGTGGGCGCAGGAGCTAAAGTGCTAGGCAACATCACCATAGGCGAAAATTCCAAAATCGGCGCAAATTCCGTCGTCGTAAAGGACGTAGCGCCAAACTGCACCGCCGTGGGCGTGCCGGCTAGAATTTTAGGCGGCTGCGAGAGCGATCCTTTAGCGCATAATAAAATTCCCGATATCAGCCAGGAGCTTATCAAATATCTCATCAAGCGTATCGAAATTTTGGAAGAGTGCATTTGCAGCGGCAGAAAAGATATCTCCGCAATGGATGAGGATCTAAATAAATTCTACGAAGAGTATCTGAAATCATTAAAATAAGAGGGTTAAAGTGAAAAAAGCTCTATTTTTTATAATTTGTGCGATTTTATCAGCAAGCGGCAGCGATGCTAATAGCGCGAAAAATTCCGCGGACGACGCCAGAATAAGCCTAGTAAAAAGTCTATACATCAAGAATACCTATTTCGGCGATCACAAAAATGCCCTATCGGCTTCTTTTAAATCTGCACTTATGCAAGATGAAGCATCTGCTGGCGAAGGTGAGGTAGGCTGCTTGGACTATGATCCGGTGATTGCGGGTCAGGATGTTTGCGACGACGCGAAATATGATTTTGAGCTAGGGCAGCGCGATACCGTCGTAGTGACACAGACCTGCCCCTACGGCACGCAGACGATAATATACAAACTCGTCCGTAGCGGAGACGACTATAAAATCGACGATATCTACAACCAAAACCCGAGCGATAGCAGGGCTTTTAGCGTCAAAAATCAAATTTTAAATTGTCTAAACCAATCCAAGGAGCATCAATGAAATTAACACTTTCAAGTCGCGTAAGCAAGCTCGGTGAAAGCCTAACGATCGCAATCAGCACTAAAGCCAAACAGATGAAAGCTCAGGGGCAAGATGTCGTGATCCTAAGCGCGGGCGAGCCTGATTTCGATACTGCAGAAGTCGCTAAAAAGGCGGTTATCGAGGCGATGGCTAAGGGTTGCGGCAAATACACTCCAGTCCGCGGCACGCCCGAAATTTTAAATTTAATCGCTCAAAAGCTAAAGCGCGACAACGACCTAGATTACAGGCCAGATCAGATCATCACCAACGTCGGCGCCAAGCACTCGCTATTTAACGCCTTTAACTGCATCTTAAACGAAGGCGATGAGGTTATAATACCGGCGCCTTATTGGGTCACCTACCCCGAAATTGTAAAATTCTGTGGCAGCAAGCCCGTCATCGTAGACACCAAGGCGGAAAACCGATACAAAATCACCGCCTCACAGCTCAAAGCCGCGATCACCCCGCGCACGAAGGCGCTGTGCCTTTTCAACCCGAGCAACCCCGCAGGCGCCGTATATTCGCGCCAGGAGCTGCAAGAGCTTGCGGAAGTGCTAAAAGACACGGATATTTTAGTAATTGCCGATGAAATTTACGAAAAAATCGTCTTCGGCAAGAGCTTCATAGCCGCAGCAAGCATCAGTGAGGATATGTTTAGGCGCACCGTGACGATTAACGGGCTAAGCAAATGCGGCGCGATGCCCGGCTGGCGCTTCGGCTACACCGCCTGTGCTATCGATGAGCTAAATAAAGCGATGATCAGCCTGCAAAGCCAAAGCGTCAGCAACGTAGCAAGCATCGTCCAGGCAGGCGCTATGCCAGTGCTGCGCGGCGAGGCGGATGATTATATCGAGGAGATGAGGCGCGAATACGAGCGCAGGCGCGATTTTGGCACCGACACGATAAGCGCAATCCCAGGGCTTAGTGTCGTAAAACCAGATGGCGCATTTTATTTCTTCATAGATTGCTCCCAGGTAGAACCCGATAGTATGAAATTCTGCATGCAACTGCTAGATAAAGGGCTCGTAGCCACGGTGCCAGGAAGCGGATTTGGTATGGATGGGCACTTCCGCGTAAGCTTTGCGTGCTCCATGGAAAATCTAAAACGCGGCTTTGAGCGCATAGAAAAATTCGTAAAAAATTACCACAGATAGGCATGCTGGCGTAATTTTGATCTAAATTTGTCGTAGCTTAGCGGTGAAATTTTACATAAAATTTAATGCGGCTTAGCAGCAAATTTAGTGTGGCACGGCACAGCTCGGTGCGAGATTAAAGCAAACCCAGTGCGACGCAGCATGAAATTTAACTCAAATTCCGCCCATCACAGCACGATACGGCCCGGCTTAGCTCAGATAGCGCGGTAGTTCAGTGCGGTTAAAATTAACGTTTTTATCCGAGGCGTTAAGTTCATTCCATGCTGTTTTATCCAAGAGTATTTAAATTTCGCCGTTTAATTCAAAATTATAACTATCGTGAGCTTGGCGATAAAGGCTAATTTGCTCTTGCTCTACTTAAGAACGATTAAGTTTCGCGCCGTTTTATTTAAAAGCATTAAAATTTCATACTTACCGATGCTACTTCGATTTCCCCAATTCCTTTACGTTTTACTCAAGAGCTTTAGATTTTCATATCGCCGCATTACGGAGCCTGCTGCGCGAAATTTTATCTAGGCGGCGATAATTCTAGCGCGGATACGGTCCTGCGCGGCGCGCAGGCAGATCCGACTGCTAAAGCCCAAATCCGCTTAAATTTAAAATTCCAAGCCCGCTCGGGTTAAATTTCAAACCTAGCGCCCGTTTAAGGCGCGTGCATGGCGAGCATAAATACGCGCGCCGCCCAAACGGCGCATAGACGAGACGATCCGCCTCGCCCTATCGCGCCGGCAGACCTAGATAATTTCAAATGCAGCGGCGATCCTGCTGCGATGCACCGTGACACGCTTTTACAAATCTCGCGCTGAAATACCAATTTGCGACTTGTATTTCGGCGGCATGCCGCGACACGTTTTTGCGAACGGCTCGTTTGTGGCGGAGTAGCAGAGGCGGCACGGATCAAATATACCGCGGTCGCGAATGAGCGAAATTGCCCGCCTAAATTTTATCCGTTCGTTTCCCGCGAGCGCTTGCATGCGCGGGCTTAATCGCGCTTTGATATTTTGATATACGTCGCAGCATCCGCGACACAAAAAAATACAGAGGCGCACAAATGAAGCGATCCGTGCGCGCGATAAAAAATACATAGGCGCAGCAAGCGTGCCGAGCGGTGCGGACGAAAAGAGCGACGGGAGTGAGGCAATCTTTTAAATTTTACTCTCGCAAGCCTTAAAAAAATCCGTTGCGTCACGGCTCGACTTCTTTTTCTGCGTAGCTCGCCGCACTGCCAAAATTTATCGCATGACGAAATCAAGTAGTCTAATCGCGCAGGTTCTGCCAAAATCACCCGCTCAAATTTTAAAAATCTCGCCATTTACTTTAAATTTTATCGCTAGGCCGCGCAAAATTCGCGTCAAATTTCATCGTCGCGCTAAGTTAAAATTTCGGCTTCTTTAAAATTTTCCTCTATGCAAACCCTGCAATAGCTTCTTTTTTAAAATTTTAACGCACATTTAACTAAAAAATTCAATAATTTCAAATGTATATTTTACTTTTTTAAAGGAGAACTTATGAGAAAAACCGCCCTTGTTTTAGCGCTTCCGCTCTTTTTTACGCCCGTTTTAGGCTTTGATGTAGCCAAACTCAACGCCAAAAAAGCCGTGCCGTACGAGCAAAAGACGCAGGAGTTTAGGCTGCCCGTAGGCATCGACGAAAACGGCGTCATAGACGAGGCGAAGCTCGGCGACTCGCCTTATGCAAAGACCGTCATCTACGGCGCGAAGCTCATCAACGAGACGACGAGGTATCTCGGACCGCAAGCAAAGGACGAAAAAATGCGCTTTGCCGGCAACAACCTCTCCTGTTCGAGCTGCCATACAAGCGGCGGCGTAGTGCCCGATCAAAGCCCGTTCGTGGGTATCTACGCGAGATTTCCGCAGTATGTCGCGAGATCGGATCAGCTAGTCACGCTGCAAGACCGCATAAACGGCTGTTTTCAGCGCTCGATGGCGGGCAGAGCGATACCTACAAACTCCAAAGAGATGCGCGCGATGATCGCCTACATGCACTGGCTCTCCGCAGAATATGAGGTCGGCGCAAAGCTAAAAGGTCAGGGACTGCCGAAAGCGCAGTTTTTAGACCGCGCGGCGGATCCTAAAAAAGGACGCGAAATTTACGCCGCAAAATGCGCCGCCTGCCACGGCGAAAACGGCGAAGGGGTAAAAAACGAGGGGTTTGCTCAAAGCGGCGATTACTACACATTCCCCGCGCTTTGGGGCGATGACAGCTACAATACGGGGCCGGTATGTATAGGCTCATCGAAGGAGCGAGGTATGTCAAAGCCACCATGCCTAAAGGAGACGCCTCGCTAAGCTGGGAGGAAGCTTTCGACGTGACGGCGTATATAAACTCAAAACCGCGCAAGATCAAACCCGATAGGAAGAAAGATTTCCCAGACCTAGACGTCAAGCAGATGGATATGGACGTGGGGCCATACAACGACGGATTTGACGAGAACGATCACCGCTTCGGCCCATACAAACGCATGATCAAAAAATAAAATCAAACGCCGTCCTTGCGGTGGCGGAATTTTAACATAAATTTAATGCGGCTCGGAATTTAACGCAAATTTAGTGCGACGCGACACAGAATTTAATGCAAATAGTGTGATGTGACACTGATCTTAAAGCATTCTGCTCGGCGCAGCGCAGAACGGCTCGGGATTTAATGCGGTTGCGCTAGCTAAGCACGATTGAATTTCGTGCCGCTTTAATTAAATTTCGAGCTGCCGTATTCAGGAGCGCTTAAATTTTATGCCGTTTATTCAAATGCGGCTAATTTTGTGCTGTCATACTGCGATGTCTGCTGCGCCACGCACTGCTCGTAGTTTTAAATTTTGCTTCGGAATTTTAAAGCTCATCGCACGACGCATCTGGATTTCGTCGCAAAAGCTCCGGCGCAAACGCCGCATGCGATAGAAATTTTATCGCGGATTTTTAAAATTCCGCGCCGATGTTTTTAAAACCTGCGCTGTTTGCATCTTGATACAGCCACGCTAAAATTTAACCAAATAGGCAATCGCGCGAGATGCGACGGACAGACTGCCGCAATGAACGAAACCTTATGCCGCAAAGCAGAATATGTCGACCCAAAAAGCGCGCGGCACAGATTGCAAACGAGCTAAATTTTAAAATTTTACCGTGCCCGAGGCCTTAGCGCAAACGCGATAAATTTTATGTTTTAGTGCGCCTTTGAACTCAATCGCATCAAATAAATTTTAAACGAAATTTCAACGCCGCCGCGCTATTTTATATTTTTATAAAGACTATTTTAGTAAAATCGGGGCTTTATGAGCGAGATAAAAATTTTAATCACCGACGAGGATCTGCGCGCTCCGCGGCGGCTTTTGAGCAGGCGCGATAAGAAGCTGGCGCGCGCGCGAGGCCATCTACGCGAGTTTCGCGTTTCGCGAGCGCTTAAGGCGCGCTTTAAAAAGCGCGGCAGATTTTGCATCTCGCACAAAAGCGCGGAGGGCAAAACGATCGTTGCCGTGGGTTTTGCGAGGCAAAAGTTCGGGCTCGATCTTGAAATTTTAAAACCGCGGAATTTTGCCGCGGCGAGCGAGTTTTGTTTCAACGACTTTGAACGCGAACTTTTGGCGGTGGCGGACGAGAGCGAAAAAGCGCTCGTTTTTTATAAAATTTACACGATCAAAGAGGCGCTGATTAAGGCGCGAAG
>NZ_CALHHX010000229.1 GCF_938030685.1 uncultured Campylobacter sp. | reverse complement strand
AGGATGACCGCGCAAGCAGCATGCGCACGAGCTCCGGCTCGCTTGGGATGCTGATCCCGATCATCAGGTTTTTGCTCGGCTCAAAGATCGGGCGCATAGTGCTCGTAATCGGTGTGGTGGCGTATTTTATGGGCTACAACCCTTTGGCGCTTTTAGACGGAGGCGCTAGCACGCAAAGAGAACCGACGGACAGCCCGCAGGAGCAAGAGAAGCTCGCCTTCGTCTCGGCGGTGCTAGCTCAAACCGAGGATGTTTGGGGCGAGATATTTAAAAGTGCGGGCGCGCGCTACGAGGAGCCCGGGCTTCGGCTTTTCCGCGATCAGATCGTAAGCGGCTGCGGCTTTGCAAGCGCGCAGACGGGACCTTTTTATTGCCCGAGGGACCGTAAAATTTATCTGGATCTCGGCTTTTTCGACGAGCTTGCAAATAAATACAAAGCGGGCGGTGACTTCGCGCAGGCCTACGTCATCGCGCATGAAGTGGGGCATCACGTTCAAAATTTAGTCGGCACGCTGGAGCAGGTCGCCACTCTAAAAAGACGCGCTCGCAGCGAAGCCGAGCAAAACGCGCTTCAGGTCAAAGTCGAGCTACAGGCGGACTGCTACGCGGGGGTCTGGGCGCATTATCTCGCAAAAACAGGGCGCGTACTTGAAGCGGGCGACATCGACGAGGCGCTAAATGCCGCCAGCGCGATCGGCGACGATACGTTGCAGCGCAAATTTAGCGGTCGCGTCGTGCCCGATTCCTTCACGCACGGCACCTCGGCGCAGCGCAAAGAGTGGTTTAAAAAGGGCCTAGCAGGCGGAAACCTAAAGGCTTGCTCGTTTGAGCCGTAAAATGTATACTCCAAGTCCGTAAATTCTGCCATCTCATGTTTGAGCGCAGTGCGAGATCCTTTTCTGCGCCGTTGCAAATTTGTCTACAAAACCGCCGTCTAGCGTTTGAGCCGTAAGGCGCAGGCTTTTAGCTAGCTTGTGGGCTAGATCAAGGCGGTTTAAATTTTAAAATTTAGCTCTAAAATGAGGGCTTGCCTTTTAGCATAAATTTTTATCAAGATATATGCGAGTAGACCCGCTACAGGCAAAACACTTGTTTTAATTTAAAATTTTTTACCCGCGCTCTTTGTGCTTAAATTTTTTAAAAATTCCGCGTACTCCGCCGCGCCTTTTTCTATCTGTTCGGTACTACTTTCGTAATCGACGCCCGGCGTCTCCTCGGCGCCGTAAAACGCGAAAAATCCGCGCCAATCGGCGTGAAAATAGTAGCGGAATGCCAGCTCAAACGGCGCTAAAATCTGCTCCATCGTGAAATGATACCGCCCGCTAGGCGCGTAGTCGGCGCACTTGATGCCCGCGCTCACCGCCAGCGCCACGGCCCGCCCGCGCATACCCTCGCTCGTGCGCCCGTAAGCAAATCCATACGTCATCGTCGCATCGATCCAGCTTTTTAAAATCGCGGGCGAGGAGAAATTATGCAGCGGAAATTGCAGCACCAGCGCGTCGTGGGCTTTGATTATCGCGCGCTCGCGCTCGCCGTCTATTTCGCCGCTAGGATACTCGCGCGCTAGGTCGCGCACGGCGAAGCTTTGCGCGGCGCCCTCTTTCAAAAACCGCTTGTTTATGAGCGAATTTTCAATGTCGGGGTGAGCTAGAATGATTAAATTTTTTCATATTTTTCCTTTAAAATTTTGGTTTGGGGCGATAAAATTTGCCGCTAAAATCGCAGATAGAACTCCGCTTTGAAATTTTATTTTCAAATTAGCGGCGGAATTCTAAGGCAAAATTTCAAAGCTAAATTTGAATGCCAAAATTTCGGCGCTTAAATTTGACGCCAAAATTCCATAACAAATTTCAGTGCATAAATTTCATATAATTAAAATTTAGCGCCCAAATATGCCGGGGCCCTGTTTCGAAACGCCGCTTGGCGCTTTACTTCCCCGCAGCTAGCAGATCCGCGAGCATCTTTGCCGCGTGATCCTTTGCCTTGACGCTTTTATAGACCTTTAAAATTTTGCCGTCTGCACCGATCAGAAAGGTCGAGCGCACGATGCCCAGATACTCGCGCCCGTAGTTTTTTCGCACCTGCCACGCGCCGTATAGCTTGGCTACCTCGTGCTGCGGATCGCTCAGCAGGATGTGCTTTAAGCCCTGCTTGGCGATGAAGCCCGCGTGGGATTTGGCGCTGTCGGGGCTGATGCCGACGATCACGCAGTCTGCGGCGATGAAATCATCGTACGCGGCGCTAAATTCGCACGCTTCGGTCGTGCAGCCGGGGGTATTATCCTTGGGGTAAAAATACAGCGCGACCTTTTTTCCCGCAAAGTCCTTTAGCGAGACGCTCGCTCCGTCAGCGTTTTGCAGCGTAAAAGCGGGCGCTACGTCTCCTGCTTGCAGCATGATTTTGCGCTCGCGATCCTCTGCGCTAAACTCGCCTTCGATCTGTGTTTTTCTCTGCATATCGTGTCCTTTTTTTGAAATTTTCGGGCTGGTAGCCCAAATCGCGGCTAAATTTTAATCTTTTTTCATAAATTTATCCTTGCTTGGATGAAATTTTGCTCCGTGCCGCAGCCGCGCGCAAAACGACCTGCGCGAAGAGGCTTAAATTTAGCGGCTCATGATATAATTTTGCGCGAGTTAAATTTAAAACCCGCCCGCAGCTAGTAAATTCATAAAATTTACGCCCGGTGCGCGCGCAAAGGAGCAAAATGGCACGGCTAAAACTCAGGACTGAAATTTTATGGCGGAAGCGACTTGAAAACGGTATATTTGACGCCATCGCGCCCACTCAGGATCCGTTCGACGCGGACGTATTTTATGTCGCGGACGGCTGGGGTAGCTCTTACGCTTCGATGCGCCTGCGCCGCATGAGCTTTGCTACGGGCGAGGAAACGGCTAGCGCGCTGCTTCGAAATGCCGTGCGCTGCATGCATTTTAGTGCAGACGCGCAGCATATTTTCGCCGTGACCGATAGCAAAATTTACCGCCTGCGTAGGGGCTCGCTGCAGATAGATGAAAAATACGAAAAAGGCGTGCCTAAATACTCCGACTTCGTCGCGGGGGATGAGCAAGGCGGGCTTGTTTTGCTAAACCGCTCTGGCGGCAACGTTGCAGTCTTTAACTACGCGCAGGGCGGCGTGAGCAAAAAGCGGCTAAAGGATGAGGGCTGTCGCCTGCTGCTGCGCGGCAGCGATGGGCGCTATCTTATCGCATCGCCGGTGCGAGGCTGCGTGCAGCGATACGACGTCGCAAAAGGTAGGGTCGAGATACTCTTTGAGGTCGGCACCTTTGATGCCGCGCAGCTTGATAATGCGGGAAATTGGTACTTTCATCTCCCCGCTAAAATTTGCGACGGGCACGGAGAAGGCGCGCGGATGATCTTATCTGGTAAAATTTTAATGCTCGGCGCGGACGGGGTGCGTAAAGATTGGGATACGGGAGTTAAATTTAAGCAGATGCGCCTTAGTGCGGACGAAAAGTCGTTGCTTTTGCAGAGCGAAAACGGCATTTGACGCTTTTTGCCGAGCGTTGGGCGGATTGAAAGCGAGATCCTTCTAGACGGGGGCGAGCGACTGGATGCCTTTTTTGAGCAGCGAAATTTAATACTTTGCAGCGTAAAAGAGGATGGCGGGCAAAGCCTTATCGCCAGACAAATTTTAGAATTTTAAGCGAGTGCAGGAGTTTGATTTGCGGCGCGGGCATGAAAGCGCTTTTAGTGCGCGATAGTGCGCATTGCGACGACGCGACGACGTATTTTGCCGCAGAGCTATGGCGCGACGGGCGCAAAGTCACGTTTGGCGGCGTTTTTAGTCCGTGAGCGAGCGGGAGATTTATCGCGGCGGCTCTTGGCGCGGTCGGCGTGAGCGACGCGGACTACGACAAGGCTCTAGCCTCTGCGCGTGCGCAAGAGATCCTAAAAATATGGGACGAGAGTTACGACGTGGCGGTGCTGCTGCAGGGCGTACCGGCGTTCGTCGTCGGTAAGTATCTGCTAAACGTACAGGCGCTTGGCTCAGTGGGTGCTATGACCGAAGCGATCAAAGAAGTGTTGGTGAAATAATGGACTACAATATCGAAAATAAGGGCTTCATCTGCTTTGTGTATAACTTGCAGCGAAGGCGGCGTTTTGAGCGACGTTGTTTGCGGTTTTGGCGGTTAAATTTATCTTGTGCGAGCTGTTTTTAGGCGGTACGGTAGTTGGCGGGCTCGTAGTGAAGCTGCGCTTTGCGACGTTTTTTAGCTCGCGAGCGAGCGGGACGGTCGGTGTATTTAGTCGCTCGCAAAGCCCTTTGTCGGTCTTATTTAGGCTCGCGCAGGCTACCGCTCGGCATACCGGTCTGATACGCGGCGTCGCTAAGCGAGATATTATCGCCGTTTTAAAGTTTAATCGCTACGATTACCGTGCGAGCAGAGTCTGATCCGGCAAATTTCTGCTCCCTCGCGAGCAAAAAACGCTTCGTTTTCACAACCCTTCTTAATCTACTTTTAGCTTTTTAACGATATGATTCTACAAATTTTAACAAAGGATACAACATGAAAACGCTCGTGATCTTATCGCATCCCAATTTCGCCGCCTCGCGCGTGAACAAAGCCCTATCGCAGGTCGCAAAGGGCGCTGCCGGCGTAGAGGTGCGCCATTTGGAAGGGCTTTACGGCACCGATACTGCGCGCATTGACGCCCGCGCAGAGCAAGACGCGCTATTGGGCGCTGAGCGCATCGTATTTTTGTACCCGATGTACTGGCTAAACGTGCCGCCTATGCTAAAAGCCTATATCGACATCGTCTTTTCGCACGAGCTGGTGGGCTCCGGCGCGCTTAAGGGCAAGGTCCTGCAGCTGGCGCTAAGTGCTAGTACGCCGCTTAGCGAGTACTCCAAACAGGGTGCGATCGGCTTTAGCATGGATGAAATTTTAACGCCGCTTAAGATTGCGGCAAACTACTGCGGGATGGACTTTGCCGTGCCGTTTATCAGCGGTGGGTTTGAGCCCGGCGAGTTTGGCGACGATGCCGTAGATGCCGCAGCCGCACGCTTTGGTAAGCTTTTGCGAGGCGAGTTGAGTCCCGGCGAGTTTCAAATTTAGTAAAGCAAATGCTCGCTACTCGCGGCTACGAGCCGAAATTTTACAAGAGTGATTTTATCCGCGGAATCTATGCCTTTTAATGAGCCGATCGGCAAAAGCTCAAAGTGGATCGAAACACGCTATGGATGGCTACGACTAATACGTGCGTGCACTCGTCGTAGCCAGTGTTGATTGCTTGCAAGGTACAAGTGTATTTAAAATGTGCACATCGGCTAGCTAATGTTGTCATCTATGGAAGCACGAATGGCGTTCGGCTCGCAGTCATCGACATAAAAACTCACCATGTTTTATTTGCGCAAGAGTGGTTAAATTTCGCAGCAAGCGGCAAAGTAGGGGGTGAAGTGTGTGTCGTGATCTTTGGACCGGGTCTGGGTTTTGTGAAGCAGTCTTTGTCGCGCTTGGAGAGTTTAAATTTTAAAATTTACCGCATCGCGTAGTATTTTGCAAAACATCGTACCGCCGCCGCGAAAAGATATGCCGAGCCTGCCGCTGTAAAAGTGTGATGATCGGTCATTACCGAGCAAAGTAGCGCCGCAGCAAGCGCGTAAAATATGAAAGCGCATTGCTATAAGCGAGCGGGCAGAGTGAAGAGGAGCCCGCGTTTCATAGATATCTCGTGCTAGTGGGGCTTGCGCGATGAATGGATGCAAATCCTGCGCAAAATGCGCACTGCGGTAAAATAGGGTAAGACCGCTCTTGGTGTGATTGGGGCTGGATGTCGCGCGGGGTGTATCTGCGCGCATGAGAGAAAAGAGCGCTTATAGCGCGATTTGAGCTGCTACGAAATTTGATTTATCAAAAGAGATTTTTGAAGAAGGAGCGAAATTTATAAAATTTCACTCTTTGATTTTGTGATGTTTAAAGCGTGCACATCGTTTCGCGTAACGCAGGATTATTTTACGCCGACGATGATTTGAGTAGCTTTGATGATTGCGGTTACTTCATCATCTTTTTTAAGCGCTAAATTCTTAACCGATTCGTTTGTGACGGTTGCGCTTAAATTCTCGCCGCCGGCGCTTCTGACGCTGATCTCGGCATTTACCGCACCCTCTTTAACGGCGGTGATTTTGCCCTTTATCTGGTTGGTCGCGCTTAAGCGTAGATCGTTCTCGCCTTTGGAGATGATGACGCTTGGGGCTTTGAATAAAAATACCGCCTCTTTGCCCGCTTTTAGATCTAGACCTTTTTCGGAATCGGTCGTAACGGTCGCTTTTAGCACGTCGCCGCCCTTAGTTTTGCCTACGATTAGCGAGTTTACCGCACCTGTTTTTACCTCTGTGATCACAACGTTAAGTTGATTCCTTGCACTGATTGCCATTTTTGGCTCCTTCTAAAAAAATATGGGCGAATATTAGCGGCAAATTCTTAAATGAAATTTAAAAATGCTGCGTGTAATAAACTAATTTGATTTGTTGCGAATTTATATTAAGTCCACTTTTTAAATTCCTAGCTTATGATATGAAAAATAGCGCTAAAAAATAGATGAAATTCTAAATTTGCATATATTAAATCGAGTTATTTTCCTTGAAATTTTATTTGCTTTTTATAAAATTTTGCGTTTTTTAAAGCTCTGACGCAAAATTTGGCGTTTGTTTTATGCGCATGCGAAGTGCACATCCGGATAGAAAATTTATCTCAAATCGCGTCTGGCAAGGCTTTAAAAGCACTCCGCTTAAGCCTCTTCGCTGAATTTTACGCCTCGCACATCGGTTTTACGAGTGGATTGGCGAGCGAGGCGATTTTACATTTGCTTTAAAATACAGCTATCGGTGCGTTTTGTGCCAAAATTTCAATGTACCTTGCTTTGTAAAAAATCACGCAGAATCATCGCATGGTTGCAGTGCTCGTCCTTTGCGGCGTATAGTAGCGTGACGACCGGCTCGTTTTTAACCTTTTTCAAAAATTCGGCCACGGCGGGATTTTGCTCAAGCTCAGCTAGGTAAAGCTCCTTAAAATGGGCGAAATTCTCAGGCTTATGCGCGAAAAGCTTGCGTATTTCGGTGCTAGGCGTTATGTCCTTTGCCCACATATCAAGCTCCAGCGTGTCTTTTTTTATGCCACGCGGCCACAGTCTATCGCAAAGCACGCGAAAACCATCCTCTTCCTCCGCGCTCTCATAGACGCGCTTAATTTTAAATTTTGTCATAGTTTGCTCCTTTAAATTTGCTAATCTTTGATGAAATAGTCGCCGTCGAAGCTTACGAGCGAGTACTTGCGCTCGCCCCCAAGCGCCTCTACGAGCTCCGGTACGCTAAGAAACGTGAGGCTGTCGGCGCCTATAAATTTGCAAATTTCATCCGTGCTCATGTTTGCGGCGATCAGCTCGCGCACGCTCGGCGTGTCGATGCCGTAGCGCTCGGGATACTTTAGCTCCGGGCTTGCGATGCACATATGTACGCGTGCCGCGCCCGCATGGCGCAGAAGCTCGACGATCTTTTTGCTCGTAGTGCCGCGTACGATGCTATCGTCCACGACGACGACGCTTTTGCCGTGAAGTGCCGCCGCGATCGGGTTTAGCTTGAGTTTGACCTTCAAATTTCGCACCTCTTGCGTCGGCTCGATGAAGGTGCGGCCGATGTAGTGGTTGCGCACGATCGCCATCTCAAAAGGGATTTTACTCTCTTGCGCGAAACCCAGCGCCGCCGGCACGCCGCTATCGGGCACGGGTACGACGAAATCGGCTTTTAAATTTTTACATTTTCGCGCGAGCGCAGCGCCCAGTTTTTTTCTGACTTCATATACGTTTTTGCCCTCTACGACGCTGTCGGGGCGCGCGAAGTAGATGTATTCAAACGCGCAAATTCTAGCCTCCGCAGCTTTTAAAATTTGAACCGAGCTGAACTCATCCTTGCCCTCTTCGAAGATCACCATCTCGCCGGGCTTTACGTCGCGGATAAACTCGGCTCCTACGAGATCAAACGCGCAGGTTTCGCTCGCGACGATGTAGCCGCCGTCTTTTAGCCTGCCGATGCTGAGCGGACGCACTCCGTAGCGATCGCGCACGGCAAACATCTTCGAGCGGCTTAAAATCAGAAGCGAATACGCGCCCACGCACTGCTGTAGCGCCTCGATGATGCGGTCTTTTAGATGCTCCTGCTTGCTGCGTGCGATGAGATGCAGGATGTTTTCGGTGTCCATGCCGGACTGAAAGATCGCGCCTTCGCTTACGAGCTTGCGGCGAATTTCGTCTTTATTGATCAAATTTCCGTTATGAACGATAGAGATCTCTCCTAGCGCGTAGTTGCCAGCTACCGGCTGCGCGTCCTTTAGGCTGTCTGCGCCCGCGGTGCCGTAGCGGTTGTGGCCGATCGCGATGTTGCCTTTTAAAATTTCAAAACTCGCGGGGCTAAAAACCTCCGTCACGAGCCCTGTAGCTTTGATCGTTTTGATATGATGGTTGAAGCTCGAGCTGATACCGCTCGCCTCCTGGCCGCGGTGCTGCATGGCAAAAAGCCCGTAATACGCGGTTTTAGCCGCACCTTCGGAATTTATAACTCCCACGATTGCGCACATTTTCTAACCTCTTAAATTTTATTTTTTAGAAATTTATCTATATTTTGTTTTATCATTGACGGCTCGCCGTCCGGCATTTTGCCGACGCCTCATCAAACAGATCGGCTGAAATTTTAAACCTCTCGGCGATATTTTCTCCGCCTTTGGCGTAGCTGCCGAATAGCCCGACTTTGTAAATTCCAAAGCTTTCAAGCTCGGGCTTTAGCTCGCGCAAAAAATTTAAAATTTCATCTTTGGTTGGCATTTTTTCCTCTTAAATTTGGCCGCAAAGCCTAGATTCCTAAGCAGTCGTCGATGCCGTAAAGCCCGCTATTTTGCGATGCTAGCCATACCGCTGCCTTTATCGCGCCTCTGGCAAAGGTCGCGCGCGAAGTCGCTGTATGATTTAGCTCGATGAACTCGCCCTCGCCGTAAAATCCCACGGTGTGGCGCCCGACGATGTCTCCGCCGCGTAGCGACATCACGCCGATCTCGTCCTTGCCGCGCTCGCCGATGAGCCCGTCGCGACCGCTTACGCGCACGTCTTTTAAGTTTAGTTCGCGCGCACTTGCAGCGCTTTCCGCAAGGCTCATCGCCGTGCCGCTTGGGGCGTCTTTTTTGTGGCGGTGGTGCATCTCTAAAATTTCGCAGTCAAAATCGCGCAGGCTCCTGCTGGCAAGCGCTACGAGTTTGTTTAACACCGCGACGCCTAGGCTCATATTCGTAGCGTGTAGTACGGGCATCTTCGCGCTGCACTCGCGCAGTAGCCGCTCGCCCTCCTCTCCCAGAGCCGTTGTGCCGATACAAAGCGGCTTTGGGTGCGAAAGCGCAAATTTCATTAAGCTTATCGCGCCGTCTCGGATCGTGAAGTCTATCACGACGTCGCAGCCGCTAAAAAGCTCGTCGTAGCTGCTCGTTACGGCACAGCTCGGCGCATAATCAAGCGGCGCGACCGTGTAGATCACGCTTGCTCGCGCCTGATCGAAATTTTTCAGGCACTCGTAGATCATCGTGCCCATTCTGCCGCTTCCGCCGTGAATTCCTATATTTATCATCACCGTTCCTTTAAATTTAGTCCGCTTAGTATAGCCAAATTTTGCTTACACTACCTCTCTACGCCGAGATTTAGCGGGATAAAGCTGTTTTGTTTGAGCTCGGCTTCGCTTGGTTTTTTGATCTCTATGTGAGAGGCGCTTACGCCGCGCTGCACGAGTGCCGCTTGCACGGCGGCCGCCCTGGCAAGGGCTAACTCATCAAGACGCGAACGGGTAAATTTCTGCGCTCCTATCAGCTCCTCCATCGCCTCATCGCCGCCGGATTTGATGCCGTATTTGATCTTAAGCGCCGCTATGGCTTCATCCGTGGAGAGGCCTTGTTTATTGGACATTAGCGTGAGGGTATTTTGCAGAGAGCGCCTTTTAAACTCGTGAGTATCGAGCTTTTCGTTATACGCAGAGTTTAGGATGATCTTAAGTTCGGGCTTGGCTTTTGCGACCTTGGCTAAATCATCGATTTTAGAGTTTTCGCTGATCAAAATTTCACTGCTCGCCGCTTCAAAATCGATACTTTCGAGCTTTTTTGTATCTACGCCCGCGATCTTTCCCATAAATCTAAACGGGCTTAGCACGATGTCGGAGAGCAGCTTTTTGACTGCGCCCCAAACCAGCGCGCCGTAGCTAAATTTCGGATCGCTCAGCGTGCCGCTTAGAGGCAGGCTAATATCGATCTGATCGTCGCTGTCTTTTAGGATCGATACGACTAGACCGATCGGAAGGTTCAGCGCGTCCTTGCTCTGCACCTCTTTGCCAAGCTCAAAGCGGTCTAAATTTAGATCATTGCTTGCGTTTAGCTTACCATCGTCGATTTTGTAGGCAAGTTTTAAATTTAACTTGCCGCCCGCGATTTCATTGCCGATATATTTGGCGGTATAGGGCGATGCGGGCACAAGCGGAATCTCCTTTAAAACGACGTTTATATCGCTTTTGCGTTTAAAATCCAGCGGATAGACGCGCGCCGTGATGCTCGCTAGCCCGCTTCCGCTTACGAGCGAGCTAAATTTGATATCCGCCGCTCGCTTCGGGCTGATCTCGCTGATGCTTGCTTTCATATCGCTGATGCGCAGTTTAAAGGGCGCCGCTAGGCTCTCGTCGGTAAAATTTAAACTTCCGCCGCTAAGCGAGATGTTTTTTACGCTCCACGCAAAGTTTGCCTTGCTTTTTGCGGATCTGCTAGGCGCAGCTTCGGCGGGCTTTGCGGCCTGTTTTGCCTGCGCGGCGGGCTTTGTCAGCGAGAGCAAATTTAAACGCCTGTCTTTATTTAGCGAGATATTTGCCGCAGGCGAGCCAAGAGCGATCTTATTTAGCGTGAGAGAGTTTGGGCTTAGCGCGATTTGCGCGACATTCAGCGACGCAAGGGAGAAAATTTTATCCCTACCCGAGCTTAGCGCCAAGCCCTTGCCCGATAGCTTTGCTTCGAGTGAGAATGTGTTTGAAAGCTTCAGCTGCCCTTGCGTAGCGAGCTCGCCCGCGATGGAGCCCGTGATAAATTCCGCTGCGTATTTGTTAAAGGCGCTTAAATTTGGCGCATTTAGGCTGAAGCTCACACCTACGTTAAGCGGCGCGATGCTAGCCTTGCCGTCCGCGTTAGCGGTGATCTCGCCCGTGATAAGGCTTGCTTTGATACCGAAGGGCTCGGCGAAATTCGAGCTTAGCCCGCTTAATGTGGCGCTAAAATCCTTGATCTCGTGCACGTTGTTTTTAACGATAAAGCTCTCGCCGATCTTAGCCTGCGCGCCCGTTACGGAGGCTTCGCCGATCTTAAATTTTAAAGCGGGACTTTTGGAGGGCTTTTTAGAATTTAAATTTGTGCCGCTTGCCGTAGAATTTGCTTCCGCTTGGCTTACGGCACTAGAGCTCGCCGTTTTTTTGGGGCTCGCAGGATTTTTAGAGATCGCGCTTAAAATCGCCAGATCGTTTATGCTTTTGGCGCCGCTAACGCCCACCTCCGAGTTAAAAAACGGCTCGTTTAGCAAAATTTTATCCACGCTGAGATTTAGATCCGCGACGTTAAATTTCACTCCCTGCACGCCGAAGCTTTCAAATCCGCTAAAAATTCCGTTTTTGTTTGCGATTTTGGAGTTTGAAATTTTAGCAAATTTTAGACTTGCGCCGTTTTGCACGCCCTCCTTGTCGTAGCTAAACGCGCCCAGCTCGGTTGCGGCGAGTGAAATTTTATCGCTGCGCGCTAGCGTAATCTGCGTATCTGCGATATTAAAGGCGCCAAAGCCCGTATGAAGGGCTGTATCGTTACCTTCGGCGTTAAATTTCAAGAAATTTTCCGTGATTTTAGTATCGTTTGAGACGACCGAAATTTGCGGGTTTGCAAAGCTTGAGCGGTTTAGATCTACGCTTTTTACGGCGGAGTTTAGCCGCAAGTTCGCGCCCGTTTTATTAAAATCCAGCGCAAAATCCGCGACCTGCGCCCCCTCAAAGCCCGTGGAAATTTTAGTTTCGTTCATATCGTATTTTGCGTCCGAAAGCAGCACTTGCGGAATCATCACTTTACCTGAAATTTCATTCGAAATATCCGTATTTAGCTCAAAGCTCGGGATTTTTAGCGAGTCAAGCGAAATTAAGCTTTGATCTTGCAAAATTTCTAGGCTTTGCAGCTCGAGCTTTGAGTTTTCAAGCTCAAATTTTATATTTTCATCAAGGCTCAATCGGTAATTCAGCGTGGCGGAAAGAAAGCCGTTTTTAAGCCGCACGCCGCTAGGATCGAGATACGATAGCCAAAACGGATCGATTTTCAGCCGTTTAAGATCTATTTTGCCATGCAAGCGCAGAGGCGCCAGATCGATGGCTCCATCGAAGCTCAGCGCGTCATATGTACGCGAAACGGCGCTTAAATCGTGCTCACCGATCGTTTCGTCCTTTAAGCTTAGCCCGTTGATCTCATAATTTAGATCGGTCGAAATGAGCGAAAACGGCTTTTTTAGGGAGTTATCGATGTAGCCCAGGGAGCCGCGCTCGATCTTAAAATTATTCAGCGTGACGTTGAAGCTGGAGTTTTCAT
>NZ_CALHHX010000228.1 GCF_938030685.1 uncultured Campylobacter sp. | reverse complement strand
AAAAAAGCAGATCCAAACGAAACCGACCGAAAATAATTAAATTTATTCGCATATGAAATTTACAAATAAAAATCCATTTTAAAATTTTGCGCGAGCTAATCCGAAGCGATTACATAAGCTTCCTATAAGTAAAAATCTATATAATATAATTATGAAATATATAAAATTTACCTTCGATAAGCGCAAGGCCGAGATCAATTTAGCCAAACACGGCGTGAGCTTTGGCGAAGCAAAAAGCGTCTTCGCCGACGAGTTTGCGCGCGTGATATTCGACGATGAGCATTCGGAAGACGAGGAGCGATTTATCATTTTAGGTATGAGCGCGCGAGCGAGAATTCTCGTCGTGGCGCATTGCTACCGTGAAAAGGACGAGGTCATCAGAATCATATCGGCGCGCAAGGCCACCGCTCGCGAAACCAAGCAGTACGAGGAGTTACGATGAAAAAAGAGTATGATTTTAGCAAATCGGTTAAAAATCCGTATGTAAAAAAGCTCAAAAAGCAGATCAGCATAAATTTAGACGCCGAGACGATCGAATATTTTAAAGCCCTTGCCGATCAGAGCGGCGCGAAGTATCAAACGCTTATCAATATGTTTTTAAGCGAATGCGCGGCAAAGGGGCTAAAACCAAATTTTTTATAAATTCGCCCTTAAAACGCGCGCTCTCGCTTTGTCCGCATTTCATCGGCGCCGCCGAAGTTTAAATGGCTGCGGCGGCGGATAGTTAAATAATCGAGACGTCGAGCTTCTTGCCTAGCGCGCTTACCGCAGAGCTTAAGGTGCTTAGGGTAAGAGAGCCGTTTTTTGGATTCAAAAGCCTAGATACGACGGCTCTGCTGGTATTCATACGCTGCGCGAGCTCGGTCTGCGTAATGTTTTGAGCCCTCATCTCTTCTTCAATCTGATAAGCTATAACACGCTTTATCGCCACGGCTTTCGTCTGTTCGTAAAGCCCATCCTCTTTCAAAAAATCATCAAACGAACTTAAATTTTCTAGTTTCATATTCACTCTTCCTTTTTTGTTGCTAACCTTACTTTTACTCTAATTCCCTTGCGCGCTTGCTCGCCAGATCGATATCCTGTTTCGGCGTCTTTTGCGTTTTTTTTATGAAGCTGTGAAGCAGCACCATATACCCGCGCTTTACAACAAATATAACTCTCGCAATTCTGCCGCCCGAAATATCGCTGCGTACCTCATAAAGTCCATTTCCTAAACTTCTACACACGGGCATCCCGATCGGGTAGCCGAATTCCACCGTCGCAATATCCTCTCCTATGATCCTGCAATCCTCTCTATCCAAACTCAACAACCACTCGCGAACGGGCATATTGCCGCTTCCGCTTTCATAAAAAACAGCCTTAACTCTTTTCATAGCAGTAATTGTATCAAAAAAGATACAAAAAAGCAAATCGCAGTATAGAAAAATTAGGACGCGGAAGAATAAGCTATTCAAAAAATAGGGTCAAATCCCACGCAGGATCGCCCTTTTGCGGAGTAGAAAATGCCAAACGACGAAGATTATTCGCTAATCACGCGCGCTTTTAGCGATCTTGAGGAGCAGGAGGAGAGATTTCTGCGTCGCGAACGAGCGTATCGTGCGGTTTATAAAGAGGACAACCGCACGAGCAAACGCAAAAGCTCGGAGCGAAGCCGCTCAAAGCTTTACATCCCGCTTGTCAAAACTACCGTAAATATCATCCATAGCGTATTCAAAACCAGCTTTATGAGTGATCGCTGCCCGATCGAAGTAAAAAGGGTAGGGTTGCGAAGCGAGCATGATCTAATACTGCAAAACGCGCTTACCGCGGTGCTGAAGAACTATTGGAAAAAGAAAGAGCATCGCGTAGGGCTATCCAAAGCCGTGCTTAGCGCGCTGTATCTGCCGCTGGGTATTGTAAATTTATTCTACGACAAAACCGCCGCACAGATCCGCACGAAATTTATCCCGATCGCCGATCTCGCGTTTGATCGCCACGCAAGCGACATCAACGACATCGAATACGTAGCCTACAAATACAACCAATCGGCAAGAGAGATCAGAGAGAAGCTGGAGCGTAAATTTTACAAAGCGAAAGACGACAGAAACGTGATCGCACAAACCACGGCAGGCAGCGAGCGCATAGCAATGCGCGATCTGTATATCAAAAGCCGCGAGCAGGGGCGCTCCGTGTGGAAACTCAAAACCTACGCAAACGACACGCTAGTGCGCGAAGCGACATTCTCCCGCCTGCCGTTTCACTACGGATACTGCATCGAAACCACTCCGAGCATAAACGAGGACGAGCGCGAGGATGAGATAGCGATATACGGCTCGTGCATCCCCGAGATCGTTTGGGAGCTGCAAGAGGAATACAACATCAAGCGCAACCAAAAGATCGACATTACCGAAAATCAGATCGATCCGCCCTACGCTATCGATAAGGATTCGGGCAGCGTAGCAATCAGCGATATCGCCGCTAGGAAAAAATTTATCCGCATCGCCCCCGGAACTAATAAAACTATAAAAGACGTCATCACCGTAATGAGCGAGCCCGGCACTTATGGGCTAAGCGAAGAGATCGCGATGCTAAAGAACGAATACGAGATCGCGACGGGCGTAAACAGCGTGATGACGGGGCAAACGAGCCCGAGCGATCGCAGGGCTACGAGCGCGCTTCAAGCGGTTAATTCGGCTTCCGGTACGAGGATAGAGAGCATGCTTCAAACCCTGCTCGATACGATGCTGCAAAGCTACGCCGAACATTTTGTTTGGCTCATATACAAATTTACGAGCGACGAGGAATTCGTGCGGATCACGGAAGATCCGCAGATCATCGAAAAGATAGGCGATCGCAGCGCGCCGCTTGATTTCGATGTCAATGTAAATTTCGGCACCACCATCGCAAACGAAGTCAAGATCGGACAGCTCAACTCGCTGATGCAGGTCTTGGCGCAGGCGAATATGGCAACCCCGGCTATTTCTGGGGAGATCATCAAAGAAATTCTAACCCTAATTCTCGGCGAAAACGCGCCTATCGAGGCGATCGACGAGGCTATGGCGCAGATGCAAGCGCTCCAGCAAGCCCAACTTCAGGCGGCGCAGCAGGCGCAGGACGCAGCCGGTGATGAGGGCGGCGAGGCGCCGGACATCCCTGATAGAGACGAACACCCTCCGAGCGACGATGAACTCGATCGCGCGGCGCTGCTAAACGGCGGGATTTGAGATGAAAAACGAGTTTAAAAAATTTAGGACGCTCAGAAATAGAATCATTAAAAATTTTCAAAGGAGAAAGCTATGAAAAAAAGCGATTTCAAGGTGCTAGGCGTGATAACCCATATGGCTTCTAACGGGCTGATGGTGTTTTCAAACGGCAAAAACACGGGGCAGATCTCAGACGGAAAGATCGGCGACGTAATCGTAAGACGCAAGGATGAAACGGGGCTTGAGGTGCAAATTTTTAGCCCCGAGGAGTGGGCTGCTGTAGGGGCCGAAGAAAAAAAATCCGAAAAAGACGGTAATGCGGGCGACAAAAAGTCCGACGCGAAAGCGAACGAGGATCTTTCAAATTTGGGCGATGAAGCAAGCAAGGAAGGAGAGTAGAGATGGATCCGGATATCTATGATGACGATTTGGACGAGGGCGTAACAGATCCCGCCGCCGCGGCTGTCGCAGACGGCAAGGGAGAACCCGCCAAAGACGCAGGGGGCGAGCCTAAAAAATCCGCCGTGCCTCGCGACGACAAATCTGCAAAAGACGAGCCGAAAGGCGCGGAGCCCGGCAAGAAAGAGGGCGCCGGAGGCAAGGTGCTAAGCGACGAGGAGTATCAAAGCTTTCGCGCGATGGAGCAAGAAAGGCAGCTCAAAGAGCTCGAAACGGATTTCAAAAAGGAATACGGAGACTTCAATATGCAAAAAGTCCTCGACAAGATGTTTGAGCTCGATGAGAAGAATAAGGGGTATTTGGAGAAAAATTTCAACCCTACGGGGATTGAGAACGTCTATCTCAAATATTTCAAAGGGGCGCCACAGGACGACGAATACGACGTAGTCCACGGCAAGGGCGGCAGCGCTATCGACAGAGGAGAGATGGCGCGCCGAATCAACAAGGGCGAGATAAGCCAAGAGGAGAAGCTCGCCTATCTCAGCAAGATTTACTAAAAGGAGAAAGAGATGGCAACTATCAGAGATGGCCTCATCAGCTCCGACGAAGCGTTCGGCAAGTCTGGAGTTGAGTTTTGGAATACGATCAAAGAGATCGGATGGAAGAGCACGCCGTTTCTTACGGCGATCGGAATGGGTGCGCCGAGAGACAGGAGCTCCAATGCGGCGCTAGGTCATACTTGGATGTATGACGAGACGCCCGACGGCGATCTGAACAATGCTCACATGGAGGGCGGCGCCCCGGCTGCGCTGAAATACGT
>NZ_CALHHX010000227.1 GCF_938030685.1 uncultured Campylobacter sp. | reverse complement strand
TAAAATTTTATGAAATTTAGAAGTTTTAAATTCCAAATTTCATAGAATTTTGCGAAACGCAAATTTTAAAATTCCATAGAATTTTGGAATTTCGGAAAGGAAAAGAGATGGATTATCTTTGCGCCCCTTGGCGAAGCGAGTATTTTACCGAAAAAAGAAGCGGCTGTCCCTTCTGCGACGCGGCGGCGGATGCGGCGTTCGACGATCGCAACGGCGTGCTTTTTCGCGCGCAGCACTGCTTCGGGGTGATGAACCTCTACCCCTACAGCCCGGGCGCGTTTATGGTCATACCTTACGAGCACGTCGATAATATCGAGTGCCTTAGCGATGATGCGTGGGCGGAGATGAGCCGCTACGTGCGCGCCGGAGTGGGGATTTTAAAGCGCACTCTGGGCGCAAACGGCGTAAATATCGGTATGAACCTCGGCGCCGCCGCGGGTGCGGGCATAGCCGAGCACGTGCACTATCATCTCGTGCCGCGGTGGCAGCGCGATACGAATTTCATCACGACGATCGCAAACGTCCGCGTAAACGGCGTTTCATTCGCCCCGCTTTTTGAGAAGCTCAAGGCGGCTTACGCGGAGATTAAAATTTAAATTTGGAGGATTGAGATGATTGCGTTTCGGGTAAAAAAAGATGGAAAATGGGGTATTATAAATCAAAGAGAAGAGGATATTATTCCTTGTATTTATGATGATGCTTTTTACTTTTCCGAAGGCTTAGCTTGGGTCAAAAAAGATGGTAAATGGGGCTTCATAGATAAAACCGGCAAAGAGGTCATTCCTTTTGTTTATGATGATGCTTGGAACTTTTCCGAAGGCTTAGCTAAGGTCAAAAAAGACGGTAAATGTGGCTTTATAGACAAAACTGGCAAAGAGATCGTTCCTTGTATTTATGATAGTTTTAAGAGCTTCTTTTCCAAATCCGAAGGCTTAACCATGGTCGTAAAAGATGGTAAATCTGGCTTCATAGATAAAACCGGTAGAGAGATTATCTCTTTTATTTATACTATGACTGGCTCGGCTGTTTTTGATTATTTTCATAACGGCCTAGCTTGCGTTATAAAAGATGATCAATGTTGTCTCATAGATAAAACCGGTCAAGAAGTTATCTCTTGTATTTATGATGATATATTGGTCTTAGGCGATACCATATCTGATATATACGATCAAGTCATATATTATAAAGGATATGTTAAGGTTAAAAAAGACGGCAAATGGGGTTTACTAGACGATGAGGATAATGAAATTTTAAAGCCTATGTTTTACGATGAAGTAGAATTTGTGAAAGTTTTAAGCGACGACTACGTCAAGATCAATTTAGACGGTCGCGAAACGATCGTTGATAAAAATGGAAAAATAATATCGTAAATTTAAGGAGAGATAATGGTTAGCGTAGAGCAAGCGATCGAGGATCTAAAAAACGGCAAAATGCTCGTTATGGTCGATGACGTCGATCGCGAGAACGAAGGCGATTTGGTGTTTGCGAGCACCTTTAGCAGCGCACAGAAGGTAAATTTTGCGATCACGCACGCTCGCGGAGTGCTGTGCGTGGCGCTTAGCCCACAGATTGCGCAGCAGCTAGATCTGAATTTGATGGTCGATAAAAACACCTCCAGCCACGAGACCGCTTTTACCGTCACGATCGACGCAAAGGACGCCAAGACGGGCGTAAGCGCGTATGAGCGCAATATGACGATCGAGCTGATGTCGCGCGTGGGCGCTCGCGCGGATGATTTCGTCCGCCCGGGGCATATCTTCCCGCTCATTGCTAAAAGCGGCGGCGTGCTCGCCCGCACGGGACACACCGAGGGCTCTACGGATCTGTGCCGCTTGGCTGGGCTTTCGCAAAGCGCCGTGATCTGCGAGATTGTCAAAGACGACGGCGATATGGCGCGCAGGGACGATCTGGAGAAATTCTGCGCGCAGCACGACATCAATATGATCTCGGTCGCGCAGATCGTGCAGTATCGCCTAAAACACGAAACGCTCGTTAAATTTAGCGAGCTCAAAAGCGCTATGCTGTGCGGCGAGGCGGCGAAATTTTACGACGTGAGCGATCACGAGGGCAACGAGCACCGCGCCTATATTTTCGGTGAGCTGGGAAAGAGCGCGCAGACGAACGTGAAATTTCATAAAATTTCAAGCGATCTGGAATTTTTAAGCGATACGAAATTTAACGATTTCATGCGCGATCTGGACATTTTGCGCAAAGAGGGCGGCGTGCTTTTGATGCTAAAATCCGCGCAGAATCGCGCCGATTTTAAGAGCTTCGGCATCGGAGCGCAAATTTTAGCGCATCTGGGCGTAAGGAAAATTAAAATTTTAAGCAAGAGCGAGCCGAAAGACTACGCGGGGCTTAGCGGCTTCGGGATCGATATAGTTTGATAGCTCATATCGATTTGGACAGCTTCTTCGTCTCTGTAGCGAGGCTTGCCGATCCCGCGCTTGCGGGCAAAAAGATCGCAGTCGTCGGAGGCGGCGACGAGGAGATTTTCGGCGGCAAGAGCGAGCTTGGCAGCGTGATTTTAAGCGCAAGCTATGAGGCTAGAGCGGACGGCGTGCACTCGGCTCAGCCCGTTAAAATCGCGCTCGGACTCTGTCCGCAGCTGATTTTAGTGCGCGCGCGGCACGGCGAATACCGAAAAATTTCACGTGAAATTTATGAGTTTTTACTAAACTTTACGCCCGAGATCGAAAAATTTAGCATCGACGAATTTTTTCTAAATTTACGCGGCACGGCTTATGACGCGGACGCGCTGAGCTTTGCCGCGTTTTTGCAAAGCGAAATTATGCGCCGCTTTAGCCTTCCTTGCAGCGTAGGCCTTAGCGAAGCAAAACTCATCGCAAAGCTTGCCACTAGCCTTGCCAAGCCCTTCGGCGTGCGGCAAATTTTAAAATCGCAAATTGCGCACGAGCTATCCGCCGTGCCGGTAGCGAAATTTTTTGGCATCGGCAAAGCGGCGCAAAAAACGCTCGGCAAATACGGCATCGTAAGCTTCGGCGATGCGTTAGGGCATAGAGAAATTTTTGAAAAGATGGGCGCAAACGGCAGGAAAATTTTTGCAGCCCTTAGCGGCGAGGATGAGGGCGAGGTCGTCTCAAAGCGCGAGCGCAAAAGCATCGGCTTTGGGCGCAGCTTCGCGCCGTGCGCCGATCGAGACGAGCTGCGGCGTAAAATTTTAATTTTGGCGCGCCATTTGGCGGGCGAAGTGCTTGCAAGGGGCCTAAAGCCCGCGACGTATGATCTAAAGATCCGCTATAAATCGCGCGAGGAGTTTTCGCACCAGATCAGCCAGGATAGGGCGTTTAGCTTAAGCTTGCTGAGCGAGACCGCGCTTGAGCTGTTTAGGCTCTGCGACGTGAAAAAAGGCGCGCAGATAATCCACGTAGCGCTAAATCTTTCAAATTTTAGCGGCAAATCGGGCAGCTCGCTGCTCTTTGGCGAGATCGATAAAAAGCAGCAGAGCTTAGATCGATCTTTAAGCAGGATTTGGGAAAAATTCGGCATCGAAAAGCTGAAAAAAGCGAGCGAAATTTGATTAAATTTAAAGGAAAAAGATGAAACTAGGCGAGCTATATTCGGTGATCTGCATAATCTTCGCGACGAATTTTAAAGGCGTGATAGATGAGCAGAAGTTGCGCGGCTTGGGCAAAAACTGGATCATCGTAAATAAAAATATCGAGAACAAAAACGGCCATGAGCTTTGGCAAAAGGTGCAGGGCGAGGACTACGCGGCGCTAGGGCGCGATTTTGAGGTGCTAAAAGAGGCGTTTGAGATGGATTTTTTCAAACTCATAAGCGAAAGCGAAGTGGAGCTGTTTTATGAAAAATGCCGCTTCAAAAAGCCTTTCGCGGAGCTTAAAAGCGCTCACGCAGCCAATATGCTAGCACTGCTTGCTATGATCTTTAAGCAAAACACGGACGCGAAATCGCATAAAATTTTGACGCTATATCTGGCGCAATTTATCATTCCGAGCTTTTCCGCGCTTGCTACGCACGTGCAGATAAACGCCAAAAGCAGCTACTACAAGGCGCTCGGGTGGTTTTTGGCGGATTTTTGCCGCGTG
>NZ_CALHHX010000226.1 GCF_938030685.1 uncultured Campylobacter sp. | reverse complement strand
CCGTCAAATCTTGCGCGCGCTTTTGCGCTTTCATCTCATTTACTGCTTCGATGATATCTTCCAGTTCATTTTCATACATCAATTAGCCACCTCTTAAATTCCGCTTGTTTGCGCGCATCGACGCTTAAAAAGCGCTCCAGCATCGCCATATTAACGCCCGAGCTTACTCGATGATTTAAATTTAGCCGCGCAAAAAGCACAGCCGCATCGCCATCTTGCGGATTATCGCGTAAAATACCGCGGCAAATCCGCATTGCGCCGTAGATATCGCCTTTTTTCTCAAGCTCCATAGCGTATGCTAGTGCGCCATTCAAAGCTGGCTCCTAAGCCTTGGCTGCGTAATCTGCGATGATCGAGCCGATCTCTGCAGTCGAGCAAATTTCTTTGGCGTCGTACTGCGCGATATCCTTGGTGCGGTATCCGTCGCGAAGCACGGCGCGTACGGCGCTTTCGATCGCCGCTGCGGCCTCATTTTCGCCGAATGCGTATTTTAGCATCATCGCAGCGCTTAAGATCGTAGCGATCGGGTTTGCGATCCCCTGTCCCGCGATGTCGGGCGCACTGCCGTGGATCGGCTCGTAAATTCCTACCTTACCGCCGATACTTGCACTCGGAAGCAGTCCGATCGAGCCGCAGATCATGCTCGCCTCGTCGCTTAAAATATCACCGAACAAATTCTCCGTCAAAATCACGTCGAACTGCGCAGGCGCCCGCACGAGCTGCATCGCGGCGTTATCTACGTACATAAACTCCAAATTTATCCCCGCATAATTTTTCGCTAGCTCGCTTACGACCTCGCGCCACAGCTGGCTTGTTTCAAGCACGTTGGCCTTATCCACGAGCGTTATCTTTTTATTTCGCAAAAGTGCGGCCTCAAACGCGACCTTAGCCACGCGCTCGATCTCAGAGACGTTGTAGCACATCGTATTTAGCGCGTCCTTTTCGTTTTTAACGCGCGGCTGCCCAAAATAAATCCCGCCCGTAAGCTCGCGCACCACCATTATATCGACGCCTTTGATGATCTCCGGCTTTAGCGTCGAAGCATTTATCAGCTCATCAAAAATCATCGCGGGACGCAAATTTGCAAACGCTCCAAGCTCTTTGCGAATTTTTAGCAGTCCGCTTTCGGGGCGCAGTTCGCGCGGCAAGCCGTCCCATTTAGCGCCGCCGATCGCACCGAAAAGCACTGCGTCGCTTGATTTAGCGGTATTCAGCGTTTCATCCGGAAGCGGAACGCCCATAATGTCGATTGCCGCGCCGCCCATCAAGCGGTAGTCAAAATTTAGCTCAAAATTAAATTTATGGCTTACGGCATCGAGCACCTTGATCGCTTCTTCGATGATCTCAGGGCCGATTCCGTCGCCTTTTATCACGCATACGTCGTATTTTTTCATCCAAATTCCTTACAAGTTTATCTTTGTTTTTGCGTAATTTATCGCTCCGCCTGCGTCGAGGAGCTTTTGCATAAACTCCGGTATCGCGCCGAATTTATACTGAGTTTTTTGAGTTAAATTTTTAATTACGCCGCCCTTCAGATCGATGCTAAGCTCGTCGCCCTGCGCGATCTTGTCCGTCTCGTCGCATTCGAGGATCAAAAAGCCCGTGTTGAAGCTGTTTCGATAAAAAATCCTAGCGAAGTTCTTTGCGATCACGCATGAAATTCCGGCGGCCTTAAGCGCCATCGGTGCGTGCTCGCGCGAGCTGCCGCAGCCGAAATTTTTCCCCGCTACGATGATGTCGCCGCGAGCGATTTTGGACGAAAAATCCTTGTCCGCATCCTCCATGATATGCGTCGCAAGCACCGCCGCATCGGAGGTATTTAGGTAGCGCGCCGCAATAATAATGTCGGTGTCGATATCATCACCAAATTTCCATACTTTTGCCATATTTCCGCCTTAAATTTTAAAATAGATGCGCGATTTTACCGACAAATTTATTAAAATCCGCTCAATCGCTCCAATATGAGGGCGAAATTCCTCGTTTGAAATTTAGGGCTAAATTTAAACGCCAAAGCGCAGAGATAGGAAGTGTGGAGGCGTTAAATTTTAAAGCGGCAACGTGAAGGAAGCGGAATTTCGGCTCGTCGGTTTTACGTCTTGCGAACGCGGAATTTTAGCGAACAGTCTTAAATTTAGCTAAAAATATAACCTAAATTTTAAAATTTAGCCTAGTTTCTAGAATTTCAAAAATTATTAAATTTAGATAGTTCGCGCCGTATATAAGCAAAAATAAAGAGCGTTTCGGTATAATCCTATTTTCCAAAACAAATACACAACGACACAAGGAGATTTTATGGCGAGCCCAAAAGACGCCTTAACGCCCATCGAGCAGTTCTTCGACGAAAATCAAAAAAGCTACATCACCTACGAAAGACTGATAAAATTTTTCGACAAAGCCCCCACCGCGACGGCCGTTAAGAAGGTCGAAGCGCTTACGAAAAAATTTGACGTGGAGCTGATCTCTGCCGCAGAAATCTCCAAAATCAAAAATTTAGAGGACGCGAAACTCAAAGAAGCCACGCAAAAAAAGCTGCTGGACGAGGGCTGGGACGAGGAGTTTGACCTATCTAGCGACGTCGAGCTTTTGGAGTGGAGCCGTTCGGACAGCCCGGTGCGGATGTATCTGCGCGAAATGGGACAGATTCCGCTGCTGACGAAAGAAGAAGAGATCGAGATCAGCAAAAAAATCGAGCTCGGCGAGGACATCATCATCGACGCGTTTTGCTCGGTGCCGTACTTAATAGACTTTATTTTAGACTATAAAGAGCCGCTAATCAACCGCGAACGCCGCGTCAAGGAGCTTTTCAAGAGCTTTGACGACAGCGACGAAGAGGGTGAAGAGGAAGACGAAGAGGAACTATCGGAGGAGGATTATGACGACGAGGAGGATGAGGAAAGTGCGGACGAGGCGAAGCAAAAGCGCTCTAAAAAGAACGATAAGCGCGCTCTAAAGGTCATCGAAAGCTTCAAGGCTCTCGAAAAAGCCAAAAAGGACTGGATGAAATTTGCCGAGAAAAACGCCGAGGCGATTAAGCAGAGCAAGGGAATTTTATCGAAGCTGAACTTGGCGTTTAAAAAGAAAATTTTAAAAGAAAAGCTCATGGATCTGGGTCCAACCAGCAAGCTCATCACTGAGATCGTAAAATCAATGGAGACCGCGCTAAAAAGCGACGAGGGCTTTGAAAAAGAGCTCAAGCGCCTGGAATACAAGCTGCCGATGTTTAGCGCCGAACTGCGCGAAAATCATAAAAAAATCCTAAAAGATATCACAAAGCTCAGCAAAGACGACATCATCGCGCGCGTGCCGGAAGCCACGATGGTCTCGACCTACGTCGATATAAAAAAGCTCTTTTTGACAAAAGAGGCGAGCAAAAAAAGCTTCAACCTCGAGCCCGAGCGGCTGAAAGAAATTTTAGAGCAGATCAAGCGCGGCAAGCGCATCAGCGATAACGCAAAGGCGCGCATGGCGAAGTCCAACCTGCGCCTGGTCGTCTCCATCGCCAAACGCTACACCAACCGCGGGCTGCCGTTCTTAGACCTCATCCAGGAGGGCAATATCGGGCTTATGAAGGCTGTGGATAAATTTGAATACAAGCGCGGCTATAAATTTTCGACCTACGCGACGTGGTGGATCCGCCAGGCGATCAGCCGCGCCATCGCCGATCAGGCTCGCACAATCCGCATCCCGATCCATATGATCGAGACGATAAATCGAATTAATAAAATCACGCGCAAATATATGCAAGAAGGCGGCAAGGAGCCCGACATCAACGTCATCGCGCAAGAAGTAGGCCTTAGCGTCGATAAGGTAAAGCAGGTCATCAAAATCACAAAGGAGCCGATCAGTCTAGAAGCGCCGATCGGAAACGAGGACGACGGCAAATTCGGCGATTTCGTCGAAGACAAAAGCTCGGTTTCGCCGATCGAGCAAATTTTAAAATCCGACCTAAAAGAGCAGATAGACGACATCTTAGAGCAACTCAACGACCGCGAGCGCACGGTGATCCGCATGCGATTCGGACTGCTTGACGACGAGAGCGACCGCACGCTTGAAGAGATCGGCAAGGAGCT
>NZ_CALHHX010000225.1 GCF_938030685.1 uncultured Campylobacter sp. | reverse complement strand
AATATTGCATGGGGCTAGGTTGGGAAGATATAGAATTTAACGGCAATATACAAAGGGCAATTAGGAGTTTTGAAAAAGTCTGTGATAGCAAGCTAAAGGATAGCGAGCCTTTTTGTAGAATGAATGAGGAATTAAAGAGCTGTTTAAAAGATAAAGAATGCAATCCGATAATAAAAGGCAAAGCTCTTTTAAAAAGAACTGTAGAGGAGCTGAAATGAGAAGTATTAGCGTTATATTCTTATTGATTATGATATTGTCGTATCCATTATCAGCCAAATCTACAGCAGAGGAACAAAATCTTTATAACGAATGCGATAAAGGAAACGGCAAATATAGCTCATGCACTAAACTAATAGAAATTTTATCTAAAAAATGCGATAGCGGTAATATGGAAAAATGCGATGATTTGGGCTATGTTATGGGTTTAGAGCTCGGTATGCGTGAAGCGGCTTTTGTGCCCTTAGAAAAATCTTGCAAGGCAGGTATTGCAGCCTCTTGTTTTAACCTAGGAATTCATGATATTGCGATAAGAGGCAATGTCAAAAGAGCGGCACATAATTACACTATAGCTTGCGAAAAGTATTCAGAGCACTTGGAAAAAGAAAGAATATTTAAACTAAAATCTTGCGCGCTAAAGGTGGCTTTAGAAAATTGCTTACGAGATGAGGAAGAGCACGATCCCGTAAAGTGCGCGAAAAAAGTCTTTTGGGAAATAAGTGATAAATACGACGCAAATTCAACCAAGGAGTAAAAGATGGCAAATCCAAAGAGGGGGAAAGAGCGATAATGAAAGAATTCTATCCCGTAATTTTGGCGCCTTTAATAACGCAAGCCTCGGCAGAGCGTAACCAAAGCGCAGCCGCTAGCAAAGAGATAAAATTTACGTCGTTTTCTGATTTAAATTTATATTGTTTACGAAGGCTGAAATGAAAGCGTTATTTTAACTCGCAATAAAACAAGCGTGCAAATGGGTGCTTGATATGAGCGAGGAGGAGAAAGAGCAAATTTTATATTTGAGGCGGTATTTAAAGCTGAGCTGCAAAGACGGCAATGCGCAAATGTGCAAGGATTTAGAAAAAAGAGGGAATTAGGGCAGAATTTTAAATACTAAATTGCCCCACTTGCAAGCTCATGAAATTCGGACTTTAAAATTTAATCTTAATTGGGCTATAATCTTAGAATTAATATTCAAAAAGGAGTTTTTATGCAAACACAAAATAATTTTATAAACCGCGAGCTAAGCTGGCTACGCTTCAATACCCGCGTGCTGGAACAATGCAAAAAGGATATCCCGCTAATTGAAAAATTAAAATTTCTAGCGATTTACAGCACGAATTTAGACGAATTTTATATGATCCGCGTGGCGGGCTTGAAGCAGCTTTTTACCGCCGGCGTTATAACCAGCGGCGATGACGAGATGACGCCTCTTGAGCAGCTGCGCGCGATCCGCTCCTATCTAAGAAACGAACAAACCGAGCTTGAGCAGCAGTATTTCGGTATCCAAAAAGAGCTTTGCAAAAACGGGCTTTTTATCAAAAGCTACGACGAGTTGCAGCCCGAGCTGAAGCCGGTGGCGGACGAGTTTTTTTTCTCGCAGATAATGCCCGTCATCGTCCCGATCGCAGTGGATGCGACCCATCCTTTCCCACATCTAAACAATCTCAGCTTCTCCCTCGCAGTCAAGCTCTGCGACGAGGGCGCGCCCGAGTCGGTGCATTTCGGGATGATTAGAATTCCACGCGTGATCCCGCGCTTCGTGCAGGTGGCGCAAAATACCTACGTGCCGATCGGCACCATCGTAAAACGCCATGCGGAAGAAATTTTTCCGGGCTACAAGCTCATCAGCTCCGCAGCCTTCCGCGTCACGCGAAACGCAGATATCGTGATCGAGGAGGAGGAAGCGGACGATTTTATGATGATTTTAGAAGCGGGGCTTAAACTGCGCCGCAAAGGGGCTTTCGTGCGGCTTCAGATCGAAAAGGACGCCGATGCCGAGCTTTTAGAATTTCTAAATTCTCATCTTAAAATTTTTTACAAAGATATATATGAATGCGCCGTGCCGCTTACGCTGG
>NZ_CALHHX010000224.1 GCF_938030685.1 uncultured Campylobacter sp. | reverse complement strand
AAAAAATCGCTAAATTTCACGCCCGCACTATCTCATCCAGGCTCTTGCGTAGGCGCGCAAAACCCTCTTTGATCTCCGGTTTTTTAATATTTAGCGCAGGCAAAAATCTAAGGGTACGCTTGCCGGATTTTAGGATCAAAAGTCCGTTTTGCAGGGCTTTGTTAAAGATCTCGCTCAGATTTTTTTCATCGCGCAGCACGAGGCCTTGCATCAGACCGAGCCCCACGCGCTTTTCGATCAGGCTAGGATAGTCTGCGGCGAGCCCGTCTAGTTTTTTGATAAATCTTTTTATAGTCTTATCAAGCTTGCCGCTCGCTTTTAAAAACTCTAGCTGCGAAAGCACCGCAAGCGCCGTAGAGGTCGCCAAAAAGTTACCGCCGAAGGTGCTGCCGTGCTCGCCCGGAGCGAAAATGTTTTGCTGCGCCACGCACGCGCCGATCGGCACGCCGCCCGCAAGCCCTTTGGCAAAGGTGATGATGTCGGGGCGGATGCCGTAAATTTGCGACGTCGCAAACTCGCCCGTGCGATATACGCCGCACTGCACCTCGTCAGTGATCAAAAGCAGCTTTTTCTCTTTCAAAACCGCCGCCAGCCTTTGCACGCTCGCTTTATCCAGAGGCTTGATACCGCCCTCGCCCTGAACGAGCTCGATCATCACGGCGACGCTATTTTCATCGATATGCGCGATGATATCCTCGATATCGTCGAAAAATTTAAACCCGGGCATATAGGGAGCAAAAATTTCCGGATGAAATTTCTCCTGCCCCGTAGCTTGCAAAGTCGCTAGCGTGCGGCCGTGGAAGGAATTTCGCAGAGTTAGAATTTCAAATTTTTTATTAGGAAAATTTACGGTGCCGTATTTGCGCGCCATTTTGATCGCCGCCTCGTTCGCCTCCGCGCCAGAGTTGCAAAACACCGCGTAGCTGCGATACCCCAAAAGCTCGCTAATCTTTTGAGCCAGGGCTTCTTGAGGCAGAATTCTATAGATATTCGAGCCGTGGATGATCTGTGCGGCTTGCGTGCCGATCGCTTCCAGCACGATTTCGTTTGCGTGCCCCAGGCAGTTTACGCCGATGCCCGCGCCAAAATCCACGTAGTCCTTGCCCGCTTCGTCATAGACTACTGAGCCCTCGCCTCTTACCAGCGCCACGTTTACGCGCGCGAAATTATCCATCAAATAGTTCATTGTTTGTACTCCACTTTAGGCAGATGCCAAGATTTGTAATAAGCCACCATGCGAAACGCAACTCCCAAAACCAGCAAAATAAGCACCGAAATGACGCCGCCAAGTCCCAACCTATCAAGCACGAAATATATCAAACCTACGCCCATACTTATAGTGCCGTAAAGCCCGGTGCGCAAAAACCACGGCACTTCGTTCAGCAGCACGTCGCGCAAGATGCCGCCGCCCACGCCGTTGCAAAATGCGATCAGCACCACGCCGAAAACGTTATGATTATAGCTTAGCGCAACCATCGCCCCTACTATCGAAAAGCTTACGACGTCGATCGCATCGGTTAGAATAAATAAAAATTTACCCTCCAAATCGCGGTTCTCGTAAAGTTTGGCAAAAATGGCTACGGCGCTTACCGCAAGTACGATGGTTACGGGCGCATAGTGCGTGAACGAGTAGATCTCGCGGCTTACCAAGGTGTCGCGCATGATCCCGCCGCCAAGCGCCGTCAAAAACGCCGCGATAAAGATCCCAAGCCAATCGCAGCCCTTCTTTACGCCGAATAAAAACCCGCTAAGCGCCGCCGAAGCGATGCCTATGCACTCCGTAAACTCTAAAATACTCATATCACAACCCGCTAAAATCCTTTTAAAAACGCATTTTACAACAACTAAATATAAATTTCGGTAAAGCGCAACGGGCGGGAGAAATTTAGGCGCGGCGGGATAAATTTCGGAGCGGCGGATAAAATTTGAGCGCGGTGAATTAAAATCTACGCAGCAGAATTTTGTTAGGCAGGATTTTATGCGGCAGAATTCTACGCGGCTAAAATATGGCGTCGTCAGGGCGTAAATATAAAATTTAGACTTGAAATTTATAAACGACTGCGGAGATAAAATTTCACAGAATTTTATCGCGGCTAAAACATACGGCGTTGCGGTCTAGCGCAAATTTTAGCTTTAAATTTACGCCATGTGCGCGCTAAAAAGAATTTAACGCTACAAAGTCGGCTCTATGCTTACGCTAACGGCGCATAAATTTTGATTTGAAATTGCGCCCTCGTTTTTTGCGCCGTGTTTTGCCGCTATAAAATTTCATAAAATTTTTTACGACGACCGAGCCCGCGTGGGATTCTACGTAAAATTTTAAAATTTAGCGGCCAAATTCTGCGTGGAATTTTACGCCGAGCTCCGCTAGATTAGCGCAGCCGCTCTTTTAAAATTTTCCAAATACCTGGCATTGCCAGCAGTCCATTATGCGGCGCGGCGGCTATTTCATAAAATAGATCGCCCGCCTTAAGATATCCTGCAAGATCGCGGCAGTGATGCACCGGTATCAGCTCGTCGGCGGCGCCGTGGATGAGCGTGATCTGCGTGCCGCGTACCGCTTGCAGAAATTCCGCGGTCGGAATCTTGTAGCGGATCAAAAATTTCGGCACGAAGGGGATTTTTTCGTGCGCAAGCCGCTCGAAGCTAAAATATGGCGCGAGCAAAATCAGTCGCGCCGTATCCCACTTCGCGGCCTGCTGTGCGGCGATGCCGCTTCCGATCGAGTAGCCGATCATCGCGAGCTTACTTGGCGAATGCTGCTCTAAAACGTAGCGGCTCATCGCATCGGCGCTCGCCAAAAGCTGCTGCTGCGATGAAATTTTGCCGTCCGATTTGCCGTAACCCGGGTAATCGAAAATATAAAAATCGTATCCCAAAGCCGCAAAATCCGCGCCGTATGCGCCCCAGCCGCTCACGTCGCCGAAGTTGCCATGAAAGAACAAAATCGCGCCTTTAGGCTCTGCCGCGCTAAATTTCAGCCCATTTATCGCCCCGCCCTCAAACGGGATATTGATCTCTTGAAATTTTACCGCAGCGGCGTTTGCGTTATTGCCCGTTGTGACGTCCTGAGCGGCGTTTTCGCCGACGCGCTCGGCGCTAGTTTGAGCGCCTTCGTTTTTGATCTCGCCCGCAGCAGCGCCGTTTTCCTTTACGCCGCCAATCGCCGAAGCGTTTTCGTCCGCGGCGTTCTCGGGCACATTCACAAGTCCTGCAAATTCGGAATTTTCAAAGCTAAATTTGAAGTTTTTATCTAACGGCTCGCCCAAAAATATCAGCCGCTCCTGAAAGATATAAAGTCCCGCCGCGATCGCTGCATAAAGACACGCCGCGATAACGCACAGCCTAAGTAAAACCCTCATCGCCGTCCTTTAAATTTAAAGCCGAGACGCAAAAGCGCGCAGCAGCACGCGAAATTCCGTCTCGCCGCTAAGCTTTAAACTCGCTCAAAAACCACTGAAATGCTAGGATCAGCCCCGGCGCGCGCACGATCTTTTCGTCAAACATAAACTCTCGCGCCTTGGCCGCAGGCAGGTAGAAAAGCTCGATCTTCTCGCCGTCCACGCCGCCGCCGCGACCTAGCTTCATCGATTCGTCGATACACGCGAAGTATAAAATTTGGCGGTTTGCCGCAAAGCCCAGGGCGCTGTAGTAGCTCGTGATAAATTTCAGATCTTTCACGGCATAGCCTGTCTCTTCGAGCACCTCTTCGATCGCCGTTTGCTCCTCGCTGATGCCCTTGTCCAAAATGCCCGCGCAAAGCTCGTAGGTGTATCCTTTTTCGGGCGAATTTATTAAATTTTTCTCTTGATAAAACCACACGCTGGGGCGAAACTGCTTGACGAGCAAAAGCGCGTCACGCTGCGTATGATAAAGCAAAATCGAGACGCTATCGTGCACCTTGACGCAGTCCCACGCGCGCGCTACGCCGTCCATTTCAAAATTTAAGCGAAAGGGTTTAACGAAATTCGAGCTTTTAAGCTCGGAAATTTTAAAATTTTTTATAGTAGTATCCACGTCGCAAGTCCTAAAAAGCTAAAAAATCCAACGATATCCGTTACTGTGGTAAGCAGTACGGAGCTGCCGACGGCGGGATCGATATTTAATTTTTTAAGCGTGATCGGAATGACGGCGCCGAAAAGCCCGGCAAGCGTTAAATTTAGCACCATCGACATCGCAATCACCAGCCCCAAAAGCTTAATGCCGAACCAAAAATACGCCACAAACCCCATTAGCGTGGCAAAGATTAAGCCATTTATAAAAGCGATCGTGATCTCGCGAAAGAGAACCTGCTTTTTGTCTTTAAACGCTATCTCGCCCAAGGCTAGGCGGCGCACGGTTACCGTAAGCGCCTGCGTGCCGGTGTTGCCGCCCATGGAGGCGACTATCGGCATAAGTACGGCGAGTGCGACCAACTTTTCGATAGTGGCGTCAAAAAGCCCGATGATCGTGGAGCTTACGATCGCCGTGCATAAATTTACCGCCAGCCACAAGGCGCGCGCGCGACCTGCCTTAAAGATCGTAGTCTCGTCGTCTTCGGCTTCGTCATCGACGCCCGCGAGATTGTAAATTTGCTCGGTGGCGCGCTCTTGGATGAGATCGTGGATATCATCGGCGGTGATACGCCCGATAAGCACGCCGTTAGCATCGACAACGGGGATGACGTTAAGATCGAATTCTTCAAAGTCCTTGATTACGTCGTCGATCTTGTCTGTATCGGTGGCGAAGTGGATTTTATTTTCGGCGCCGAATTTTTGCGAAATTTCTTCCAGCGTGAGCGAAAAATCGTATAAAATCAGATCGGACGTCGAAAATGTAGTAAGCAGATGTCCCTTTTTATCGAGCACGAAGAGCTGAAAGACGTTCTCAATCTCGTCCTTTTCGCGCATAACGCGCAGCATCTCCACCGCCTGCCCCAGGGTCTGATCCTGCCTCGCGCTAAAAACCTCGGTCTGCATATACGCGCCCGCCTCATCTTCGCTATATTTGGAGATAGTAAGAATATCGTGGCGATCGTCCTCGTCAAGCCCATAGAAAATCTGCTCGGCCTTGTCCTCGTCGATTTCGCCGATATTTTGCAAAAGCTCCGCCTGATCGTCACTTTCTAGCTCCTCGATCGCTTTGACGATCTTTTCGTGAGGCAGAGTTTCGATGACGTCTTCGAGCATATGCTCGGGCATCTCAAGCGCAGCATCGGCAAGATCCTCAGGATCTAGCTTTTTTAAGAATTCTACGTATTTTTCTTCGTCGTGCTTCTTTAGAGTTTTTAAATGCTCCGTAAGATCGGCGGCACTCAGCTCATGCTCAAGCGTATCGCCTAGATGCGCATCAAGAAGCGCCTTAGCTTCCTCGACGTCGTCCAGCTGCTCTTTATTTTCCATTTTTGGCCTTAATTTATCGTGATAAGCGACTCGTAGTTTTCAAATTTAGCAGGGTTTTTCGAGCCGTCTTTAGCCGCAGCCATTCTGGCGTCCATATCTTTGACGAGAGCTTTAAATTTAAGTTCTTCGGCGCTTATGACGTTAGTTTTTTCAATCTTGACTACCTTAAGCGGATCTATAGCCTGCTTATTTTTATAAAGTCCGAAGTGCAGATGCGGTCCCGAACTAAGCCCGGTCGAGCCTACGTAGGCGATTAACTGACCTTGCTTGACACTAACGCCTGCTTTTGTGCCGCTAGCAAAGCCGCTAAGATGCGCATAAAGCGTACTGATACCGCCGCCGTGGTTGATCTCTACGGTGTTGCCGTAGCCGTTTTTACGCCCTACGAAGCTAATCTTGCCCGCCCCTGCGGCATTTACCCTAGTGCCTTTGGGAGCTGCATAATCTACGCCTAAGTGCGCGCGATATCGCTTTAAAATCGGATGAAATCTTTTAGGGGTAAAATACGATGAAATTCTAGTATAAACAAGCGGCGTGATAAGTAGAAAAGATTCGACCTTTTTACCGCTTCGGTCGTAGTATTTATCATCGAAAAAATATAGCGATTTGGGCTTTTTATTTTCCTCGATCATTCCTGCGGTGATATTTACTCCGCCAAAAGGCTTGCCAAGGCGCGTCTTTTGCTCGTATAGGATCACAAGCCGATCGCCCTTTTGCAGCTTTTTAAAATTTACCTCGTTTTTAAAAACAAGCATAAACTCATTCGCTAAAGCTGCATTGCCCGTAGCTTTGATGATATCTTGATAGGGCGAGCTTTCGATCTGAATTCCTAAAGAGTAGCTATTTTCCTCATAAACTATCGGAGTATAAACGAATCTAAAAGTGCCGAATTTATCGCGGTAGATGTGGATCTGAAGCTCCTCACTGACGGGAATTAGCAGCTGGGAGACGCGACCTGCTGGATCACGCAAAATTTGACACTCCACGCCCGCGCGCACCTCAGCGGCAAGTTCTTGATCCTCTTTATCCAGGTCATAATACACCGATGCGGGAATACCCGCGGTTTCCATAAATTGCAGAAGACTCACGCCATCGGGCCAGGCAAACTTCTCTACGCTGGGGTTGTTCGCAAAAACTACGCCTATCCACAGAAAAAGCAATATAAAAATTCTAGTCATATAAAAACCGCTTTGAAATATTATTTTAAGGCGGGATTGTAACGAAAAAACGCTTATATTTCGTAAATACCGCGGAATTTTATCGCTAATTTCAAAGTTTTATGTATAATTAGCCAAAATTTTATTCAGGAGCAGAATTTTGAAAAAAGCTTTACTTATTTTAGGTCTATTTTTAAGCGCGGCGATAGGGGCGGAATTTAACATGCCACGATACGAAACCTCCCTACTTAGCGTAACGGATGGTTCGGGCGAGATCACAGATAGCTCTACGATTGCCGTAGGTAGCAGCGGAGTTGTGATGCATAATTTCGGTAGCGGCGCAAGCTCCATCATCGCGCGCGCAGTCGTGACGCAAAAAAGCGCAGGCAAGGCAAAGGTGCGATTTGAGGTCTTTGATATGTTAGCTCAAGAGGCACTGCCACTGCCTAAAATTTTACCTGCAAGCGGCGATAAAGTGATCTTAAATTTCCTCTATGACCGCGCCATAATCGTCGCGCCTAACGCTGAAATTTACGAGCAGGTTATCAAGGCTTTTCCGAATATAAATTTTATCCATCCAGATCTTGGCGGCGCCTATCTTAGCTACAACCACAAGCCAAATCCTAGCCGAGACGATTTTCGTAAAATTTGCGCGCAAAACAGCGCCGGACTGATTTTTATCGCGATGGATAAACAAGGCGTATTTGCCGACTGCGGTAGTTTCAAGCCTTTGCGTACGTTCGCTAGCGGCAGCGTAGCTTATTATCAGCTGCCATTTTACTCACGCGTGGGCGAGATAAAGACCGTCATTTGGGATTTTACTAACGGCCCGATCAGCGATTACGACAAGCACTACCGCTATTTGCTGGGCTTAGACGGCGATGAATAGCGCCGCGCGAGCGTTTTTTACAAATCTATTAGGCGCGGATAACGCCTATTTTGACGAGGCTCATCGCACAGCATACTGCTACGACGCGACGAAAAGACGCTGCCTGCCGGACGGCGTGCTTTTCCCGCGAAGTGAGGACAATGTCAGTCAAATTTTAAAATTCTGCAACGAAAATTTAATCCCCATAGTTCCAAGAGGCGCAGGTAGCGGTTTTACTGGTGGATCTTTAGCCGCAAACGGCGGAGTGATTTTGGCATTTGAAAAACATATGAATAAAATTCTAGAAATCGACATGCAAAATCTACTCGCCGTAGTCCAACCCGGCTGCATAAATATCGATCTGCAAAAAGCAGCCGCAGTGCGCGGGCTTTTTTATCCGCCCGATCCCGCAAGCCAGGATTATTCCACGCTAGGAGGCAACGTCGCCGAAAACTCCGGTGGCATGCGCGCCGCAAAATACGGCATCACCAAAGACTACGTAATGGCACTGCGTGCGGTACTGCCTAACGGCGAGGTGATCCGAGCGGGCAAACGCACTATCAAAGACGTCGCAGGCTTCAACGTGGCAGGAATTTTAATCGCAAGCGAAGGCACGCTTGCCATCATCACCGAAATCACGCTCAAACTAATCCCGATGCCAAAGCTTAAAAAGACTGCGATGGGCGTCTTTCCTAGCGTAGATGCGGCAATGAATGCCGTGTATAAGACGATGGCTGCCGGTATCACGCCCGTGGCGATGGAATTTTTAGACGCGCTGTGCATAGCCGCGGTCGAGGAGAAATTTCACAAGGGCTTGCCGAAGGGTGCGGGCGCGATTTTGATCTGCGAAACAGACGGCAATTTAGAAGCAGTGCTTTTGGAGGAGCTCGCGCTCATAAAAGAAATTTTCGTTCAAAACGGCGCGAGCGACTTTCGCATCGCAAAAAGCGAAGAAGAGCGTGCGGGCATTTGGTTTGCGAGACGCAACTGCTCGCAGGCGATCAATATCTACGGCACGCTTAAGCTAAATGAGGACATCACCGTCCCGCGCTCGCAGCTGCCCGAGCTACTGCGCCGTATCGCGCGCATCGGCGATAAATACGGCGTGCGCGTGCCCTGCTTCGGGCACACGGGCGACGGCAATGTCCACACCAACGTCATGGTCGCCGACAAAAAAGATGAAGCTCAGGTACGACGCGGACATGACGCAATCACCGAAATTTTCAAAGCTGCAGTTGATCTTGGCGGTACGCTCAGCGGCGAGCACGGCATCGG
>NZ_CALHHX010000223.1 GCF_938030685.1 uncultured Campylobacter sp. | reverse complement strand
AACATCAAAAATCACCGATTTTGCATGAGCAGAATTTTGCGATTTAAAATTCCGCGAGGCAAAGTTTTGAGATTTAGAATTTCGAAAAGCTAAATTACGCGGCTTGGGATTTCGCGCAGTAAAGCCTTGCAAATTTAAATGGGCAAAATTCCATAATTTGAAATTCTGTGAAATAAAATTTAGGTCCGTGATTTTGCGATACTGCAGGACGTCAGATCTCTCCCTGTAGCGACACGGCTCTTGCATTTTTTTGTGGTGCGGCGAGGCAACTACTCCCATAGCACAGGACGCGCAATACGGCTCGCTAAATTTTGCTTTAATGCGTTTAATATGACGCAGGATGTGAGATTTTGTGCCAAGATGCCCTAATCTGCAAAATTTCATCTCGCTGTAATGCGAGCCGTGAAATTCCGTCTCGCTGCTGCACGGCTCGTATAATTTCTCGCCGCAGCGATGTGATCTGCGAAATTCGCGCGATCCATAAAACTTCGCCTCGTGGGCTTTTTCGGTATGGCGGCACGACGGATGAAATTTTAATAGGTCAAATTCCGCGTCGTGAAATCCTACCGAGCTAAGCTTTGCACTATGAAATCTTACGCCGCAAAAATTTAAATTTCGCTCGTCGCAAAAGATAAAATTTCGCGCAACAAAAATCACGAAATTTTGCCTGCGATCAAAGCAAAAAGCGCGCTTTTGCAAAGACGCAGCATTCTTGCAAAACGCGTAAATTTCGTCGCGACGATAGAATTTTTTCATAAAACTAGCTCCTAAATAAAACGGCGATTTTACAGAAATCTCTCTAAATTTACGCTTTTAAAGCCGCTACAAACGCCCTAATCTCCGCTTCTTGCAGCCTCTCAATCTCCTTGCCGATCGCAGCGCCGCGCAGATTGCGAGCGACATCCGCGGCGCAAACCAAGCTTTTAAATTTCTTATCCCAAATCCCAAGCCGCTTTGATGCTTGCACCCTACCTTTACAATATAGCCCGAGCCACTGCTTAAGCGGCATTTTTAGAGCGATTTTACATAGTTGCTCGTCGCTTACCCGCTTAAAAAACGGCTCGCTAAGTAGCCTTTTATAAAGAGAATTTAGCCCTAAATTCTTTAAAATTTTATCTTTATCTAATCCTAAAAAATTCAAAAACGCATATAAAAAAAACATTTCATTTCTCACGAAAGATTCGCCGTGCTCTATGAATTTTATCAGCCGCTCGTGCGTGCGCGAATCAATCCGCAATCCAAAAACCCGCTCATAAAGCCCCAACTCTTGCATTAGCGTCATCCCATATCGGTGCGCAGGTGCACGAAAAAATTTAATCAGCTCTGCTTTAACGCGCTCGCAACTAAGATCGCTAACGTCGATACTACGCATGAGCTCCAAGGTGCGAGGCTCGGCGCGAAGCTCAAATCTTGCGGCAAACTGCACTGCGCGATATACGCGCAAGCTATCCTCCACGAAAGTGCGCGGATCGACCGCTCGTAAAATCTGCGCGCGCAGATCCGCAATCCCGCCGTAAAAATCGAGCACTTTGCCGCTTATAGCGTCTATCATCATCGCATTGATCGTAAAATCGCGTCGCCTGCTAGCCTCATATTCGTCCGTAGCCAAAGCGACGCTAAAGCCCTTGTGTCCGATGCCCGTCTTGCTCTCGGTGCGCGGAAGCGAAACATCGAAATTTTTATATTTATAGACGAAATAGCTTTTGCCGACGCCCTGTGCGCCGAAGCCATGCATAATTTGCTCGAAACGGCGCGGTTCCACATCGTAAAGCTCCACATCCACATCAGCGCTAGCCCGCCCCAAAAAATAATCGCGTACGCAGCCGCCCACCAGATAGATGCGCGAGCTAAATTTTTTAAGATAATCTAAAAGCGCGATAAAATCGTTATTTTGGTAGATTTTCAAGTCGGTTTTCGATACTTGCAAGCAAAAATTCCATAAATTTTAAATTTAACTCCACGCGCGCGTTCAAATCGCCCTTCTCAAAAGCGTTTAGCCCCTCAAAAAGCACTAAAATTCGCTCTTTTATCGCGCTCAAAAACTCCGCCTCGCTTGAAATTTTAAAATCTGCATTTGCGAGATATTTTGATTTGTCACCCGCTTGTCTCGCAGCCCCGAAATGTCGTGCTTCCTCGAGCTGGCGCACGGCGGAATTTTTAGCACCAGAAGAAGCAAGACTTCCCGCTTGCATATCCTGCGCGGCAGAATTACAAAGCTGCGGCGTGGCGAGCTCATCGTCTCGCGCCTCAGGCATAGTAAAATTCTGTGGCTGCGAAACGAAATTTTGCTGCTGCGTGGCAGCATTGCGGATATTTAGTGCGACGGAATTTTGAGCTTGAAGCGACGAAAAATCTTGCTTTTTAGAATGCACCGTACCGAAATAATCGTTAGCTTCGCTTTCTTTGAAATCAGAGCCAGGCCCAAAATCGTCATTGCTTAGCTCCTTAAAATGCGCGCCTAAAATACGAGGCGTCAAATCTTGCTTACTCTGGGAGTTGTCATCCGTAGAATTTAGCGCTAATTCAAAATCTTTACTTTTGGCAGAGCTTTGCGCCATACTTGCGTCCCTGCTTTGCGGCGAAACAAACCCATTCATATCGCTGCCTAGACTATCGTAAATTTCACCTGCGATGCCCGATAAATCACGAAAGCTTTCGTCAAATTTCGCGGCGGAGCTTTTTAAAATTCCATCGTTTGCAAAGGTTGAATTTGCGGAATCTTTGCCGCTTGCAGAAGCAGAATTTTTAAAATTTTCTCCATTTAAAGAGACGGAGGCCACGGAATTTTGACCGCCTGCAAGATCAGAGTTTTTAAAATTCTCCTCGCCTGAAAAAGTAAAATTTTCATCTTTTGCAGCAGATTTTTTTAAAGTAGCGTCCGCCGTAAATTCCGTGCCGCTAGGTGCAGAGTTCTTGCGTGCCAGAGCATTTGAACGATCTAGGGCAGAATTTAAATCGTCCGATGGAACAAAGCGCGAAGTGGAATTTTTAGTATCTAAGGAAGTGAAATTTTGCGCGTTTGATGAAGCGATATCCGGCGCAGATGTAGAATTTAAGGCATCAGGTGCAATTGTATCTGGCGCAAAAGAAGCGGGGCTTAAAGCATCCTGCGAAGCCTGCGCTTCTGCTTCAGCGCCGTTTGCATTCACAGCCCCCTCTTGCTGCGCCGTCAAATCTTGCGCGCGCTTTTGCGCTTTCATCTCATTTACTGCTTCGATGAT
>NZ_CALHHX010000222.1 GCF_938030685.1 uncultured Campylobacter sp. | reverse complement strand
TTTTGTTTTAGGTATTTTTCGAGCTCTTTTTTGGCTTGCTCGTGATTTTTTATAAAATCGGCATGCGCATTTTTATCGCAGAAATTCGTTGCTACAAATATACCGTAAGCGGGGATTTGAAATTTTTGCGCGACTTTGAGGACGGCAAAAAATTCCATATTTTCTAAAAAATATCCGCAATCAAAAAGCTCATGAGCCAAATTTTGATCGGTCGTGATGAAATTTGAGGAGTTTACCTTGCATGTTCCACGTGGAACAACAGAAGCAATTTCCCCCTCTATCGGCGAATAGCTCTTGTTTTCTAGGCTTGAAATTTCGATATTTGCCGCGGCCGAACTCTCGTAAATTTCAAAAACTTCACCATCTTTGTAAAGTCCTGCCGAGCCTACGAAAATGATTTCTCTCGGCAATGCGTTTAAAATCTTATCCGAGTTTTGTGAGGATTTCGCGCTTTGCAAAATAGGCGAATCTATCAAATTTAGCCTCTCGTCAGGCTGCTGCTTAGCCGTCAAATTTTGCTCATATCTGCCGCTACTATCAACCATGACTCGCTTTTGCAAAATCGTCGTCAAATTTATGCTCATATCCACTAGCCCCACACCCATCGGTAGCGCAAATGAAAATATCTCATTACGTCCCGCCGAAATAATCACGCCACGCCCTTTTGTGCGCTAAATTTGAGTTCAAATTTCACAGCCTAACCTCGATGCCTTGCTCCCGCAAATATGTCTTAAGTGCCTTGATTTCGATCTCTCTAAAGTGAAAGATAGAGGCTGCCAAGCATGCGTCCGCGCCCGCTAAAAATGCGTCTTTAAAATGCTCCATTTTTCCCGCGCCGCCGCTTGCGATGACGGGGATATCAAGCGCGCTGAAAATTCGCGTCAAATTTAGCTCAAATCCATTTTTAACGCCGTCGCAGTCCATTGACGTGAGTAAAATTTCGCCTGCACCGCGCTCCTGCGCCTCTTTCGCCCAAGCAAGCGCATCCCTGCCGGTATCCAGCCTACCGCCGTTTATAAAAACGCTGTAACCGCAAAGCTCGCTATTTTGGGCTAAAATTTCATCCTGCGAATCGCTTGAAATTCTGCTCAAATTCTGCGTTGCGTCGCGTAAATCGCCGCGCGAAATTTCACTCGAATTTCGTTTTGCGTCGATCGCGACGACGACGCACTGCGAGCCGAATTTATTCGCCGCCTCGTCTATCAAATCAGGATTTTTTATCGCAGCAGAGTTGAGGCTGATTTTATCGCAGCCGACGTTTAGCAGGCGCGAGATATCGTCGATCGTGCGGATGCCGCCGCCCACGGTCAGCGGGATAAAAAGCTCGCGCGCGACACGTTCTACGACGTCGACGATCGTATCGCGCTCAAGGTGCGACGCCGTGATATCGAGGAAGCACAACTCATCCGCGCCCTTCTCGTTGTAGCGTTTGGCTATCTCGACCGGATCGCCCGCATCCACGAGACCTACGAAATTTACGCCCTTTACCACCCGTCCATCTTTGACGTCAAGGCACGGGATTATGCGTTTTGCGAATCTATTCAAAGCAGCCCTTCGGAATAAAATTTTTTATGATTTTAGCCAAATTTTACTTAACATAATGACTTTATAAGTAAAATTTGGCTAGACTTTCGCGATGATTAGGGCGAAAAAAGAGTTTGGGCAAAATTTTTTAAAAGACGAAGCCGTTTTAAGCAAGATCATCCAAGCGATTCCCGAGAACATGCAAAATGTCGTTGAAATCGGGGCTGGCTTAGGTGATTTAACTCGCAAGCTTTTGGAATTTCATAGATTAAAAAGTTTCGAGATAGATGAAGATTTATATCAAATTTTAAGCGCTAAATTTGCGCAGCAGATCGCTAGCGGCGAGCTTGAGCTCGTTTTGGGCGATGCTTTGCGGATTTGGCAGCAGCGGGGTCTTGGCTGCGGCGAATATTTTTTGGTCGCAAATTTGCCCTACTACGTCGCTACAAAGATGATTTTGCAGGCGATCGACGATGAGTTGTGCAGCGGATTTTTGGTGATGATCCAAAAGGAGGTCGCTTTAAAATTCTGTGCTAGAGCCGGGCAGAGTGATTTTAGCGCCCTTTCGATTCTGGCCGATTTTGCGGGCGACTGCGAGCTTTTGTTTGACGTTGAGCCCGGCTGCTTCGAGCCCGCGCCGAAGGTAACTTCGTCGGTGATCAGGCTCGTAAAAGGTAAAAATTTTAAGCCCGGTGTCGAGGAAGGCGCGGAGAGTCTCGGCGTAAAAAGTTGCGCCCATTTCCAAAGTCTCGATGAATACGAGAAATTTAAAAGCTTTTTGCGCGTATCTTTCAGTGCGCCGCGAAAGACGCTTATTAAAAATTTAAGCGCAAAATTTGATAGAGGCTTAGCTGAAGAGATCTTTTTAAATTTGAAAATTCCGCCCACAGTTCGGGCGCACGAGTTAAATTCCACCTTTTTTTTAGAAATTTTTAAAAATTTAAAGGTAAAAGATGGAAGAAAACAGAAATGAAAACGGCGTCGAACGACTCAAAAAAAGCAATCGCTACAAAAAACGCAAGGAAAATCTAAAAAAATCTATCGCAAGCGAAGGCTCTGCGGGCGATGTGGAATTCGGCGGCGAGCACGAAAACGGCTCTCGCAAAAACAAAGGCGCGAAAAACGGGCAAAATTCCGTTCGTTCAAAGGGTTCAAAAAACAGCTCTCGCAACGGATCGAATTCTGTGGGTGGCGCGTCAAATGGCGGTTTAAACGCTGCGCATTCAAACGGCGCGAATGGTGCGCATTTCGGCGGCGCATACCCAAAAAACAACGAAAACGGCGCGGGCGGTTCAAATTTAAACCGCGACGGTCGTGCAAAATCAAATAGCAGCAGCGCAAAAGGCGCAAATCCTAGCGCCGCAGACGATGCAAGCTCCTCAGACGCTCAGAAAAAGAAAAAGCATAAAAAGCGCTCAAATATGCCAAAAAGTCTTACTGGCAACGAGCCGTGGCAAAAGGCGATGGACGATGCGATCGCGCAAAACAAGCTGATCCACGAGGAGCGCCTGCACCCGCTTAAAGACGCTAATCGCAGCGATGAGACGGTGCGTATCACGCCGCTTGGCGGACTGGGCGAGATCGGCGCGAATATGACCGTTTTTGAGACCAATACGAGTGCGATCATCGTCGATGTGGGCATGAGCTTTCCGGAGGAGAGTATGCTTGGCGTGGACATTTTAATCCCCGATTTTGATTATGTCCGCAAGATAAAAAATAAGATCAAAGGCATCCTCATCACCCACGCGCATGAGGATCATATCGGCGCGATGCCATATTTTTTCAAAGAATTTCAATTCCCGATCTACGCTACACCGCTTCCTTTAGGGATGATAAGCAATAAATTTGAAGAGCACGGCCTTAAAGCCGAGCGCAGCTACTTCCGCCCCGTACAGAAGCGCCAGCTCTATCAGATCGGCGATTTTGAGGTTGAGTTTATTCATATAACGCACTCGATCATCGACGCAAGCGCGCTTGCGATCACGACGAAGGCAGGCACGATCATCCACACGGGCGATTTTAAGATCGACCACACGCCGATCGACGGCTATCCGACCGATCTGAACCGCCTTGCGTATTACGGCGATCGCGGCGTTATGCTTTTGATGAGCGATAGCACAAACTCGCACAAAGAAGGAATCACAAAGTCTGAAAGCTCGGTAGGAAAGACCTTTGATACGATATTCTCAAGCTGTAAGGGGCGAGTGATAATGAGTACCTTCAGCTCAAACATCCACCGCGTCTATCAGGCTATAGAGCGCGGCGTAAAATACGGCCGCAAGGTCTGCGTCATCGGACGAAGCATGGAGCGAAATTTATTTACTGCGATGGAGCTTGGCTACGTAAATTTAGACAAAAAGATCTTCGTCGATGCTGATCAGGTCTCCAAATACCCAGATAATGAGGTTTTGATCGTAACTACCGGTTCGCAGGGCGAGACGATGAGCGCGCTGTACCGCATGGCGACGGACGAGCACAAATACATTAAAATCAAATCCACCGATCAGGTAATCATCAGCGCCAAAGCAATCCCCGGCAACGAAAGCAGCGTCTCAACTGTGCTTAACTACCTGCTAAAAAGCGGCGCAAAGGTCGCGTATCAGGACTTCAGCGAGATACACGTAAGCGGGCACGCCTCGATCGAGGAGCAAAAACTCATGCTGCGCTTGATAAAGCCAAAATTTTTCCTACCCGTACACGGTGAGTACAACCACATCGTAAAGCACAAAGAGACCGCGATGGAGTGCGGTATCGAGGAGAAAAATATCTATCTGATGAACGACGGCGATCAGATGGAGGTTTGCGAAAAATATCTAAAGCGCGTCAAGACTGTCAAGACGGGCAAGGTCTTCATCGACAACCAGATCAACAAGCAGATCTCCGACGAAATCGTCAAACACCGCCAAAATTTAGCCGATGCGGGCGTCGCGGTCATCATCGCGCAGATCGACAAAAACGAAAAGAGGCTCATCCAAACGCGCGTCATCACCTATGGGCTCGTCGCCGATAATCAAACGGCGCACTTTACCAAGGAGATGCAGGGCATTATCGAGCAGTTTTTAGCAAATTTAAAAGATGAAATTTTGCTCGATCACTGGGCGCTGGAGGGCAAGATCCGCCAGGCCGTGCGAAAGCACATCTTTAGAAAGATCAAAAAATATCCGACCATCGTGCCGGTGATTTATTTGATGTAAGCGCGGCTAAATTTAGCGCGCAAAGAGGCTTTGATCTGCGGCGGGCGAGTGAAATTTTAATGGCGCCGGTTAGCGCTCGGGCGTGAAATTTTGCGATGTGAGCGGGCTTTGCAGCGTGAAATTTTAAAGTGAAGAGTTAAAATTTTAAGAGTAAAATTTCGGTGTAAAGCGAAATTTAAAGAGCGTCTAGCAAGCTCGCGGCGAGTAGGTAGGGGGCGCGCGATTTTGTAGGTTAGAATTTTTTATGGCGTAAATTTTAAGGTGCGAAATTTTAGCTAGCGCAAATTTAGGCGCGGCGCAAAATGAAGGCAAATTTAAAAAGAAGGTTGAATGAGTGAAATTTTAGATACGGCACGAGAGGTGCTGAGGCTCGAAGGAGCGGAGCTTTTGCGGCATGTGGATCTTATCGGTAGCGAAATTGAGCGAGCCGTAAGTCTGATCCTTGCTTGCAAGGGCAAGGTAATCGTCACCGGCGTGGGCAAGAGCGGACATGTGGGCGCCAAGATCGCCGCGACGCTTGCCAGCACCGGTACGCCGTCGTTTTTTGTCCACCCTACCGAGGCACTGCACGGCGATCTGGGTATGATCGGTAAGGACGATATGGTGCTTGCGATCAGCTTTAGCGGCGAGAGCGAGGAGCTGGTTAGAATTTTACCTCACCTCAAACGCTTCGGCGTGAAGATCATTGCGATGGCGCGCGATAAAAACAGCTCGCTCGGCAAGGTTAGCGATGAGTTCATAAGCCTAAATATCGTCAAAGAGGCTTGTCCCCTAGGCGCCGCGCCGACGGTTTCTACGACGCTAACACTTGCGTTAGGCGACGCGTTAGCGATCTGTTTGATGAGGCAGCGTAGATTCGGCAAAGAGGATTTTGCAAATTTCCATCCCGGCGGAAGCCTCGGCAAGCGGCTTTTTGTCAAAGTAAAAGATGTGATGCAAAGCAAAAATTTGCCGCTCGCAAGACGTAACGCCAGCCTAAAACAAGCTATCGACGTTATGACGCACGGAAAGCTCGGCACCGTTTTGTTAGTGGATGAAAAGGGCGCGCTTGAGGCGATCCTAAGCGACGGCGATCTGCGCCGCGCACTGATGCGAGAGGATTTTGACATCAATGACGGCGCGCTAAAATATGCCACCAAAAATCCTAAAATGCTGGACGATAAAAATATGCTCGCAATAGATGCGCTAAATTTGATCGAGCAATTTAAAATCCAAGTCCTGCCCGTAGTCGAAAACGGCGTGCCTGCGGGGATCTTGCATATCCATGATCTAACGAGCCTGGGGCTAAAATAATGCAAAAGATGCGTCTGAATAAATTTATCTCCCACAACACCGGCTACTCACGCCGTGAGGCGGACGAGCTGATCAAGCAGGGCAAGGTTAGCATTAACGGTCGCGTCGTTAGCGATTTTATAGAGGTTAGCGGCGAGGAGAAGATCCGCATAGGCTCGCGCCTCATTAAGCCTAAGACGGAATTCACGATGATCGTTTATAACAAACGCAAAGGCGAGTTAGTTACTAAAAAGGACGATCGCGGCAGGCGGACGATTTACGATAGCTTGCCTGAGGGATTTAGTAGATTTGTTAGCGTAGGGCGTTTGGATTTTGCAAGCGAGGGGCTTTTGCTGCTGACCGATGCGCCCGCGATCGCTACGGCGCTGATGAACAGCGACATCGAGCGGGAGTACTATCTAAAGGTAAAAGGTGAGGTGGAGGATGAGGTGGTAACGGCGATCCGCGAGGGCTTTTTCGCCGCAGACGCAAGCAAGGGCGCGCACGCCAAAAGCAAGATCAAATCGATGGAATTTAAGCCCTTTTTGGGCTACCGCATAATGCCTAGCAGCGGCGGCTATACGAAGATCAAAGCGATCATCAACGAAGGTCAAAATCGCGAGTTGCGTAGATTTTTCGGCTACTTCGATCTAGACGTCGTGGAACTTAAGCGCACGGCATTCGGTAGGATGACGCTTGGAACGCTAAAGCCCGGCAAATGGCGCTATTTCAATCAGAGCGAATACGAAGATCTGCGCGATTTTCTGAAAGAAAACAAAATCCGCTATTAAATTTAAGAAAAGAGGCGAAATGAGCTCAAAGACAAACGCCGCGCGCGTACTGGACGGTCTGAAAATCCCCTACGAGATTAAAGAATATGCGGTTGATCCTTTAAATTTAGACGCGGTGCATGTTGCAAACAGCGTGAGCGAGCCGATCGAGCGGGTTTATAAAACAATAGTCTGTACGGCGGATCACGAATACGTCGTGGCCTGCCTGCAAGGTGATCTAAATTTGGACCTCAAGGCGCTCGCGCATCTCTGCGGGGCAAAGCGCTGCGAGCTGATGGATTTGAAGGATTTGCAAAAGGTCACGGGCTACGTCAGGGGCGGTTGCTCGCCGCTTGGGATGAAAAAGCACTTCCGCACTTTCATCGATGAAAAAGCGCTAACGCAGGAGAAAATTTACGTTAGCGCGGGCGTGCGCGGAAAACAGATTGCCCTCGCGCCGAAGGACCTCGCAGTCGCGACCGAGGCGCAAATTTGTAAAATTACTCACGACTAACGAGGCGTTACTTTTTGCCACCGCTTGTATAAGTAACGCCTGTGGCAATCTAGGCAAAATTTGCACTGCGAAATTTAGACTTTTAAATTTAGCGTTGCGCCATTTATTAAAACGAGCTTCTGGCGCCGAGAAAATACGAATCAAATAAATTTCGTAAAATTTTATTGTTAAAATTCTAAGTGCCGCACACCGCAAAATAGCTCAAACGAGATGACGAGCACGCGGGGCACGAAGCAAGCCTATTTAAAACCGCATGCTTTGCACCCGCTGTATTTTGCTCGCTATAAAATTTAGCCTTGCAACGCTCGGCATTATTTGCGATAAAATTTTAAAATTTTATCGCAAATTTCCTACTCTAGCGCCTATTTTTTGAAAAGCTCAGAAACGTTCGGAGCTTGCTTTTCTTGCTCACTGGCGGCGAAAAATTCTGCCTTGGCGAAGTTAAAAACGCTAGCGATGATGTTAGTAGGAAACATCTCGCAAGCGTTATTATAAACCGTAACGGCACCGTTATAAGCGCGGCGTGCGGCACTGATCTGCTCCTCGCACTCGCCTAACGCGTTTTGTAGCTTGGCAAACGATTCGTTAGCCTTGAGATTCGGATACGCCTCTACCGCAATGCGGATCTGCCCCAAAAGAGCCGAAATTTCGCTATTTAGCTTAAATTTATCCGCGTTAGAAGCCGCGTTGATCGCTTGCGAGCGAAGTTCGCTAACGCGCGTTAGCACGGAGTTTTCGTGGCTCATATATTCGCGCGTGGCGCTAACTAAATTTGGGATGAGGTCGTAGCGCTTTTTAAGCTGCGTATCAACGGTAGAGGCGATATTTCGCACCTGGTTACGCTTGGCGATGAACGAGTTATAAACGCCCACTAACGCCAAAACTAACAAAACTATGACGACTAATAAAATCAAAGCTGCATTCATTTTCTCTCCTTTTAAAGTGTTTCAATTAAAAATAAGAATATTTAGCTATACTTCCCATTTCTTTCGTGTCAAGGTAGCTCAGCTGGTTAGAGCGCTGGTCTCATAAGCCGGAGGTCGAGAGTTCAAGTCTCTCTCTTGACACCATCTTCAAATTACCTTTAAGAGTGCAACGGCATCTCAAAAAAGTTCGAGATTATATCTTACTTATACTTGAAAAATAATGAAAATTGGCAAAAGCATAAAATTTATCTTATTGGCGTGTCTTTATGCAACCTAAATTCAAATGCTCGCCAAGATAAAATTCGCTCTTAATTGCCGGCAATTAGGTGAGTGTCTTGGCTAGTCTAAAACACAAAAGCTCATTTTATAGTATAATTTTCTCAAAAATACAAAAGGTCATTCATGCTTAAATATTTAGAGCTAGGCATTTGCGGCACCGACTTAAAGCCCTCGCATCCTTTTATCGGCTCGGCGATCAGGGGCGCTTTTGGATATGCTCTTAGAAAGGCGAGTTGTCCTTTCGTAAGTGCAAGCTGCGAGAAATGCGACATCTTCGGCGAATGTGCGTATAATGAATTTTTTGAAAATGTATCCGATACGCCAAATTTCAGGCTAGATATCGATCTTAATCAAAAGAGCTTTGATTTTAAAATTTTACTTTTTGAGCACGCCGCGTGCTACCTGCCTCACGTCGCTATCGCTATTGCAAATATGCAAGAAATCGGGCTTGAGGTAAGCAGACGCAAGTTTAAATTTTCAAATTTTACTCTAAACGGCGAAATCGTAGAGCCTAAATCTCTACTTTCAAATAAAGTTGAAATGCTAAATTTCACGCCCGATTTTGCTGCGGGCGATTATGAAATTTCGCTTCTTACTCCGCTTCGTATAAAGCAAAAAAACGTCCTCGTCCGCTGCGAGATCGACTTTAAGTCCTTTATCCGTCAAATCGCTATGAGATTTGAGAACATAACGGGCAGGGCTATAGATAAATTCGAGGTAAAATTCCGCCGCTTCGAGCAGGATTTGTGCTTTTACGACATCAATCGCTACTCAAACCGCCAGCACACCAAGATGCAATTTGGCGGCGTGATCGGATGGATGCGAGTTTTCGGGCTTGATGAGCGCTCGGTAAAGCTTTTGCAACTCGCCCAAATTACCGGAGTCGGCAAAAGCACGGTTTTCGGACTAGGCAAGATAAGGGCAGAGCGGATTTAAATTGTACCGCAGAATTCAAATTTTGCCGCGAGTTACAGAGCGGATAAATTTCGCCGTGGGTTACGGTATCGGCGCGTTTTGCTCGATATTTACTAGCTAAATGCAATGACAAGGAGGCGTCATGTTTGATCTAAACTTAGAGGATATTTTTACCGCAGGCGCCTTTGAATACGCGCTAAAAAGGCTAAAGCGCACGGCTTTAGGGCTTGACGGACTTAGCGCTGATGATATTTGCACGGACGTATTTTATGCCGAGCTAAAGGACGAAATTTTTAGTCTTTCATATTCGCCTCAGCCCTTAAAACGAGCATTTATCCCCAAAGAAAACAAAGACGAGCTGCGCAAGCTTGCCATCCCCTCGCTAAAAGATAAATTTGCGCAAAATATCCTCACTCGCGAGCTTTCAGGCTATTTTGATAAAAGCTTTTCAAACCGCTCTTATGCTTATCGAAACGGCAAATTCTATGCTAACACGATCTTTCGCGCTCGCGATTTTTTTAAAATTTTCAGCTTCGCCGTCAAAACCGACATCAAAGATTTCTTTGAAAATATCGATCACGAAAAATTGCTTGAAATTTTACGCGCAAACATTCGCGACTCCCGTATCATTAGGCTCGTCGAGCTTTGGATCAAAAACGGAATTTTTGAGCGCTTTGATTACCGCGCTCATGCAAAAGGCGTTCATCAAGGAGACGTCCTAAGCCCGCTACTTTCGAATATCTACCTAAATCAAATGGATAAATTTTTAGAAAACTCGGGCGTAGAATTCGTCAGATACGCCGATGATTTCGTTATGTTTTTTGTTTCATATGAAGCCGCCGAGAGAGGGCTTACGCGCCTGAAAGATTTTTTAAAAACCATAAGCTTATCTCTAAACGAAGCCAAAACCTCCATTCACGGCAAAGATAGCGAATTTGCCTTTTTGGGCGTAAGCTTTAAGGGCGCAAATTTAAGTATCGGCGAGGAAAAATTTAAGCGCATTCTAGCCAAGCTCGCAGGCTCTGCCAAAAAGCAAGCGATAAGCCAAAGCGTAGAAAATTTAAACGCCTATGTGTATCATCTAAAAGCCATTTCGCTTAAGCTTTTCTCGTCTTCGCAAAAAGATAGGTTTTGCTTGCATTTTGGCGAGGTCGTAACGAGCCTAATACGCAGATTTCTAAAAACCGCAGACAAGCGGACGCTAGCAGAAGCCTTAATCAACCTAAACTTCCCTTACGAGCCAGGCAAAACGGCTAAAAAGGCTAAAATTCTAACCTACTTTAAAAACGCCAAGCGTCCCGCCGTCAAATCCGTCCAAAACGCCCTTGAGGCTAAAAAGCGCGAATACCTAAAAACCTTCTCGCAAAGCTCCGTTATCCACATCACGACGCCTTTTTACTTCCTCGCTCTGTCGCAAGGAAAGCTCGTGCTAAAAAGCAAAGGCGCTATCAAGCACAAATTCCCCATAAATCAAATCAGCCAGATCATCATAAACGCTCAAATTTCGCTTAGCTCCGCCGTCATCAAAGAGTGTGCCAAAAAGAAAATTTCCATAAATTTTATCGACGAAAAGACTAATCTTAGCTACGCCACGCTCATTAGCGCAAATTCCGCCATACCCAAAACCGCCGCTTCGCAAATTTCGCTGTTAACGACTAAAAAATCGCTCCGCATCGCCCAGCAGTTTATCATCGGCAAGCTAAAAAATCAGATCAACTATCTAAAATATCTAGGCAAATACCATAAAAATCTAGGCGCCGAAATTAAAGCGATGCAAGAAATTTTAAAGCTCCGCGTCCCTGGCGCCGCAAGCGTAAGCGAGCTTATGGGCTTTGAAGGAAGCGCCGCAAACTCCTACTGGCAGGCTATCGCAAAAGCGATCGACTACGAGTTTGGCTTTAGTGCGCGAGTGACGCAGGGCGCTATCGACATCGTAAATTCTGCTCTAAACTATGGCTATGCGATCCTCTATTCAAAAATTTTAAAATCCATCGCCGCTGCGGGTCTCTCGCCTCATGTCTCATACCTACACGCACTCGATGAGCAAAAGCCCACTCTTGCCTTCGATCTCATCGAGGAATTTCGAGCCTTCATCGTCGATCGCGCCATAATCTCGATGGTGAATAAAAACGAGCCCTTTGAGATAAAAGACGGGCTCCTGTCCGTTTCGACCAGACAAAATATCGCCAAAAACGTAAACGAAAAGCTCTTCGCTTATACCGAGTATCGCGGCGAGAAGCTAAAAGCACAGGACATTATAGACAAGCAGGCCGTACGCCCTGAAAAACGCCGTAACGCAAAACGAAAAATATAAGCCTTTCATAGGGAGATTTCAATGAATTTAATCATCTGCTACGACGTCTGCGAGACTAAGCGCCGCAACAAGCTCGCCGCCCTGCTGGAGGGCTACGGGCTGCGGGCGAACTACTCGGTGTTTGAGCTTGACGTTTCCGAGCGCGAATACATCTTGATAAAAGAACGCATTGCCCGCATAATCGAGCCCAAAACCGACAAAGTCCTTTTCTACCGCATCTGCAAAACCTGTATGGCTAAAAGCGAGAGTCTAGGCGAGGGCGAGATCTTTCGCTCTCCTAACACCTACGTCTAAGCCCCGATCCTGCGGATTTGATTTTCGGACTTTTCTTAAATTTAAAATTTCGAATTTAGCGCATTTTTATATTTTATTAAGTTTGAAAATCTCCGCAAACCTAAAATTTCGCTCGCGCCAAAAACCATTTCTCGGACTTCCATCATTTCGCCTATTCATAAAGCCCCATTTTTAGGACTTTTTGCGTTCGCGGAATTTAGTAGAAATTCGAAAAAGCTCTAAAATTTCATTTTTGCTTTTTGATTTTCGGACTTTTGTGCTTACGCCAATACCGTTAAATTCATACTTTTAAGCCATCCCTAAGCAAATACCTTGAAATTTGAAATTAATTTTTCGCCCCTTTCTCGGACTTTTTCGCGTTTTGTGATATAATGGCACTCGCAAATAGTTCTTTAAAAACTCATTGTCAATTTTAATGCGGCTTTTGGGCTATTTGATTAGAATTTCCCCGATTTAGGGGATTGAAACGTACCGCTCCAACAGTAGGGGCGATGACAGCTGGATCTTTATTTGATTAGAATTTCCCCGATCTAGGGGATTGAAACATTAAAACGGATGGGATATACTTGTGAGCAGGGGTGGTAATCTGATTAGAATTTCCCCGATCTAGGGGATTGAAACATGGATACGATCTCTATCGCTCCTTCTTTTAGCGGGATATAATCTGATTAGAATTTCCCCGATCTAGGGGATTGAAACGAATTCGGCGACGTAACCAACTCTGATATAAATGGGAATCTGATTAGAATTTCCCCGATCTAGGGGATTGAAACACTTAACATTTTTTCTCCTTAAAAAATAAAATAGCATTTGATTAGAATTTCCCCGATCTAGGGGATTGAAACCGACATCTGTGGATATACCCAATCATTAAACTCTTGAATTTGATTAGAATTTCCCCGATTTAGGGGATTGAAACCTTTACTGCGTTACGCATTTTGTACTCCTTGATAAAATTTGATTAGAATTTCCCTGATTTAGGGGATTGAAACGCTTTTATAAGAATATAGCCTTCAGCTTCGGCTATTATTTGATTAGAATTTCCCCGATTTAGGGGATTGAAACACTACAATGTCTCCGTTTTGAACCACCATATCAGACGAAGCTTCAGAATCTGATTAGAATTTCCCCGATCTAGGGGATTAGGGCAAATGAGTTTTGTCTCGTATGATGCTGTGTGATCACGCTGATTTGATTAAATTTCAAGGTATACGACTAAAATTTAATGGATTTTTTAAAAGCACTCCGTAAATTGACAGAATTTGACAACTAAACTCCCTATAATCACGCTCAAAGTTGATATGGCGGGTTTGAATTCTATGAGTAATTTTGTTATTTTTCGAAAAAGAATTTTAAAACAAAGGAGAAAGTATGAAAATTTTGTTTAAAGTGTTTTTACTCGGTTTGATCGGAGTTGTATTTTCCGGTTGTTTTATCGTAATGCCGCCTGATAAAGAAACGGTAATGGCTCAGCAACTGGATGTTTGGTGTATTCTTAGAGAGAATAAGGATAAGGAAAGATATGAGGAATCTAAACGTAAGGCGGAGTCGTTCCTTGATAAAGATAAATATGGAGATAGAGTTCAAATAGCTCCGAGAGGAGAGTATAGCGTTTCGCTATTAGATAGAGCTTTTAGTGGTGACAATCACCCGGGACTATACTGGCGTGAATATGGTTTGGTGTATAAGCCGATAACTTGCGATAGGGAAAATAAAAAGCTTAATATGGTTGTAGAGATTACACCTCATAAAGTTAAAGCTCAGAATGAGAAAGATGGAAAAAACGAAGACGCTTATACCTTTATTAACTTTTTAAAAGAGCGAACGGCTCAATTGCTTTATTCTTCTAAGGAGATCGGAGAACTAATGGAATTAGGTTCATCGCTTGATCTAGTTTTTATTGATTATGAAACAAGAAAAGAGATCGATAAAAGTACTTATGATTTTGCGGGCTACAAAGCGTATAATGAAAAGTAGGTATAAGTTCAACTACCTGACAATTGATTATCGAGTATTCGCCGCGAGAGTTAAATAAGATAGCTAATTTTTGCTTTGCTTCAATTGGAAGGCGATGCGATAGATAGTAGAATAACCGGCTTTTCAAATTGCCCGAGTGTTTATAAATTTAAAGGAAGGAAAATGTTATGAGAACACTGTTTTTAGTATTAATTGCTATATTTTTAATAGGATGTGTAGAACCGGACCCGGAAAGCTACTATGGAAGGGTTAATGGAAAAGATGAGTTTACGAGCAACTTTCAAAGCAGAAGGCTTGCTAACGAGCTAATCGTCTTATTTGATATGGGCGAAAAATCTCAATATGGAAACGATTACTTTGATAATTCGCTTAAGATAGCCGATTATGAAAACGATGTAAAGCTTTCGGAAGTTAAAAGCTTTTTAGCTTCAAAAGGAGCTGCGCCGTTACGCGTTTATGAGCGCGCAGTTAAGAGTAGCGGTAAAAATAAGTTTAAGAGATATTCGGGTAGGCTAAACGCCGAAGTTGTTGCTCTAGTTCCTTTCGGCACTCAGTTCCGAAAAGCGCAAAAGAACTGCTTTGATGGTACTTCCCTATGCTTATTTAACGAATTTCCTTTGCTAACCGAAACGGATGTGGAAGGAGATATGGCTTCAATGATGATAAATTTTGTTGAAGTAAAATCGGCTTTCAACAACTATCAAGATGGCTTTACGCCAGTAAAGATCATCATCCATACTGCAACTTACACTGGAGCGAAGCTCAACACTATCTTAAGTAAAATTCCGAAAAAAGCATTTGAACATAATGAGTTAAACTAAATAAGAGAGTCGGATGAATGAGGTAGAATGGATCAATAAATACGGCTTTTGCTAGGAATGGTTTTAGGAGGCGAGGGATTTAGTTAGAATTTGCCCGATCTGGGGATTGAAACTAGAAAGCTCTAAATTTAATCTCTCTCATCAATTATATTTGATTAGAATTTCCCCTATCTAGGGGTTTGGTTTCTCTTGACATCTAAAATTTTCAATCTATTCTCCTGGTTTAATTAAAATTTCCCCCTCATTTTTTAAATTCCCTTTTTGATTGACAGAATTTGACACTACGACTCACTATAATTGCGTCCAAAGTCGGAGGTAAAACGCCGACGAGATCAATTAAAGGAGTTGTAATGAAAAAGATTGTGTTGTCGCTAGCAGCGGCTGGAGTTATGAGTGACGCTTTGGCGCAAGAGGTACCGAATTTAGCAAATATCGCTCCGAGCAATTACGGCTCGTACGTCCCTACGCTTGATTTTTACGTCAAAGGCAAGGATATAACGGACAGTGTGTCTTTTGCGGTAGGACTAGACAATAAATTCAGTCTAGCACGAGGCGTCGCTTCGGCTAGCTCATTTTGCGTAATTTTTCAAAAAATAATTTAAGTTTAGTTGCGATAAAATTTCAAAAATATAATACGAAGGAGGCAAGATGGCTAAATACCTATACGGTGCAAGTATCCAGGGTATACAAGAGTATATTTACGCCACGAACAAGTTGCAAGAGATCATCGGTGCCAGCGAAATAATAGACTCGCTCGGACAAAAATTTAATGACAAGCAAGAGAGCAAGGGCGCGATATTTGGCGTCTTTGACGAACTAAGGGCGAACGGCTTAGTAGAGCAAATTTTGCTTAATGCCGCAGGAAATTTTAGAGCGATCGTAGATGGCGAGGAAAATTTAAAAAAGATCGTCAGGGATCTGCCTAAAAAGATAATGCAAAATGCTTACGGCATTACTATTTCTCAAGCTGTCGCTCCTTATAACGGCAACGACTACGGAACGGCATCGAAAGAGCTCGAACGAAAGCTAAAAACTCAGCGCAACCGCCCGAGCTTGCCGCTTGATATGAGTATAAATTTTATGGCTCTTGCGCCCAAAACGGCGCGACCTATCGTAAAATTTGATGACGATGATGCATTAGACATTTCGTCCGTTCAAAAGAGAGAAGCGCACGGAAGGTGGTTTAAGAGACACCCGGGAGCTAAGGAATTAAAAGAATTTAGCCAAATTTCAAATAAGAAAAATAAACTAGCCGTTATCCACGCAGACGGCAACGGGCTTGGCGTGCTGGTTAAAAATCTAACGGACGAAGTAAAAAATACGGGCAAATTAGACGTGATAGCTAATTTTTCAAAAGCGCTTGATAATGCTACGAAAGATGCTTACGAAAATGCCATAGCAAAAACCGAGGAAGTTTTCGGCAAAGATGATCTAAAGATAAAAGCACTAATTTTAAGCGGCGACGATATGACGGCGGTTTGCGATGCGGATATAGCGTTAGAATTTACTAAAAATTTTATCGAGGAATTTGAAAAGGAAACGGACAAGAAAAAGCCCGATATAAAGGAAAAGCTCACGATGTGCGCGGGGATTGCTTATTGTAACGAAAAATTCCCGTTTCATTATGCGGCAGCTCTAGCCGAGGAGCTTTGCGGTGCGGCGAAAAAGCACAGCAAGGATCGCTACGTAAACGATGCCGAAAAAGACATAGCGCCAAGCTGCTTAATGTTCCATAACGTCCAAAGCTCGAATTTCCAAAGCTGGGATAAATTTATAAAAGATGAACTGACGATCGGGAGCGAAAAAGAAGGGCGCGCGACCGAGAATAAAAAAGAAGAGTGCGCGGCCGATGGCAAAAACGCTAGCGAAATCAGATGTGATTTCGGGCCTTATTATTTAGGCGATACTACCAAGTCAAAAAACGAGCCAAAGGTAGAAAATTTTATAAATTTAGCCGAAATGTATCGCGGCGAAAAAAGCCCCAAGGGCAAACTGCGAGAGTGGATAAAGGAACTTGGCATAAACGATAGATTAGCCAAAGTTATGCTTGATAGAATAAATGAAATTCTAGAAAACAAAAGTGAATTCGATGGCGCTCTGAATGCTCTTTACGGCGGGCTATCGTGCGGAAATTTGATTTTAGAAAAGGACGGAGCGCAAAAGACGCCTATTTACGACGTGTTGCAATTTCTCTCCGTTACTTCTGGCGCAGAAGATAAAAAAGTGGAGGGCAAAAATGACGATAAATTACGAGCTTAAATTTTTCGACTACTGGCACGTCAGTAGCGGCCTTAGCGGTGGAGCGGCGCTTGATAGTTATGTGGTAAAAAACTCCGCAGGGCTTCCGTATGTGCCCGGTAAAACGATAAAAGGACTTGTGCGAGAGGTAGCGGAGCTATTTTGGGATCCAAGCGATATAAGCGAGTGCTTCGGCTCGCGAGGCAGCAAAAATAAGCAAAATAGCGGTGATGAGCAAAACGAAAACGACGATACTACGCAGGCACAGTGCTATTTTAGCAGCGCTACGATAGATGAAAAAATCGCTACCGAAATAACGTCGAATAACTTGCAGCGCAATCTTTTTGAAATCATTTCGGCTACCAAAATCGACGACAACGGCATTGCGGTGGATAATTCGCTAAGAGATATAGAGGTCGTTTTGCCTATAAGTTTAAAAGGCGAGATCCAAAATGTAAGCGGCGAGATCGCCCAAAATTTAAAACGTGCGCTAAAGATGATAAAGCGGATAGGATTAAACCGTAACCGAGGCCTCGGCAGATGCGAATTTAAAGTTAAGGAGCTACGATGAGAGAGCTTAGATTTGAGATAACTTTTAAAAGTCCCGTTATTTTGCAGGCAAGCTCCAATACGCAGGGCAAGATGAGCTCGCTTGATTTTATCCCGGGAAGTGCATTTTTGGGTATGGTAGCTAGTAGATATAGCGACTTTAGTGATCCTTTTAAAATTTTTCATAGCGGTGCTGTAAAATTTTGCGACGCTTCGCCGATCAAAGATGGTAAAGAATTTTTTAAAATCCCGCTTTCCTATTTTCACGAAAAGCTTGATGGCAGCAAAATTTACAATCATCATTTGCTAAGCCGCGAAGAATCTGAAAAATTTACCCAGCTAAAACAGATGCGAAGCGGCTACATAAATGACGAAAAAGAAAAACTTAGCCTAAAATATGAATACTCCCAAAAAAGTGCCTATGACAAAGATAAAAGACGCTCCAAAGATAGCCAAATGTATGGCTATGAGGCGTTTAGAGCCGGATTGAAATGGCGATTTAGCGTTAAATTTGACGCCAGCGTGAGCGAAGATGATATTGTTTTGGCGAAAGAGACGCTAGTGTGCTCAACTAGGCTCGGTAAATCAAAGAGTGCGGAGTATGGAGCGGTAGAGATTAAATTTATCGGCGAAAATACGGATAAAATTCAAACCTTTACGCCGCCGGAGAAATATACTTTCGTTTATGCTAAATCCCGCCTTGCACTTATTGACGAAAACGGCAATCCAAGCTACGACGTAAAGTATATTTTGCCAAATTTAGATGCAAATAATGTCGATTACGAAAAGACGCAGATTAGAATTTCAAATTTTACCCCTTATAACGGAGCTCGCGCCACAAAAGATTATGAGCGAGCCTGCATAAATAAAGGTAGCGTAATTGCTTTGAAAAATTTAAGTGCCGAGCAAATAAGCGCGCTAAAAAATGGCGTCGGAGCGTATTTGAGCGAGGGTTTTGGCGAAGTGCTGATAAATCCGTGGTTTTTAGACGGCGGCGACGCGGAGAATAACCCGATAGAATTCCAAAAAGAAGCACAGACTGAGCGCTCAATCGGAAAAATACCGATACAAAGTGATTTGGCTAAATTTTTAAAACAAAAGCAGACTACGAAAGACCAAGCTCTTGAAATAGCCGAGAGGGTGGCTGATTTTATAAAAAGCCATAAAGATAAATTTAGCAAAATTTCAAAATCACAATGGGGCGCGATGAGATCAATATGCAGGGAGGTTGCCGTTAGCGATAAGGTAATCGGAGAAAAAGATGTTAATGGCGAAATGCAAATCGAAGAGATTAAAAATGAAAGCGTCGCGGAAAAGAACGAAAATATAGCGGCTCAAATATCCAAATTTATGCTAAATGGCGTAAGAAGCGCAAATTGGGACTGTGAAAAAAGAAACGATGAAAACGTCCTAGTAAAAGGTGGGTGCGGCGATACGCTCGTAAAAGCAGTAGAAGGCGATCCTTGCCCGCTTAAATTTGATCTACTTTTGTCAATGCAAATGCCAAAAATCACAGGAGAAAAGCAATGAAAAGATTTTTAGCGCACGTCATCATAGAAGCCAAAACTCCGTTAAAAGTCGGCGGCGGCAAAAATGATCTATTTTTGGATGCACCGGTGCAAAGAGATTGGAACGGCTTGCCGATGATCTTAGGCACTTCGGTTGCAGGGATTTTGCGCAGGGCGTTTGAAGATAATGCCGGCAAGGATACCGCGAATAAAATTTTTGGAACCAAGCGCGAGGAAAAGGGTTGGGGCGGAAATGGAAAGGAAAGTAAAGACGAAAATAAACAAGAAGACGAAGATTTACTCGGCTCAAGACTAATTATCTCAAACGCTCTGTTGCTCGTCGATAAGAATAACAAGGTTTGCGAAGAGTTGCTTTTAGAAAAGAGCGAATTTTTGCGTTATTTTGATATTTTGCCGATTAGAGATCATGTAGCCATAGGCGCGAATGGCGCAGCGAAAGATGCAGGCAAATTTGACGAAGAAGTTGTATTTAAGGGTACTAGATTTAAATTTTCACTTGAGCTTGACGGAAGCAAAAAGGAGTTCGTGGAAATTTTAAATCTACTTTACGATCCTATGCTAAGGCTTGGCGGCGGAAGCTCTAAAGGTTTTGGTTCGCTTGGAATTTTAGAGATAAAATGGGGCGAGTTTGAGCTGGACAGATACTCGAGCAGTTTAAATTTTAGCTCCGATGAGTTTGTAAAATTTATGCCCGATAGCGCAGCGGACGGCAATTCAGCAAGACAAAAATTTATCAGATACGAACTTAAAATTTCGCCCGATGATTTCTTTATGTTCGGAAGCGGATTTGGTGACAAGGATGCCGATCAAACGCCGGTGCTTGAGAGCGCGATCGACTATAAAAATGAACGCCTTAGCAAGCGTAAAATTTTAATTCCGGTAAGCTCGGTAAAAGGCGCATTATCGCACCGAACGGCGTTTCATTTTAATAAAATCAATAAACAATTCGGCGAAAAAGCCAAGGTCGGCAGTGAAAACGAAGCCGTAAGGGAAATTTTCGGCTACGAAAAGAATAAAAACAATAAAGGCGCCAAAGGCAAAATTTTAATCAGTGATTGCTTTTTGGATTACGACGAAGCAAAAGATATGAAGGTCTTCGAACACGTTAGTATCGACCGCTTCACGGGCGGCGCGATAGACAGCGCCTTATTTCAAGAAAAGGCAGTCGCAAAAAGAGACGAATTTATAATAGAAATTTTGCTTAAAAACGATGCGCGCGGCGACAAAGAAAAAGCAAAAACTTTTAATAATGCATTAGAGGCTTTTGAAGCGACTTTAGATGACGTAGTTCAGGGGCGCTTGTCGCTTGGTGGAGCAACCACAAAAGGATATGGATTTTTCAAAGGCAAGGTCTTAAAATACAACGAAGGACGGATCGAAAATGAAAAAGAATAAAGACGAAATTTTAAAATACGTGAATGAAAATTTAAAAGGCTACGAGGGCTACATCCAGCTAATGGGTGAAAAAATCGATGAGAAGCACTTGTTTTTAGCGGGCGAGCGAACTCCTGGTCTAGGCGAAGACGAGCTAATCTATGAGGCGCATTTTTTTGATGAGAAGTCCAAAAAGAGTGTTTCTATCCGCCAGATAAACGACGCTTGGTTTGTCGATGAGACGGAGTTAAACAAAGTAGCGCTAGAGGAAAGCGGCATAAAAACGTTTTATCCTAAATTTGGTAATTTTAAAATAAAAATGGCTCAAATTTGGCAAGATGAAAAAGACGAGTTTTGTGAAGTGCCTCAAGACAATGGAACTCTTGAGGGTTTGCCAGTATTGAAACTTCAAAAGATAGTATTTGCAGGCTTTGTAAAAGATGAAAAGGATAAAAAATGATAACTGCTCCATATAATTTCGTGCCACTAAACGATAAAATTTTCTACCCACCGTGGGCTAGCGAGGATGCTCTTAAAAACATCCACGACGTACCGTTTGAAGACGGCGAAAGCGGCGTAATTGAGCTTGAGATAACTGCCAAAAGTCCTATTTTTATAAAGGATGGTAAAAATCCGAATGAGTTTTGCCATTTCATAAACGAAAACGGAGGCAAAGAGTATTATATCCCCGCAACCAGCATCAAGGGTATGATAAGAAATGTGCTTGAGATAATAAGTTTTGGTAAAATTCGTATAGATGAGGGAAAGCATAAAAAGTATCTTAGCGTTAGGGATATGACGAATAGAAAAAATTTAGTCGGTATGGTTAATGAAGATACTGGCGGCTGTGGATTTTTAGTCAAAAATGGAAATAGTTATATAATAGAGAAATGCGCAGATATTAGAACAATATGTCTGCTCAAAAATACGAACTACGAAGAAATAGGAAAGCTCGAAACAGCCAAGGAAAAATATAAAAAATTTGGCTTGTTAAAAGAGATAAATTTTACTCCTTATGATGAAAAATCAAAAACTAAAACGGGACAAGAAATAACAATTAAACGAGCTAAATTTGATAAGCAAGGACGGAAAGGCATCTTAGTTTTTACGGGTAATATAGATAAGAAAAGACATGAATTCGTCTTTGCTAAAAACGGCAAGAAAATTCAGTTAGATAAAAATGTCTTTGAAGACTTTAAAAAGGTTTATTTTGATAATGAAGACTCAATAGACGGGCAATATTGGAAAGAACAGTTTAATAAAGGCATGCCAGTTCCTATTTTTTATATGGGAAATGATATTAAAATAACCGCTATCGGATTAACTCAACTTTTTAAACTGGCTTACAAAAAAACGATTTTCGAAGCAGCAAGGCAAGTAGGCGAGGAAACAAAATTTGATTTAGCCGAAACAATTTTCGGAACCGTTAGAGGCGACAAAGCCCTAAAAGGACGAGTGTATTTTTCGCATCTGAAATCGAGTTTTGAGCGATTTGAAGCTCCTAAGGAAGGGGTATTCGGTACGCCTAATCCTAGTTATTATCCAAATTATTTAGAGCAGCGACCAAATGGTCCATATATAACGCTTATGAGCAAAGATGCTAAAATCAGAGGATATAAACGCTATCCGCTACACGAGAGCTCTGAAAAGCTAAGCGTCGGAAATGATAATGAAAAGATGAAAGTTAAATTTAAACCGCTTTCTGCAAATAGCGTTTTTAAGGGCAAGATCGTATTTCATAATCTTAAAAAGGTCGAAATCGGAGCGCTGATAAGTGCGATAACTTTTCACGGCAGAAGCAATAAATTTATGCATAATATCGGCTTTGCTAAGCCTTACGGTTACGGAAAAATAGATATAGAGCTTACACTACAAGGATTAAAATATAGTCAATATGAATATTTAAAAGAATTTGAAAAGCAAATGAATGAGTTTGTACCAAATTGGCTTAATACTGAGCAGCTAACAGAACTTCGTAAAATGGCAAGCGTAAGTTATAAGGATTCAAGACTATTGCGGTATCAGCAGCTAGAGAATGAGAAATCCGAATACTTTAAAGGAAAAAATAACCATCAAGAAAGGAATGAATTCTCGGGAGCCAAAAGCTACAATGAGCGTTTAAGCCCGTACTCCGGTATGGTTGTGTATTCAAAGCCGCAAAAGCCGCTACAAAGTCCTAATGGACGAAATCACAATAATGGCAGAGACAATCGAGGATGTAAAAAATGACGCATTATGAAAAAAGAAATTTTCAAAAAATAGTCGTTTCGCTTTTGGGAAGCTCTCTTTTAGAGTATAGGGCGTTTTTTATCATCGCGGGAGTATTGCTGTTTTTCGCTTGGCTACCGGACGGAATGTCGTCGCTACTAGATAAAATTTTCGGCGGCGAAATTTTAAAATGGAGCGCCAAAGACGGCACTATGCTGGTTCAAATTTTAGGCTCTATAGTGATTTTTGGGGTAATCAAACGAATAATTCCCAAAGACATCCCTAATGTCGATATAGATATAAATGATAGACCCAAAAGGGCTAAAGTTCTAGTGCTATTTTTAAGCGAAAATAATGGCGGAATAGAAGAAATTTTGAAATTTAAAACTATCGATGAGTATGGAAGAAATAATTATAGAATGCCGCTAAAAGCGATAGATTATCACAAACAAAGGCTTAAAAAGATTATAGTCGCTTGTTCTGAAAAATCTCACGGCGATAGAGATAAATTTTTAAAATGCGTGCAAAATCTCTTTGGCAAGGAGCTTGCGGATATGACAAATGTACGATGTATGAAGAATTTTGAAGACGCAAAAAGCGTCTATAAATTTTTAGAAAGCATATATAGCCAGCTTAAGCAAGAGGGCTTTATGGAGGATGACATTGTATTTGATGTCACGGGAGGGCAAAAGGCGATAAGTATAGCCGGAGCGATGTTTGCGATACCCAACGATAGGCATTTGCAGTACGTCTCCACTAGCGATTATACTGTCAAGCACTATGATTTAACTTATATGCAAAATGAGGAGTAAAATATGAAAGTTGTAACAATTTTAGGTATAGGACGCGCAAAAGAAAAATTTGAGGATAGACCCGTTTATAGATATGATGATAAACTAGGCAGTTTTTACTCTTTAAAGAAACAAAGATATACAAATATGCTCCCACTTCTAATTGATAATTTTGGCGAGCAAAACATCATACCTATTTTCACTAAAGATGCTAAAGATACTAACATAGAAGTTTTAAAAAAAGAATTTGATATAGAATATTGTGAATTTTTTAAGGATGAAAATTTCATAGATAGCGATAAAGATTTTTACAAAATTTTACGCATCATAAATGACGTAACGTCAAACAATGAAGAGTATATAATAGATTTAACGCATGGTTTTAGGCATATCCCCATATTAGCTACCATTTCGCTTATATCACAAAGCCTAAACAATACAGATAAAATCAAGCATATATTTTTCGCAAAAGAGATGGAGCCTTATAAAGATTATGAAATAATCGATTTAAAAGAGTATTTAGAGCTTGCAAATATGTCGTATGTGCTAGAAACTTTTAATCATAATTACACGGTTTCATTAGTTTCTAAATTTAAAAATAAGAATTTTTGCAACCTCATAAGTCGGTTATCAACTATCTCTAATCATATACTATCGAATTCGCTAAAAGCCCTTAATAAAGATGTCGACAAAATTCTAAGCGATATAGATTTTATTTTGAAGAATGAGCAAATAGAAACTTTTAAAGGCAGTCTTGAAGATATACAACGACACATAAGGGAGCTTCAAGATATAGGCAAAGAAAAAGATTCCATAAAATTTTATAGAATGTCTAAAATTCTAAACTCCAAAGGTTATTTATTAAATGCTATAACTTTACTATTCGAGGCTATAGGATATTACTGCGCGGAAAGCTTTGAGTGCTTTGGCGACGATATAAAAGCGCATATAAATAACTTTAAAAACAGCAGAAAATTTAATGCTTATGATTTGACGCATGAGTCTAGGACTATTGTAAAAAAAATGGGATTGAGGAATGGGGCCTATTTAACAAGCATCGCTGTGCATGATAATATACAAAAGAAGCTAGAAAGTATAAAAACTCTTGGTGCCTTTAGGGATTTTATAAAAGATGCCGAAAAATTAAGAAATAATCTAGCTCATGGTAATGCCAACGAAAGGATAGAAGACTCAAAGCAAGAGTTATCAAGATTATTAGATAAATATAATTCATTTTGTATACAGCAAAATATATTGGGAAATAAAATATGAAAATCCTCTTTACACTAATAAACCACACCTTGACGTTGGAGCAAGAAGAAGATGCGAGGAAGAATTTAGATGTTGATAAATTCGTAAACATAGCCGATGCGAGGTGGAGCGATATCGACCCGTCTGAAAAAAGCATAATAAAATTTGTTGAAACATATAAATATAAACTTAAAAAGCAAGCAAAAGCGGGTGACGTATTGCTGGTGCAGGGTGATTTCGGAGCGACTTATAATATGATAAGATTTGCTAAAAATATGGGTCTGATAGCCGTGTATGCGACTACTAACCGCATCGTAAGTGAGCGGGTAGAAAACGGCAAAGTCGTGATTAAACGAGAATTTAAACACGCAAGATTTAGAGAATACGAGGAGTTATAATGTCATCAGATGCAGACAATAAAACGATAGTTATCTTTGAAATTTTAAAAAAGTTAGTTGCAAAGCAAGAAATTTATCTTACCGATACAGAGCTTTTAGATGAGTTAAGGATTAAGGAAAGAACGCTTAGAAGGTATATGGGCGAAATCGACAAGCTATTTCCATATGCCTTTAGGATAGAAAGCAAGCTCATAGGGCATGGCAAGAGACCGGTAAAAGTATTAAGGGTATACGACAAAAACAAAGATATAATCGACATTTTAAATCGTCTTTTAAAATATAGCGATGATCTAGGCTGGCTAATTAGTTTATTAAACGAAAATGATCCTAGCTTATTTAATGATTTAGATAAACATGAAAAAGAGAAGGTATCTGCACAATTAAAAGAGAATTCAGGCATATTTTTATTTAGAACCAATCCTTTGGAGGTTTTGCAAGACGAGCCTAGTAAGAGGTATTTAAGCGAACTTCGCAATGCCGTTATGAATAGAGAATACCGAGATATTAAGTATAAATATATCGGTGAAATGGAGAATTTAATCGATGTAAAATGCCTAAAAATAGTTTTTACAGATGGTAATTGGTATTTGGCTATCGAGGATGCCGAGGGAAATTTTAGGCTTTTAAGAGTGGCTTTTATCGTATCGCTTAGTAAAAGCTCGAAAAATTATCAAGGCGGGATCTTGGAGAAATATAAAACGCATTTTAATAAAATACAAAATGCTATGAGCTTGCCGTTGGAACCATCTCGAATGGCGTTATTAAAGGCCTCGCCGAAAGTTGCCATATATTTTATGGAAGGTATGAAGCCGTTTTTCCCGACTCAAAAATTTAAAAAGAAGCTGGGCGACGGCAGCGTTACTTTTAGCATAAATTTCACTCAAGATATGGAGATATTGCCATTTATAAAAAAGTGGCTTCCAGATATCGAGATACTAGAACCAAAAGATCTGAGAGAAACCTTTAAAGAGCAATTAAAAGCGGCTCTTGATATATTAAGTGAGTAGAAAAGGCACGCGTTGTCGCGCTAAGAGCGAAACAAAATTTACCCTGAGTCTGTTCACGCGCTACGAAGCGGTAAAATTTTAGAGTGTTTTGATGAAATTTGAGGTGCATAAAACCTCGTCACAATCTAATATAAAGATCGTGTTCCGTAGGCGGCAGTGGCAAGATCATAATGCTATATAGAGTGGATTTGCACGAGCATAAATTTATAGGTGAGTGATAAAGTCCAATTAAAATTTAACGCAAAATCTCATAAAAATTCCATTCGGTAGATTTTTGCAAATAACGTGTCATCATTAATGCTTAGTATTGTCTTGGACGAAAGCGGAGCTGAAAAACTTCTAGGCGCAGGCGATATGCTAGTAAAACTAAGTGGCTCGCAGCCGCAGCATATATTTCGCCGTATTTAAGCAAAGGCGATATTAAACGGCTTTTAGAGCTAAAATAGATCGCTGATTTTATCACAATATGCTAGGATGAAAATAGCTAAAAGCTCTAAATCCTATGTCGTAAAATTTGAATCGCTACAAAATTTTATAAATTTCATGGTTTAAATGCCCTTGAAATTTCAAATAGAATTTTGTTGCAGCAGTTACGGCGTAGTAGCGCGTAAATTTCAAGCGGAATTTCAAAATTCCGCGGCGGTGCAAAGCCTCCGTATTTGCGGATTTAAGGTCAAATTTAGAATTTAATCTTGCCAGATATTTTCGTTTAATTTCAGACTTTTCACGATGGAGAGAAAGAATAGAAGCTCGTGCTTGATAGACGCCGCGGGACCTGCGCTAAGTACGCTGCGATCTACGCTAGGCTCGAAGCTATCGTGTCCCGTGCGGATGAAAATATAGACGTTTCTATCCGAAAAGCTTAATCTGATCGGTCCGCCGGCACCGCTTCTAAAGCGAAGCAAGCGCCGCATAAAGGCGG
>NZ_CALHHX010000221.1 GCF_938030685.1 uncultured Campylobacter sp. | reverse complement strand
TCGCGCACGATCTCGGGATCAAGTGCCGCGGTAACCTCGTCAAAAAGCATAATCTTGGGCTTCATCACAAGGCTTCGCACGATCGCGATACGCTGCTTCTGCCCGCCGCTAAGCTCTTTGGGATAGGAATTTTCCTTATCCGCAAGACCTACGATCTTTAGCCATTCGCGAGCTAAAGCTATCGCCTCCTCTTTCGGGACGTTTTGCACCTTCATCGGGCCCAGGATTATGTTATGCAGAACGCTTAGATGATCGAAAAGCTCGTAGCTTTGAAAGACCATGCCGATCTTTTGCCTGATCCTGCGCCACTCTTTGAAATTTTGATTGATCTGCTCGCCCTCGATTATAAAATTTCCGCTTTGTACCGGCTCAAGCCCATTGATCGTGCGAAGTAGGGTGCTTTTGCCGCAGCCGCTAGGACCCAGGATCACCACGACTTCGCCCTGCGCGACGCTAAGGCTGACGTCCTTTAGCGCGTGCAGCTCGCCGTAAAATTTATTGACTTTATCGATTTTTAAAATTTCCATCAGCTCCACCTATTTTCTAGTTTTTTCGAAAGCGCCGAGATCGGATAGCAGATCAAAAAATATACGAAAAATATCGCTCCGTAGATGATTAGCGGCGCGTAATTATCGCGGAAGACATTTACTTCGATGATCTGCTGCCCGACCTTGACGAGCTCGATGACGCCGATGAGTACGGCGATCGAGGTTGTTTTTATCATCCTGCTGAATAAATTTATCGTTGCGGGCACTAGGCGCCTCATCGCAAGCGGCAGGATGACGTAGAGATAAATTTGAGATCTGCTAAATGCGAGCGCTTCTGCGCTTTCGAACTGATGCTTGGGGATGCTAATCACGGCGCCGCGCACCAGATCCATCATCTCAAAAACACCCCAGATACTAAAGACGATGATCGAAGCCGCAATATTTGAGATGTGGATGCCAAATGCCTTGCTCGCGCCGAAATATACGATAAATAGCCAAACGATGGGTGGCATGATACGCACGATCTCCAGGCAAATTTTAAGCGGGATGTATAAGACTCTGCGCCCGGAGGCCATTAAAATTCCAAGTACCAAGCCTAGGGCGAGCGAAACCGCGATCGAGATGAGCGCGATTTGCAGCGTAACTCCAAGCCCCTCTAAAAGCCTAATTAAATTTTCGCCGCTTAAGAGTTCCATCGCTAGCCTCTCATATACGCAAGGCGCTTTTCAAACAGCGTAAGCGCTAGCGAAAGCGGCAGGATTATGATCAGATATGAAACGCTTAACATAAACAGCGCTTCGTTCGTCTTGTAATACAGCCCGATAACGTCCTTTGCGGCATAAACGAGATCGGCAAGCGCTACGATGCTAACGATCGAGGTTTCTTTAAGCAGAAATATTATGTTTGCGCTGATGGAGGGCAGAGCGATCGCAAAGGCGCGCGGCAGCACGACGTAAAACACTATCTGTGCTTCGCTGAGGCCTAGGCTCATCGCGCTTTCGATCTGGGATTTTTTTATCGCCTCAAAACCGAGCCTAAAGCTCTCGCTCATATAGCTTCCGCCCAAAAACACAAGACCTACAATCGCGCAGGTAAAGCCTGAAATTTGAACGCCCAGCTTGGGCAGACCGTAGTATAGAAAAAATAGCTGAATTAAAAGCGGAGTATTGCGCGACAGCTCGATATATGCGCTCACGAGCGGGCTTAATAGAGGCAATCTTTTATATTTTATCAGCGTGCAGATAAAACCGATGATGATGGATAGTAAAATTCCGTAAAATGCGAGCTTCAGCGTTAAAATTCCCGCCTTTACGAACATCGGGCTAAATTTAGCTATAAAATCAAAATCCATAAATTCTTCTTTCCGTAAAATATGCATATTATACAGATAACTGATTAAAATAGTATTAAATCAGAATTTTTTTATAAAGATTCCGAAAATTTAGGAGTTTAAAAATATATCTTATAAATATATTTAGTCCGAGCAGATACCCGGACTATAGAATTTTGACGGAATTTTACGAGTAAAAAATATACGCGTATCCCGAAACCAAAAACGCGGAGAATATCGCTAGAATTCCGCCACTCCGCACCATTTCCGCCTGGCGAATGCGTCCCGTTCCAAAAACCAAAGCATTCGGCGGCGTCGCTACCGGCATTATGAAAGCGCAGCTTGCGCCCACACCGATTACTATAGTAAGAGTTTCTTTCGGTAGCCCCATCTGAGCCGCTACTCCCGCAAATACTGGTACTAAAAGTGCAGCAGAAGCGGTATTGCTCGTAAATTCCGTAAGGCAGATGATGAAAACTGCCGTTACCAAAAGTACGATGTAAGTAGGCGCTCCACCGAAAGTGTGCGCGACTAGATCGCCAAGCACCTTAGAAGCTCCGGAATCGCCTAAAACCGCACTTAGCGTAAGTCCGCCGCCGAAAAGCAACAGCACGCCCCACTCGGTGTTTTCGGCGATGTCGTGCCACTTGGCAAGTCCTAGTATGACGATTACGACTGCCGAGCAAATGGCGACGTAAGCATCGTCCACTTTAAAGCCCACAAGGGCTGAAATTTGCTTTGAAAATATCCAGCCAAGCGCTGTTAGAGCAAATACGACGATCGTAATAATGCGCTCGCGCGTCCAAGGGATATGCTCCAGATCCATCTCTATTTTATGACTTAAATTCGGCTTGAAAATTATATAAAGCACCACAAGCATTATTGGTAGCATCACGCACATTAGCGGCAAACCTACCTTCATCCAGTCCGCGAAGCTGTAGTGCAAGGCTTGAGCCACGATTAAATTTGGTGGAGATCCCACGAGCGTGCCCAGACCTCCGATGCTTGCAGAATACGCGATGCCTAAAAGCAAAAACACAAGCGTGCCGCGATCTTTGCTCTCGTCCATGTTGGCGCAAATTCCAAGCGCGATCGGAAGCATCATCGCAGCAGTTGCGGTGTTTGAAACCCACATCGAAAGGATCGCCGTAGCAAGGCAGATTAAAATCGCAGCTACACCCAAGCGACCGCCTGCGCGGGCGATTAGCCACATCGCGATCTTTTTGTCTAGCTTTTGCATATGCAGAGCCGTTGCCAGAGCAAAACCGCCGAAAAAGGTAAAGATCGTAGGGTTTGCAAAATTTGCAAGCGTGCTTTTGATGGTGACAGCCGTGAAAGTGCCATCTTTAGCGAATTTGCCAAGTCCGATAGCTACCGCAAGCACCGGCACCATAAGCGCGGTTACCGTGATATGCACGGCCTCTGTAAGCCACATAATCGCGATAAAAGCAAGCAGCGCAAGACCTTTTTTGACATTAGGCTCAAACGGTAACGCGGCATATAGCGCAAAGCCCACAGCAGCGGCAATCGCCATAATGATGACACCACGCTTAGGAAACGGCACGGTGTCGGTGAGCCTGTCTAAACCCAGCTCGTCTACGTCTGAGTCCAGTGGTCCTTGTAAGCGGGAGTTGCGTAACTCCACTTTGTGTTCTTCCATAGATACTCCTTTTTTGGATTTGGCTTATGATACAAAAATGAGGCGGGAATTTTATAAATTCCAAATCAAATCGTCTTAAATTTTTAAAAGTGCAGTTACTATCGGTAACACGGCACTTATCTCGTGTGTAAATTTTAAATTATACATAAAAACGAACAACTAA
>NZ_CALHHX010000220.1 GCF_938030685.1 uncultured Campylobacter sp. | reverse complement strand
GCGGGCGTGATAGGGCGGATCTGCACCAATGCGATAAATTTGATGAGCGAGCGCTTCGGTTGCGTCGCTGCGGAGCTGAAGGTATTCGTGGGCGCGAATATCAAGGCGCGAAACTACGAGCTAGGCGAGCTTGATCTGGGCGAGTTTGAGCGTTACAAAACGCAGGGGTGCTTCGATATGAACGCCGCACTTCGCGATGAGCTCGCAGCTGCAGGGGTGCGAAACGTTAAATTTGATCCGCGCTGCACTTTTGAGAGCGAGCGACATTTTTCCTACCGCAGAGATGGCGTCACGGGGCGCTTCTGCGGCTTTGTGATGAATAAAATTTAATCAATTTAGAGTTGTGGATCAAAAACAAAAAATTCCGAAATATCTACCTCCAAAACATCTGCTATTTTTATCAAATGCTCAATATTGAAATGTTTTTTATTGATATGAAGTTCAGCCATTGAGATCGTTCCTACGGCTTTGTGTCCGATGGCAAGGGCGAGCGAAAGCTGTGAAATGCCTTTTGCCGTTCTGATGTGCTTGACATTATCGCCGATAGCCTTGTAAATAGCGTCCATCTTCTCATCGGTTATTGCGCAATTCTTATTATTAAACCAACCATAAGAATATTTGGATTATAATCCGCCATCAACTAACTATAGTTATGGATAAAAATTCCGTATAGAGGTAAATTTGTGGCAATTATTGATTATGAAAGAATTTTAAATGATTTTAGAGATGAGGTAAAAGATGAAATTATAGCAAATATAGTTGATATTGATTGCGCTAAAAAGTTTATAAGTTATAACATTAAGGCTATCAAAAGGAGGGTATCAAGCGAGGAAGTGGAGTGCGTCGAGCGCTATCTTGCTTATAAGCCTGACTATATTGAGCTTGATGGATATAACAATGATATCTTGCAAAGAAAAAGTTATTTTTTAAAAGCAAAAGATGGTTCATATAGTAATTTGGCATTATATTTTAAGATATATATTATTTTAAAGGTAGCCGAGAAATTCGGTCTACTGAAAGATATTCAAGATTTAAGTATAAAATTTGATGGCTTATGGAATAATACCCTTCGCAAATACGCTTCAATTAATGATTCTATAGAAAACAAGACTTGCTTGTTTGTGAGAGAGAATAAAAGTATAAAAAATATATCAATTAGAATTCTTCTGTATTTAAAAAGATATGTAAAAGGTAAGAAAATAATAAAAATTTTTAGAGAATTAGAAAATATGCCAAGTTATCAAATAATTAACGATGATATTACGAATTTGGATTACACTAGGCCGAATTTTTTAGATAAATATAAGATTCCGTTATATTTACTACCTTATTATATAATTTACGCAGTTATTAAAATTTCAGCTAATTCTTCTGATGATATTTTTTGTGAATTGAGATCGATAGCTATTGATTACATAAGATTTGGAGAAGTAAGATGAGTGATTGGATTGAAATATTACTTGGTTGTATCGGTCTTATTTGGCTATGTGTATGGGCCAATAAACCTTATAAAATGTCTGATAGCGAGATAGAAGAGTGGAATCGTAATGCAGCAATAGAAGGCAGTCCTCTTAGAATAGAAACTAAAAGAGAGGAGCAAGAGAGACTAAGACGACAAAAAGAGGAAGAAGAGGAAAAGCGAAGAAAAGAGCTGAGAAATCAGGAAGAATTAAGAGTAAAAGAGCTTAACGAGAGAATTGATAAGATAAAAAATTCTAGAGAATATATAGATCAAACTCTTAGAGAAAAAAGAATAAACGAGATGAGGGCCAGAGTTCAGGAACTATCAAATCAACTGATTTATAGTAGAAGTGAATATCTCGAAGAAGAGCTTAAAAAAGCAGTTGAAAAGTTAGAAACTCTAGAAAAAGCTGAAAAAACTTTTACGAAAATAATTTTACCCACTTACTAAAATTTGTAAAATATACTTATGTAAAAAGCTTCTTTTTATCTTTAGATGATATAATCTTATTTTCATTTCACACGCATCAATCCTTGATTTAGTTGTAAATTTAGAGCAAATTTACGGGCGGATGCGGAGGAAGAAACTAAATTTCGGGGCAACCCACAAGGAGAAAACTCATGGTAACAATGAGAGATTTGCTAGAGTGCGGCGTTCATTTCGGACACCAAACACGCAGATGGAATCCGAAGATGAAAAAATTCATTTTCGGCGAGAGAAAAGGTATCTATATCATAGATCTACAAAAAACTATCCGCTACTTCCGCTACACTTATAATATCGTACGCGACGCGGCTGCCGAGGGCAAGACGATACTTTTCGTAGGCACCAAAAAACAAGCCGGCGCGACGCTAAAAGAGTACGCCGAAAAATGCGGCATGCCTTATGTAAGCCACAGATGGCTAGGCGGCATGCTGACGAATTTTTCCACTATCAAGCAATCTATCCGCAAGCTCGAAGTAATCGAGACTATGGAAGAGGACGGCTCTATAAATTTACTAACCAAAAAAGAGGCGCTAATGCTTCGCCGCAAAAAAGAGAAGCTTGAGCTTTATCTAGGCGGCATCCGCAATATGAAGGGCTTACCTGATATGATCTTCGTCATCGACGTAGTTAAAGAAAAGATCGCCGTAGCGGAAGCTAATCGCCTAAAAATGCCGGTTATCGCGCCCTTGGATACGAACTGCGATCCGGACGTAGTCGATTTCCCAATACCCGGCAACGACGATGCGATCCGCTCAGTTCAGCTTTTCTGCCAAGAGATGGCTGAGGCGATCAACGAGGGCAAGGCGCTTCGCGATCAAGATGCGAGCGAGGACGGCGAGCAGAGCGAGGCCGTCAGCGACGAAGAGAAAGAGGAAGTCGTAGCCGAGGCGATGAGCGAAGAGGATTTTGACGTAAGCGAGGACGAAGAGTAATGGAAATCAGCGCGCAAATGGTAAAAGAGCTCCGCGAAAGCACCGGAGCGGGGATGATGGACTGCAAAAAGGCTTTGGTTGAAACAGACGGCGATATGGATAAAGCCGTCGATCTGCTTCGCGAAAAGGGCTTAGGAAAGGCTGCTAAAAAAGCCGATCGCCTAGCTAGCGAGGGCTTAGTAAGCGTCGAAGTGGGCACGGATCACAAGATCGCCACCATAAGCGAGATAAATTCCGAAACCGACTTCGTAGCTAAAAATCAAAATTTTATAAATTTAGTTAAAAATACTACTCTACATATCCAAAGTAAAGGCATTAGCAGCATTGACGAGCTAAATTCCAGCATCATCGACGGCGTTAAATTCGATGAGCATCTAAAAAGCCAGATCGCTACGATCGGCGAAAATTTAGTCGTTAGAAGATTTGAGACGATTAAGGCGGGCGCAAACGGCGTGGTAAACGGCTACCTACACTCAAACGGTCGCGTAGGGGTCATTATCGCAGCAGCTTGCGACAGCGAACGGACTGCGGAGGGTGCGAAGGAGCTTATAAAAAATCTCTGCATGCACGCAGCCGCGATGAAACCTCAGGTCATCAGCTATAAAGAGCTTGATCCCGATTTTATCGAAAAAGAATTCTTAGCTCTTAAAGGCGAATTTGAGAAGGAGAATGAGGAGTTTGTGCGCTTAGGTAAGCCCCTTCATAAGATCCCGCAGTTCGGCTCGCGCGCGCATCTAACGGACGAAATTTTAGCCAAAGAGATAGAAGTTTTAAAAGATGAGCTTCGCAAGCAAAATAAACCTGAAAAAATTTGGGATAAAATTTTGCCGGGTCAGATCGATCGCTTCATCGCCGATAATACTCAAATCGATCAGCGCCTCACGCTGCTAGGGCAATTTTACGTAATGGACGATAAGAAAACCGTCGAGCAGGTGATTGACGAAGAAGCTAAAAAACTAGGCGGCAAGATCGAGATCGTAAAATACATCCGCTTCGAAGTGGGCGAGGGTCTAGAGAAAAAGAGCGAAGACTTCGCAGCCGAAGTAGCGGCTCAAATCGGCTAAATATGGAACTTCTAAAGGGCGTAAATCTTACTCACGCGTATGATTATACGCTCTTTGAAAATGTAAACTTAAGCGTCAAAGAGAGCGAGAGCATCGCTATTTTGGGCGTTAGTGGCTGCGGCAAATCGACCCTGCTTCATATTTTATGCACGCTTTTAAAACCAAACTCGGGCGAAGTGATCTACGGCGGGCGCAGTATTTACGAGCTAAGCTCCGATGAGAGGCTTAAAATACGCCGCAACGACTTCGGTATAATATTTCAGTCCCACTACCTTTTTAAGGGCTTTTCCTCTGGCGAAAATATCGAACTCGCCGCCAAACTTACGAATAATGCGATAGATCAGAAAATTTTAAAAAAGCTTAAGATAGAAAACACGCTTGCTCAAGGCGTAGGCGAGCTTAGCGGCGGACAGCAGCAGCGCGTGAGTATCGCCCGTATACTTTGCAAAAAGCCGCGCATAATCTTCGCCGACGAGCCTACGGGAAATTTAGACAAAGATACCGCAAACGAGGTCATGGACGTGATCTTTGATTACGTAAAATCCAGCCGTGGCGCACTCGTGCTCGTGACTCACGATGAGAATTTAGCGCAAAAATGCTGCAAAGTTTATCGCCTAAATAACCGAAATTTAGCGCAAATATAAGCAATTAATAACCAAAAATATCTTACAATAGCCCAAATTCTTTCTAAAAGGTCATAAATGAAAATTCTACTTGACAATCACAATGAGCAGGTTGCAAGTGTCGTAAATATTTGCTGCGAGCGCATCGGTGCGGATCTGGTAGCATATAGTGCGGACGAGAGTGAATATGATTTGACGATAAAAAATTATGAAGATGGCGATGATATTTCAAAATTTGATCTTAATAAGACGCTATTTCTGACGCCTAAAAATGTCTCAGTACCAGGAGCGCGATATACCCTTACTAAGCCTTTTTCGCCGCTTGAGCTCATCACGTTTATCAGCGAGTTTTCGGTTCAAAATATGAGTGTGCAGGCGAAAGAAAAAATGGCGAAAGAATTTGCCGACGCAAGCTCTGTGATGAAAGAGATCGATGCGATTGACCAGGTAAATTCCACTTCGGGCAGTAATTTTGAAGAGCTTGTGGATAGCTTTTATGACTCCGGCAAGGATATACCGCTTTCGCAGCTGGCAAACGATATAGCGCCCGAGATTGCAGATGATGTGCCGCTTTCGCAGTTGGTAGGCGATATGCCGCGCACGGACGAGATCGCAGATGATATTCCGCTCTCGCAGCTTGCAGATGAAGCAGCTCTTGCGGACACCATCGCCGATGATACGCCGCTTAACGCCGTTGCAGAAAAGATTGCGGATAATATCGCAGACGATATGCCTCTAAACTTAGCTGCTAGCGATATCCCTGAAGATGTGCCGCTAAATAGTATCAGCACAAGCGAGCCTGCTGAAAATAATCACACATTCCAGGGCGAGATTCCACTCGCAAAGGATGACACTTCGATAGCTCTAGCGGCGCTAGACGATGAAAATCCTAAGAATTTCAAAACAGATAAATCGCAGACAGAAGATGAAAATACCGCTACACGGGCAAGCGAAACTTTACCGCTTGCACAGCAAGAAGAGCCGCAAAGAGCTGGCAGCTCTAATGAAACTGCTGTTGAAAAAAAGGCAGACGCTGCGCCTAATCTAGAGGAAGCGAAAGGCTCTGCGGATGTTACTATTAAACAGCATGAGTCAGACGGCTCATTTGCCTATAAAACAGATGAAAAAAATTCTGCCTCGCAAGTAGTGCAAGATGTAGCTGGCGCGCCTGTTAATAGCGGATTTGATATGGATTTTTCCAGGCTTTTCGATAGTGCCGGTATGCCCGTGGAGGAGTTTGGCGGATATGATAATTTCGCCGCGGCTGCGTTTGCTTCCGATGAAAAAGAGGATAAAAAATCTGCGCATGATAAAAATACAGCGGCTACGGATTTTCAAAAAACGCAAATTTCGTCTCAATACGAGGTTGCTTCAGATACGCCGATTGCGTTAGCGGGTGCGGGCGATATACCTCGTGAAAATCTCTATAACGCCGTTCCGTTTCAAAGCATGGAATTTACTGACGGACTTGCACAGAATGCGTCTATATCTACTCATAATGAAGCATGGAATTCAATTGGCGCAAATTTCGTAGCTTCTGCAAATTCTAGCAATACCGGGACTACAAATTCCACTCCTGCGCCAAATTTTTCGGAGCTAAACTTGCCGCACATATTAGATGCCTCAGATTTATCGAAGCAAAGCGAGCAAGCCAATAGCGTTGCTGGCGGGTTCGCGGACGGATTTTTGCGCGCTATGGAGGGCGATTTTGCAAACTCGTTTGCCGCAAACTCTGCGGATAGCGAGCAATTTAAATCCGGTAAGCCTACAAAGAGCGCCGCGCAGCAGATAAAATTTAATGCTTCAAAGGCTTCGGAGCGCACAGAATTTAAAGCGCATAAATTCGGCGCGTCCGAGCAGGTAAATGAGATGAAATTTGGCGCACAAGCTATGCCGAATG
>NZ_CALHHX010000219.1 GCF_938030685.1 uncultured Campylobacter sp. | reverse complement strand
CCCCGAGCGACTTGCGCGCTGGGCGGAGGCTGCGAAACACCCCGACGAGAAGGATCTGGCGGACGCAAAAGCAGCATTTGCGGGGATAGAATAAAATTTAAAGCAAGCCGCGCAAACAGCTGCGCGGCGAAGCAAAATCAAATAAAATTTCACACTACTTAATGCGCGATTTGGAATTTTATCTTTTACTAAATTTGGACGATAAATTTCATTACTACAAGCAAATTTTCCGCCGCACGCGCAGGTTTTACTCTAGAATTTAAACGATAAAATTTCATTTCGCGCGCAATAGATCAAACAATGCCGCCGACTTTGCGCCGCTCGTGCGCGCTCTTAGCGGCGAAAAGCCCTTTTGCGAGCGAGCTGCCTGCAAGTGCTGCGGCGGCGGCCGTCATCCAATACACCGTCCGCCATTTTGCGACGGCCTGAGCGCGAAAAATCCGCTTCTGCGAGCAACCGGCCTGCGAGCGCTGCGGTCGCGATCGTCGGCTACCCCTGTCGTCACGCGTCGTAGGTCTCGCCGTTAGACGCCGCTCTCCCGCCGTGCGATACCCATCCACCGCTACTAACCGCCCGCACGACAACCCGTCGCCGCTCATCGCCCCGCCGCTTTGTCGCAGTACTGAACCCAAACCGAGCCGCTAAATTTTAAATTCCATAAAATCTCATCGCACATAAATTTTAATTCGGCAAATGCGCAAAATTTAGGTAAAATTCCACGCAAACGCTTTGACGGTCAAAATTTAAAAGGGCGAAGATGACGAATTTCGAGTACGCGCGCCGCATTAACGAGGCTGCGGGGCTAGATTTAAGCTTAGATTGCGAAGAGATCGATTGCAGGATAAGTTTTATGGGCTTTTTTAGTGCTTTATGCCCGAGGGTGCGGGCGTCGAGGCGGTGTTTGCGCCGCTGCAAAACGGCACCGAGCTGCAAGCGCGCATAATGCCGATCTACGCAGCCACGGCGCAGCAAACGCGAGAGACGTTTGGTCGAGGCGTGGCGCCCGGGTATTTTTGCCCGCCGCAGGATCCGAAATTTGATGACGAAGCGCTTAAGAGCTTAGCTTTAGTGTACGTTCGAAATTTAAAAATTTTCGCCGAGTTTCTCGGCGATGACGAGCTTTTAAAGATGCTTGAGCAGATAAAATTCGCGCGCGTGCAGGAGAGCTTTGATCTCGCGCATCACGAAGATGAGCTTGCGGACGCCGTCTATGAGGCGATCACGGAGTGGATGATAGATTCGCCTAAGCTCGATGCGAAGCTATGGGTGCTCGGCGAGGCGTACTATTCGATCAACTGCGATTACCTGCTCTCGGCGTACTTGCAGTATCCAAACTATGCGCAAAGGCCGCAGGAGGACTTTTTGAAGCCCTACTTCGAGCTATACCTAGCGGGGCGACAGGTCGCGTTTGAGCGCGGCGAGGTTGTGGTATTTACGCACTAAATTTACGCAGGCAAAAGAAGCGAATGAGCGCTCACGAGCAACTAAAATTTGAGCCTTTCAAAAAAGGAAGCGAGCGACATCCACGAACGGCTGAAATTTAAGCTCAGCAACTATGAGCGCAAATGCTTATCGCATATCCAAAAAATCTGCGTCGTAATCGAGCAATCTAGTAGGTTTCCTGCGCGTCGCGTAAAATCGATTAAAATAATTTCTGCTTTGCGTAGCCGCCGCTTTTGGCACCTTGCTAGAGCAAAATCTCCACACATCGTTGATGTTTGGATAATTGAATTTTTTCCATTACTCTGCTGCCATCACTTCGTTTGTGGCGCCCGAGAATTCACTCTCGCCAACGCTTGCTAGTTGAAATTCATCTAAATTTTAAAGTAGAATTTTGACGCAGAATTTTATGGAATTTCGCTGCCGCAAATCTCGCAAGCGATAAAATTCTATCGATTTACGCTCTTAAATTTACTCAAATCGCCGCCTGTTTTATAAAATTCTTCAGCGTCGATCATCGTGCCGTCAGGCAGCTTACAAACGGTGTAATCCACGCCGTTGCCGTCTTTGCGGACGATCAGCTCGCCGCTATTTTTGATACAAAAATCCCCAGCAGCGCTAGCCTCTGCGCTCACCGAAGCGAAAGCGCCCACCGCAAGCGCTACTGCAAAAAATCTCTTAAAACTCATTTAAATCCTTTCGTTTAATTTTGCCTGTTTTTAGGATTAAGCTTAAATTTAGGCGCTAGATACGCTAAACCTGCGCCTACATAAATAAATCGCCTTCCATCCTCGAACACCGATAATAGCGTTTTAAATGTTAAATCCTACCTAATAAATCCCAGCAGCACCAAGTCCGCTCACCGCTGTAAAATCAAAGCCACCAGACTTCATCCAATGCAAAATTTAACATCATAAAATTTTGCCTTCAATAAAATTCTAGCAGCGAAATCCAAGCCGCATCAAAGCTATTTCTACCGTAAAATACCGGCTATAAAAGCGAGAGTTATCACAAATACCAGCTCAGCGGCAAAGGCAAGCACGGATCCTAAATAATCCTCGTCTATAAGCGCGAGCTGCGCTCAAACCCTATAAATTTAACCGCCGCTAGCCGTTTTTGCGTGCGAACTCGCTCATAAAAGCGACTAGTTTTTCAACGTCCTCGTAGTTTATGGCGTTGTAGATCGAGGCGCGGATGCCGCCTAAAACGCGGTGTCCTTTAAGCCCGATCATCCCCTCTGCCTCCGCCTGCGCGACGAAAACCGGCTCAAGTGCGGCATCTGCGATATTAAAGCTCACGTTCATTAGGCTGCGGCTATCCTTTTGCGCGTGGCCGCGGTAGAAGCCGCCGCTAGCATCGATCGCGCCATAAAGCAGCGCCGCTTTGCGCTTGTTGCGCTCGTGCATCGCCGCGAGCCCGCCGATCTCGTCCTTGATCCAGCCGAGCATTAAATTTAGCATGTAAATTCCGAAAGTGTTTGGGGTATTGCTCATCGAGTCCGCGTCCGCCTGCGTCTTGTAGCGCAGGATCATCGGCGTTTTGGGGTTTGCGCGGTCCAGCAGATCCTTGCGGATTGCAACCATCGTAACGCCCGCGGGCCCGCCGTTTTTCTGAATACCGCCGTAAAACATCCCCACGCTGCTAAGATTTACGGGGCGCGAAAATAGATCGCTCGAGCTATCGACTACGAGCGGGCAGGCGCACTGCGGCAGCTGCGGATACTGCGTGCCGTAGATCGTGTTGTTCGAGCAGATGTAGCCGTAGTCGGCGTCGTCAGAAAATTTAACCTCGGGGATGCGGTCGAATTTACTATCCTCGCTGCTTGCGACCACGCGGTAGTTTATGCCGAGCACGCCCGCTTCCTTGATCGCCTTGCTCGTCCAGTTGCCCGTGTTGGCGTATTCTGCGACGCCGCCTACGTATAGGTTCATCGGCACCTGCGCGAACTGAAGGCTCGCGCCGCCTTGTAAAAACAAAATCGTAAAATCGTCCGAAAAGCCATAGAGATCGCGTACGCGGTTCATCGCGCTATGCAGAACTTCCTCAAAAATTTTGGTGCGGTGCGAGATCTCCATTATCGAAAATCCCAGCCCTGCGTAGTTTAGCAGCTCCTCTTGAGCCTGCTTTAGCACGCCCAGCGGGATGGTGCTAGGTCCTGCGCTAAAATTTAAAACCCTATCCATTTTGCCTCCTTTAGATGATTTTTGCATTTTTGCTGAGCTGCTGCGAGCAAAGGACGAACTCGTCGCCCTCGGCAAGCTCGCCTAGAGCTACCGTTTTGCCGCCCTTTTGGATTTGAACGAGGTCTTTTGTGATCTCAAAAAATTTCGCCTTTTGCGCCAAAAGCTCATCCTTGGCGCTTAGCGTATGCTCTGCGGCGCTTAGCTTGGAGCCGATGAAATTTTTAAATTTAAGCTCGAAATTTAAAAGCTTTGCAAGCGAGCCTGAAATTTTTGGCTCGACCGATTTTGATTTAAGCTCTAAAGCTGCGAGGCTCAGCGCGTTTTGTGCGGATGAAATTTTATCTTTTATCAGCCTATCAAGTGCGTCGCTTATGCCGTCGAGGCTCTGAAAGATCGCGCAAATATCGGGCAGCAGGTCGATCATCGCGGCGGTAGGCGTGAGGCTTCGGTGATCGGCTACGAAATCGCTGATGCTAAAATCGATCTCGT
>NZ_CALHHX010000218.1 GCF_938030685.1 uncultured Campylobacter sp. | reverse complement strand
GGCGAAATTTTATAATTTGCCATCGAGTTCGGCTCTGTTTTAAACAGACGGGCGGTTTCTTAAATTTAAACTCTAGCTAAATTTAGACCGAAATTTTTAAGTAAACTTTGCTATAATCGCCGAAATTTTGAAAAAACCGAGGAGAAAATATGAAACTAATTTACGCCGCTTGCGTGCTCGCCGTGTTTGCTTCGGCTCAGACCGAAACTGTGCAGGTGCCGGACTTTGCCAAAAGCTCGATGAAGACACATGAGCAGGCCGAGGAAAAACTAATCGCAAATGCCCTAAAAGGCGATCTAAGCCGGATCGCAAGCGACCTGAAGATCGATAAAACGCTAAAGGGCGGCGAGTCGCTTGTCATTAACGGCGCGCATTACAGAACGATCGAGGGCGATAGCACGCAGTGGAAAGAGGGCGACGCCGTGCGCCTGCTAAGCGGTAATAAGGACGGCAGATGCCTAAGCTCGATCATACTTAATCTGCGCACGAAAACCGTCTGTAAATTTATGTGCGACGCGTATTAGGCGAGAATTTCGTCTAAACCACAAAAATCCACCGGTCCGGCGTAAGTTTCTTGCAACGACCGGTTGTTTCTGCCATTTAGCCATAGCATAGATCGCTAAATATATGTCTATGAATAAAACGTTATTATATATTTTTTTAAAAGCGTTCGTTATGTTTATTGTCCTATATTTGTTCATTCCGCACCCAGAAAATGGAATTTATAATATGCTAGATATACGCATGTTTATTGGCTTAGTGTTGTTTTGTATCTGCCTTATATTGGATATTTAGTTTACATCTTTCTCTATCTTTACGTATCGTATTTTTTGATGGTCGCCAAAATTGCATATCACAAATTTAAATTCTAAACGGCTTGACTTCGGTTGTTTTTAAAATTTCGCTTTAATATCGATAAATTCTGCTATAATAAACGCAAATTAAACAATGCTGTTAAGAACGTAGCGCGGGCGTGATAAAACGAGTAAAATTTGTAGAGGCAAATTTTGCCTGCCGCTCGGTACTTCAAACGGCAAATCAAGGAAAAAGATGCAAAAATTTAGAATTACAAACGGCGAATGCTTCCGCATGGATATCTTTTTGATCATGACGCTGGTTTATATATTCGGCGTGGCGTGCAGGTTTTTTTGGATATATTGGGCTAGCGGGATCGAGCAGTTTTCCTTTGACGGCGAGCTCATCATGACTACAAATGACGCTTTTGCCAATGCCGAGGGCGCGCGCGATATGATAGCGGGCTTTCATCAACCTGGCGATCTTAGCCCGTACGGCGCGTCGATCCCAACTCTGGCATTTTTACTTAGCAAAATTTTACCCGTCAGCCTAAATAGCATTACGATCTATATGAGCGTGTTTTTGGCGCCGCTGGTAGCCGTGCCGATTATTTTGATAGCAAGAGAGTATAATATCCTGGGCGCCGGCATCATCGCGGCGCTACTTGCCACCATATTGCCGGGATATTATATGAGGACCTTGGGCGGGTATTTTGATAGCGATATGTTAAATGTTACTCTGCCGCTGCTAACGCTATGGGCTTTGATTAGGCTCATAGGGCGAAGCGAGCAGAGTAGCTTTGCTTTGCCTGCCGTCTTTATGGCGTTTTATGATTGGTGGTATCCCAGCTCGTATTCTTTAAATATGGCGATTATAGTGATATTTTTAATCTATACTTTGATTTTTAATAGACACAATGAGGAAAATTACAAAGCGATTATTCTTATGGTCGCAGCGGTTATAAATTTTGGCGCGTATTACGAAGGCGAGACAATAATTGTAAATTATATTTTATTGTTCAAAATCTCACTGATTGCATTGCTATATTTTTTAATGATTAAAATTCCAAGCCATAAAAGCAAAAAAGCTCTTTGGATTTTGGGTACGATCGCCGTAATTACGTTCGTCATATTCGGCGGACTTGTGCCTATAGCAGTACAGCTTAAAGCATACATCTTAAAGGATGTAAGCAAAGAGGAAATTTTCTACTTCTACGGCGTTAGAAATACGGTCAAGGAGGTTGCCAATGCTAATTTTATAAAATTTGTGCTTGAATCTAGCGGGCATCTATTTATATTTATATGCGCCGTAGGAGGGTTGGCTCTACTACTGATAAAATTCCGTTCGTTTATATTAACCTTGCCGATGATAGCGCTTGGAGTTTTAGCACTTTTCGGTGGAACTCGCTTTACAATGTACGCTACACCGATGATAGCGCTTGGATTTGCTTATTTTATATATTTCACGCTGAATTACTTTGAAATACGCACCTGGCTTAGAAGTACTTTGTTAGCTATTTTAACCTGTTTAGCGATAATGCCTAGCATAGATTTTATTTATAAATTCCGAGTTGCGCCTACGCTTACGAAAGACTCCATAATGCCTCTTGCGGAGCTAAAAAATAAGGCTAGCAGGGAGGATTATGTGCTATCGTGGTGGGATTACGGATATTTAATCAGATATTACTCCGATGTAAAAGTAGTAGCTGATCCCGGAGGTAGACAGGCAGGAGAATACACTTTTATGAGTGCGTTTTCCTTTAATAAAGATGAGGTAAGCTCTGCTAATATGGCAAGGCTTAATGTCGAATATATACAAAAGTTGCAAGGTAAAAAATTTGATCCTAAACTGGAAGATAAATTTAAACTAAATCTATATCAAATTCAAAAAGATTATGGCGAAGCCGATATCAATAAATTCCTAAGTTCTTT
>NZ_CALHHX010000217.1 GCF_938030685.1 uncultured Campylobacter sp. | reverse complement strand
GAGCTTATGACGATATTATCCTTCTCGCCGGTTAGAATTTTATCGTAGTAAATTCCTTTCAAGACCCAGTTATTGCTCTCGGTCGCACAGCTTGTGATGACGATATCGTCCGCATCCGCAGCGCCAAGTCCCGCATAGAGCCTATCCATCGCAGCTCTTAGCGCGGGGTGAGTCTCGCTACCGAAGCTGTGAAGGGAGTTTGGGTTACCGTATTTATCGCAAAAAAATGGCTTCATCTCCTCGAAAACTTCGGGATCGACCATCGTAGTGGCGTTATTATCTAAATAAACGCGCTGCATAAAATTCCTTTCTAAAATTTGTCTGAAATTTAATCAGACAATTTCGCTCTTTTATCAATTTCGCACGATAATATAACATAATTGCTAAATTTTTCTTTAACGCTTGCCGTTTTAAAAACCGAAAGTTTTCGGAGAATTTATTAGATCGAAAAATTCCTTACGCGTATCGTTTCGGCTGATAAAAAGCCCTCGCAGTGCCGACGTAGTCGTGGTCGAGTTGATCTTTTGCACGCCGCGCATCTCCATACACATGTGCCGCGCCTGCAGCACCACGCCCACGCCGAGCGGATGGATCACCTCTTGGATAGCGCTTGCGATCTGCTCGGTAAGCTGCTCTTGGATCTGCAGCCTGCGCGCGAAAATATTTACCATACGCGGAATTTTGCTAAGCCCCACGACCTTTTTATTCGGGATATACGCGACGTGCGCGCGCCCGATGATCGGCAGCAGGTGGTGCTCGCAGAGACTATAAAATTCTATATCTTTTATCAAAACCATCTCATTGTTGCTGCTCTCAAACAGCGCGTCGTTTAAAATTTCTTTTGGATCCAGCTCGTAGCCGCTAGTTAGAAACTCATAGGCTTTAGCCACGCGCCCCGGCGTCTTTGCAAGTCCGTCTCGCTTCGGATCCTCGCCTAAAATTTCAAGCATCTGCGAGACGCAGCTTTCAAATTTCGCTCGGCTTTTTTCGTCCATTTTTAGCAATTCCTTAAAAATCGATGCGCGATATTACTCAAAAACGCCTTTTATAACGCTGATAAATTTTAAAATTTCGCGCGAAATTTTATCAATCTTATTATGTTAATGATAATATATTTAAATTTAAGAAATTTTTGTTTAAAATCCGCCGTTTCGATAAGCTTTATCTACAAGGAGTTCGGTAATGAAATTTAAGATGAGTTTTGGCGCGGCTTTGGCGCTTTTTTCCTTTGCTTGCGCCGAACAAAACGCCGCAGCAAGCTCTGCCTCGGGCGAAAACCTAGGCGATATCGAGGTCGTAGAATGGGCGAATAACGACGACGGTTACCGTGCCGTACGCAGCGAGATCGGCAAGACGACTAAGAGAATTTTAGAAATTCCGCAGACCGTAAATGTCGTAACGCAGCAGCACCTAAAGGACAAAAAGCCAGAAACCTTAGCGGAATCGCTGCAAAACGTAAGCGGCATAAGCTACGCAAATACGACGGGAAATATTTTCGATGCGATCATTAAGCGCGGCTTCGGCGAGGGTCGCGACGGCTCGATTATGCGTAACGGCGTACCGGGCGCCGTGATGCACAACTACAATAAAACTATTCAATCCGTCGAGGTTCTAAAAGGGCCCGCGAGCATGCTCTACGGTGCGCAGCAACCGGGCGGCGTCATAAACATGGTAACCAAAAAGCCGCAGTATGAGTTTATAAATGAGCTTTGGGGCGGGCTGGGCAACCGCAACTATTGGGACGCGGGATTTGATACTACAGGACCGATCGCAGATAGCGGCTTTGCGTATAGATTTATATTCGATTACTACGCGAAGGATTATTGGCGAAATTTCGGCGGTATAAAAAACACGCTCTTTGCGCCGTCGCTTGCGTATCAAGGAGACGATTATTCGATAAGCTTAGGCTACACCCATAGCCGCTCTACCGATCCAGTGGATCGCGGCGCGTTTTTAGTGCCGAGTACGGGTAAAATTTACGGCAGCGGCAAAGTCCGCTTCGACGAGCCGGTAAATAAACTACAAAGCAAGCTCGATACGGTTGATTTCGGCTTTGAGAAGGAATTTAACGAGGATTGGATATTAAAAGGCGCCTATGCTTTCTCGCGCAGTAAGCACGAATACGGCTACGTCCGTCCGAACAATCCATTCACGCCCCAAGGCCTTACCGGCACGACGCGATCATATAACTACTACGATAATTTCATACACCGCACGCACGCAGCAAGCGTCACGCTAAACGGCAAATTTGAAACGGGCCCGCTTAAGCACGACGTTCTTTTCGGCACGGATTACAAAAACTACTACAGATACCGTCCGGGCGCGTTAAAAGGCACCGCAGGACGCATCAATATGCTTACCGGACAGACCGCTTCGGGCGCCGTCTTAACGAATGATAGAGAGCCAAAAATACAATATCAAAAGCTAAGAACGATCGGTCTTTACACCCAAGATAATATAAATTTAACCGACGAGTTAATACTTTCTTTGGGCGTGCGTAGGGAATTTTACGATCAAGTAGCCAAACAAAGCTGGCAAGGACCGAACAACACCGATCAGAAAAAGGCCGCTACGACCTATCAGGGCGGGCTTTTGTATCTGTTAAGCCCGCAGTGGTCAGTATATACTAACTACTCGCAAAGCTTCACGCCGCAGATGTCCATAGGCGAGGCGATAGGCGGCGATCTAAAGCCGGAGGAAGGCAAATCCGTGGAGCTCGGCACCAAATTTCAAAACGATCGCGTCACTGCGGGTGTGGCGGTGTTTAATATCGATAAAAGAAACATCCTGCGAACGGTAAATAATATAAGTGAGACGATCGGCAAGGCTCGCTCGCGAGGATTCGAGCTCGATATAAACGGGCGTGTGACGCAGGGACTTAGCATGTCGGCAAGCTACGCATACACCAAAACGAGGGTGCGCGAGGACGACGGCGCTTTTGCGGTGCTAATCGGCAAACCGCTGGAAGCGACGCCGAAGCACCAAGCAAGCCTATTTGCCAACTACGATTTCGCGCATCTAGGCGCAAAGGGGCTTAGGCTCGGCGGCGGCGCGCGATACTTCGGCTCGTGGTACACCTACTATATGCGCACGAACCTACCGAGCGTACCCGCAGGAACAGCGTTTAAGCTGCCTCACGCCGTAGTTTATGACGCCTTCGTGAGCTACGATACTAAAATTTCGGGCTATGATACGAATTTTTCGTTCAA
>NZ_CALHHX010000216.1 GCF_938030685.1 uncultured Campylobacter sp. | reverse complement strand
CGAGATTTCGAACGCGACGGCTTTAGAGTGCCCGGTTTATACGAGCGGTTTTGGCGGCTGCAAGGGGATGCGACAGCGTATTTTACACTAGCGGACAGTCTGCTGCGCGGGCGGAGGGACGGCGGCACGCTGCTAAAGGACGCTATGGGCTACGTGGGCGAGGAGGATTTTAAAGTTTTGATCGCTACGGCAGTTGAAATTTTGCGCGAAGAGGCGGCAGATGGGCGTGCAACGCAGCAGAGCAAAAGCGCAGTACAGACGGGAGAGGATGCGCGCTCGGACGAATGCAGGGGCAAAAGCGCATGGCAACGCGGCAGAGATGAAAAAAGCGCACGCTGGAAAAACGCCGAAGAGGTCATCGCAGCGGCAAGTCTCGAGTTCGCACCTTTTTTGCATCCATATCTTGGCGAGCTTTTTAAATTGCAGCCGAACGAGAGCGCGTATTACGCGGAGTATCCGTGGCGCGGGCTTAGTTACGAGAGCTCAAAGTTCTGGCGCGAGAGGCTTGCAGGTCCGCAGACGAGCAGAGACGATAAGCAAAAAATTTTTAGCTGCCTGCTACAAACCCGCGATCCGAAAAATGTAAAATTTGCCTGCGAGTTCGCGCTTGCGGAGGATTTTTTCGATCGCTCGTGCGATTTGCTCGAATATATAGGCTACTGGCTAGAGGCCGTGGGATTTACTTTTGAGCGATCTAAATTTGACGCAGACGGCGCGGCTCAAGCGGTGGCGGATGAAATTTTAAAAACAGATACGCTCAAACACGGCAACGCCAAACAAACCCAAACGAGCGAAAATTTTAAAGCGGATACGACCGAATGTACCGCTAAATTTAACGCAAACGAAGCCGACTCCGATAAATCACAAAAAGCGCCGAACGATGAAATTTGCTTTGGCGGCGAGAAATTCAGGCTCAAAAGATACTGCGGGCAGCGCGTGTATCACATAATCTTTCCGCGCGGCTACTTCGGCGCGCCCTATGCGCCGCATCTGGCAAAGTACCATCCGACCTGGCGGTTTGAGGGCGGCGAGGCAGGATATAAGCTCGGCGGGGTTTTGGATGAAGCGGACGGCGATGCGCAAAACCCGCTATTTCATCTCATCATGCTTGATCCGCTACCTCGTGACTTGCCCGTGCGATCGCTGCCGCGCCTAATCCTCGCCGCTCACGTTAGAGAGGTAAACGAAGGCGAGATAGTCTTTTACGAACACGACGCGCAGGGTATGCCGCGGCGTATCGGCGAAAGGACGCAGGTCGAATACGCATTTGACGAACCGATAAAGGAGTGCGAAGTAGTACTTGCGCCTACGCCGGCGCGCTGGGCGGCTCAGGACTGGGGGATGTCAAACAGCAGGCAAAACCTCGCGCGCATCGGCGGCGAGCCATCATGGATACAGGGTGTCTTGGTGCCGACGTGTCCGATATGCGGCGAGAAAATGGAGTTTTTGATGCAGCTTGACAGCGAGCTTCCGAGCCGCGAGCAAGGTGGTGAGGTATATTTCGGCAGCGGCGGGATTTTATATGTATTTTGGTGCGAGCGGACGCGGGTGAGCGCGTTTTTTATGCAGTGCACGTGAGTAAAATTTAAGAAAAACGCAAATGGACAGATGAATGATCACGGCGAAAATAAAAAGAAAGGGCGGTATTTGGTATTTTGACGATTATTTTAAGTCGCTTCGCAAGAATGAAAACGAAATAGCAAAGCCCATCAGGCAGTTTATATTGGATCCAAAAAGGTATCTATTTAATACGAAAGAAACCCTTCACGACGCCGTTTTGACTGAATTTAAATTCGCTATTTTAAAAAACGAAGATAAATTAACGATGAAATTTTTATCTCCCCACCGAGATAGAAATTTTAAATTTATTTTCAAAAACGTCCTAGCCGTCCGCTTTAAAACGGACGATAAGAGCTTTAAAAACAACGATCTGATAGTTCATCAATTTTCGCTAAAGCGGGAAAGCGTTTGCGAGTATGATTTTATCTTTGCGAGCGGACAGAGGATAACCGTAAAATTTAAACAGCTCAAAATCATTGAGGAATTCTTATAAGCGCGCTGTTTTACTGATGGCGGAGGGATTTTACGTATTTTGGTGCGAATGGACGCGGACGGACGCGTTTTTATGCAGTGAGCGAGAATTTTGCAAAATTCTAAACGAAAATCGTAAAATTATAAGTAAAAATTTATTCTAAGATAATCGAGCGGCAAAATTTGCCGAGCATTTCAGCGCGTAAAATTTAAGCTTGTTCGGCGAGAATATGTAAATTTAAGCAGGCGCGAGGCTTAGGCGTAAATTCCGTCCACAAGCGTTTCTACGAACTCATCCGAGTTAAATTCCGCTAAATCCTCCATCCGCTCACCCACGCCGACGAAAAGTATCGGTAGCCGCAGCTCGCGCGCTATGGCGAAAAGTGCGCCGCCTTTGGGCGTGCCGTCGAGCTTCGTGATGATGATGCCGTCGAGCCTTACGATCTCGTTGAACGCCCTGGCTTGCGCGACGCTGTGATTGCCCTGAGTGGCGTCAAGCACGATGATCTTGCGGTGCGGTGCGCCGCTTTTTGCGCGGTCACATATTCGCACGATCTTCTCTAGCTCCGCGGCTAAATTTTTCTGATTTTGCAGGCGCCCTGCGGTATCGATCAGGACGCGATCGATATTTTTGGCACTTGCCGAGCTTACGGTGTCAAACGCCACGGCCGCGGGATCGTGCCCCTGCGCGGTCGCTACGATCGGTAAATTTAGAATCTGCGCCCATTTGCGCAGCTGCTCGACCGCGCCCGCGCGAAAGGTGTCGCATGCGCCTAAGATCACGCTTTGGCCGCTATTTTTATATAAATTTGCAAGCTTTGCGATGCTAGTAGTCTTGCCTGCGCCGTTTACGCCTAAAATCAGCTCGACGAAGGGTTTTTCATCCGCAGCTCGCGCAATCTCGTAATCGAAATAGTTCTTCAAAACGTCCTTGAGATCATCTTTGGCGACCAGCTTTTTTGCAGGCAGTTTTTCTAAAATTTCCTCCACGAGCTCGTAGCCTATGTCGGCTTCAAGCAGCATCTCTTCTAAAATTTCTTTTGAAATTTTATCCTCGCCCTTTGCGTCCAGCATCGCGCCTATGGTCTTGCTAAGCCCTTTTTTAAAAAATTCGAACATCAGAAAATTTTCTCCAATTCGGTCATTAAAATTTCTTCCGGCATCAGCCCGAAATATTGCGCGCTAAACTCGCCCTTTTCGTCATATATCGCCATATACGGCACTTCGTTTATGCCGCCTAGCGCCTTTGTAAAAAAGTCCGTTCCTTCGCCGTAAGCGATCGCGTAATTTACTTCGTGCGCGCTTGCGTAATTTTTTGCATCGTCTAAATTTGCATCACCGATCATCACGCCGATGATATCAAGCTTGCCAGAGTAGGCTTGTTTGGCGGCATTTAGTGCGCTTACCTGCACGGCACAGGCGTCGCACCATGGCGTAAAAAACGTAAATAGCGTCACGGTGGAGTTATTATCGATTCGAAAACCCTGCTTTGTTTTTTGCATATTTAAAATTTTGCCGTTATTCAGTTGAAGAGAAAATGGTGCGGTGTAATCGACCTGGATCACGGCTTCGGTTTCGGGCTGCGGCTGCGTGGCGTTGGCCTCGGTCGGGGTATCGCTTGATTTTTTATCCTCATCATCTCCGCAACCCGCAAGAAACAAAACAGCCGTAAAAAGTGCTAGAAAAAAACGAAATTTCATAATAAACCTTAAAATTTAATCGCAAGATTATACAAAAACTAGCTAAAATAAGCGTTAAAATTTTATAAAAGGCTTAAGCTATGCAAAAGAATGAATTTAGAGCAATTTGCAAATCGCGCTTAAAATCTCACGCCGCGCGCGCGGCTAGATGCGAGCATTACGCACTTTTATGGCGGCTTGAGCGGCTGATAAAATTTTTAAAAGCGCGTAAAATTTTAATATTTTTGCCGATGAGCTACGAGCCGAACGTTTTGATTTTAAGAAAAAAGCTATCAAAAAGCTGCGAATTTTACGTTCCGTTTATGGTGGATATTAGTTTAAAAATGGTAAGATTGCGCCAGCCTTTTAAAATTTCGCGCTTTGGATTGCGACAGACACTTCCGCAAAACGGGTATTTTAAAAAGGTCGATCTAGCCGTGGTTCCAGCTATCGGAGTGGATGGTGCAATGGCTAGAATAGGACATGGGAAAGGATTTTACGATATGTTTTTTTCAGGTCTGAAGCTTAAGCCCGCAATCGCGTTCGTGAGTATAAAAGACTGCTTTTGCAGCGAAATTTTATCGCTTGATCACGACGTAAAGGGCGATTTTTACATAACTCCGAGCCAAAATTACCTAAAAAGAGGAAAGTATGATAGAGATTTTAATCGCCTTGTGCGCTCTTGCGGTGGGCGCTGGAATAGGATATTTAGTAGCTAGAAAGATCAATAACGCCAATTACGATTTCTTCGTAGAACAAGCCAAAGCTAAAGCCAAAGCTATAGAATTTGAAGCCGAGGGCATCTTGCGAAATTCTAAAATTTCGGTGCAGGAAGCGGAGTTTGAAGCGAAGAAAAAATACGAAGATAAGGCAAGCAAACTGCAGAAGGAATTTAACGTTAAATTTGACGAGCTCGGCAAAAAGGAGTACGCGCTTCTAACCGAGCAAGAGATTTTAAAAGACAGCAAAAAAGAGCTCGAAAGCGCCAAAAAAGAGGCGAAATTCCTCTACGAAGAGGGCTCAAATTTAAAGAAAAGCTATGAAGAGAAGCTTGCCGAAGCGCTTAAAGTTTTGGAGCGCGTGGCGGGCTTTACGCAGGACGAGGCGCGCGCGCAGGTGCTTAAAAAGGTTGAGGAGCAAAGCCGCACTGACATCGCTCACATCGTGCGAAAATATGAAGAGGAAGCCAAAAAAGAGGCGCGAAAAAAGGCGAATTATATTTTGGCGCAGGCTACGTCGCGCTTCGCGGGCGAGTTTGCCGCCGAGCGACTTATCAACGTCGTAAATATCAAAAATGACGAGCTTAAAGGCCGCATCATCGGTAAGGAAGGTCGCAACATAAAGGCGCTTGAGATGACTTTGGGCGTGGATGTTATCATCGACGATACCCCCAATGCGATCATCGTAAGCTCGCACAATCTATACCGTCGCGCCATCGCCGTTCGCGTTATCGAAACGCTTATTGAGGACGGCAGAATTCAACCTGCGCGCATCGAAGATATCTACAAAAAAGTAAGCGATGAATTTGAAGCTAGCATCGCCGAAGAGGGCGAAAATATCGTAATGGATCTAGGTCTTAGCAAAATTCACCCCGAAATTTTAAAACTTATCGGCAAGCTCAAATTCCGCGCCAGCTACGGGCAGAACGCCCTTGCGCACAGCCTTGAGGTCGCACATCTTGCGGGCATCATCGCTGCAGAAACGGGCGGAGATCAAAAGCTGGCCAAGCGGGCAGGCTTACTTCACGACATCGGCAAGGCGCTAACTCACGAGTACGAGGGCTCACACGTAGATCTTGGCGCCGAGGTTTGCCGCCGCTACAAAGAGCATCCGGTGGTGATAAACGCTATCTACGCCCACCACGGCCACGAGGAGGCTACCAGCGTAGAAAGCGCTGCAGTCTGTGCCGCAGACGCGCTAAGTGCTGCGCGCCCGGGTGCTAGACGCGAGGTGCTAGAGAGCTATCTAAAACGCGTTAGCGATATAGAGGCGATCGCGATGAGTAAAACCGGCGTCAAGCAAGCCTACGCGATCAACGCAGGTCGCGAAATCCGCGTCATCGCAAACGCTAAGCTTATGAACGACGACGAGGCGGTTTTGGTCGCTAAAGAGATCGCCTCTGATATCCAAGACAAGGTTCAATTCCCAGGCGAGATCAAGGTTAACGTCATACGCGAGCTTCGCGCGGTCGAGATAGCCAAATAAGGAGTATGAAATGAAAAAATTTATAATCGCTTTATTTTTGCTTTTTAGCGCGGCATTTGCCGAGGATGAGCTCATCATTGATAGCGCGAGTGCCTATTCGTCGGTGATGCGCACGAATGCGCAATACAAATACCTAGCGCAGCAAGCCCGTGCGATCGTGATCTTTCCGAGCGTCAAGAAGCTGGGCTTCATCATAGGCGGAATGTATGGCGAGGGGATCATTATCTATAATAACGACGGCGCGCATAGCGTTAGCGGCGCTGAGATCAGCAGCGCCAGCGTAGGACTTCAGATCGGCTACGAGGATAATTATCTAGTCATTTTCGTAATGCATGACGATGTAATCCAAAAAATGCGAAATTCCCAAATCACGCTTTCGGGCGACGCTACGGCGGTTGCGGGTAACTACAGCGCCGATTCTGGCTCTTTAGACGTGCTAAATCAAGATATGTACGTCTTTACGAATAAAGGCGGGCTGTTTGCGGGCGTGAGCCTAGGCGGCTCGGTGCTGGAGACCAAAAATGACCGCGCTTTTGATCCAAATACTGAGGGCTATGCACTTTTGATGCGAGTAATCGGCGCAGATGAGTAAAATTTAGCTAAAGATGCTAAGGCGCATAGCTTAGCGAAAAATTTTGCTTTATGGGCGTTTTATTAGCAGCTTGGAATTTTACTCGCGTAATTTCTGCAGAATAATAGACTTAGGTGCGTAATTTTATTGCGATTCGCGGGGTGGGAGGCATTTGAGGATATCGCGTAAATCCTGCGTAATTCGCGAGTTACTTTGAATTCTAAAGAAGTCGAAATTTTGTCATTAAATTTAGAATTGCAAAATTTTAACGCTAAATTTTGCGGAGATTTTACTTGATGCTAGAAATTTTATTTTAGAATTTCGCTTAATATTTTGCGGCGGAATTTTGTATTTCGCGGCAGCTGCTCGGAATTTTAAATTTAATGTCGCAGCAAAATCAAGTGGCGTCGTGGGACGTTATAGTGAAATTTTCGCACCGAATTTTAAAGCTGCTTTAGTCAAAATTTATAGAATTTTATACGATCTAATGAAAGGATTCGATGGAATCGATGTTTGCAAACCTCCATACGTGGGGGTATTTGATACTGTTTTTGTATTCGCTGGGCGGAGGATTTTTGGCGCTTGCGGCAGCGGGTGTGCTAAGCTCGGCCGGCGAGCTCAATATCGTCTTATGCATCGTAATCGCCTGCATATCGAACTTTATAGGCGATTCGGGGCTGTTTTTAGTAAGCCGTTACAATAAAAAAGAGATCATGCCCTATCTGCGTAAACAGCGCCGCAACCTCGCTCTGGCGCAAATTTTGTTTCGCAAATACGGCGACCGCATAATTTTAATCAAAAAATTTATCTACGGCCTCAAAACCCTTGTGCCGATTGCGATCGGCATCACAAAATATTCATTTTTAAAATTTAGCGTCATCAATGCCGTAAGCTCGCTCATTTGGGCGCTTGTGGTGGGGCTACTGAGCTACTACGCGGGCGATTTCGTGCGCGGGCTCTATGCGCATGTCAAGGACGCGCCGTGGATCGCTCCGCTGGCTCTAGGCGCGATAGTAGCGGCGATCGTGCTCTATTTTCGCTTTGCCACGCGCAAAAGAGGCTAGCGGTGGCAAAAAAGCTGATTCCACTCGCAATTTTTGCAGTACTTCTTTTGGCACTAAATTTCATCTCCAATTCGCGCGGCCTCGCGGCTAAAGATGAGCGGATTTTTACCTCAAAAACCCTGGATGCTGCGTCGCGTAAAAGCGGCGCGCAAAATTTAAAAAGCGGCACCGATCGCAAAATTTCAAGCTCCGAAAATCCCGTAAGCAGCGCCGGCGCAAAAGATGAGAGCGGTGCAAGAAGCGCAGACGGCGGAGCAGACCTAGGAGATTTAAAATCTCATCCGCAAGCAAACGAGCCCGCCGCCGCAAATCCTAAAGACGAGGCGGACGTCCACAGGCGGCGTAGCGCAGATTATGAAGCTTCGCAATCTCAAAATCCCGCTGCAAATTCTAAAAATCAGCTCGCGGACGAGCCCTGCATAAGCAGGGAGTGCGTGAGCGCTCATATCCGCCGTACGGGCGCTTTGCCGCAAAATTTTATCACGAAAAAGCAGGCGGGCGATCTTGGCTGGCAGGGCGGCGATCTGTGGCGATACGCGCGCGGCAAGAGCATCGGCGGCGACCGCTTCGGCAATTTCGAGCGCAGATTGCCTGATAAAAAGGGGCG
>NZ_CALHHX010000215.1 GCF_938030685.1 uncultured Campylobacter sp. | reverse complement strand
TATTTTTAGCTATTACAAATATCAAAAGGGATATTGTCTAAAAGAGAATAGAATTCTGAGCAACGAAGAGTTACTTCGAAATGCCGCTATAAATTATTTTAAAAGATATCACGACTATGAAATTTTGCGAAATACCATTATCGATGAGCACGATATAAAAAATTTCGGCCATAGTTTTTATACGGCGAGCGTCTCCAAGCTCTATCTAATCGGCGATTTTAATGAAGAAAACTGGTTTGATTTTTTGGTTGAAAATACCGACAGAAAGAGTTTTGATTATGAGATAAAAGACAAGACGCAAATAGATATCTCCGATCTATCAAAATATTTTGTATATAAGGATGAAATTTTAGGCTTTAGACAGCCTATTATCTTATCGGAAGAGAAAAATCCGCTTCATGGTGGAAAAATGTTTTTAGAAAAATCATTTTTAATAAAAGAGAATAAATTTTTTGTGAATTATGCCAGACCTGGTTATATAAGTTGGTATATCGAGCTTAACAATAAAGAAGATTTAACAAAAATCAAAAGCAAAGAAAATTTAATGCGAATAAAAAACGGATATGAGAACTTAGAAAGCCTTAATGAAGTCTTAGCTTACACTCATATGAAGCATTTGCGGCGTAAATTTTCATACGATAATTGCGGAAATATAAATTTTGATATCAAAGCTCCGGCAGAACAGGAGCTGGATATGTGGATTCACGGTGGATAAGATTGGTTGAAATTTTATCTTAACGAATGTAACCGAAAAAGGATAAGAGATGAGCAAAAAAGAAACTGATTTGAGATTAGAATTAGAGGGCAATTACGGTGCCGATATATTGAGTTATTATTTGTGGGGGAAGAAAACTCCTCCTGGTCCGAAAGAATTAGCCTCTAACGAATGGATGGATAGAAAAGGACTGATATGAAATTTTATAAATCTCTTAAATTTAAAGCCCTAGCTGGCACGCTGCTTCTTATAATAATACTCTGCGCCGCATTTATCCGTATGATTCCCGATTATTCCACTTCACGAGGCTTTGTGATAGTTTCTCTCCCCGATTACAACAAATACAAGCAAGGATACTGCCTGAAAGAGGATAGAATTTTGCCCAAAGAGGAGCTGTATAAAAAAGTAGCCGGGGCATATTTGGACTATGATGTAAAGCTATATTGGATGATTGATGCTTATAGGTTGAAAACCTTCGGTAGTCTTTGGTCCAGTAGATACGAGGTTGCATACTATGAACTAGAAAATATAAACTTATCAAATTGTTTTGAAGTATTAGAAAAATATTATCAAGAGGGAAAAACGACCGAGCAGATACTGATGAAAGAGCTAAAGGCTAAAAAAACCGATCCAAAGAAATATCTAAAAATAAATTTGAAAGATACGAGCGTTGGATTTGACAGACCGATAGTTAGGGTTGGCGGTGGCGAGAAAGAAGTCACAGGCACTTTGTTTCTTGATAAATTTGCTATATTTAACGGCAATTATATGCAATTTAACCATTCGGAGTATCTGTGCGATACGAGAGAGAGAGGAAATTTTATTATCGTGAAGAAATACTATAAAGAGAGAAAAAATGCCGTAGTCGGTATTGGAAAAGGTTTTAAATTTGATAACTGCGGCAATATAAATTATCCGCTGGAAGAATATTATTTGGGAGGTAGAGATATAGAGATGCGCTAAATTCTCTAATATGAATTTTATTAAAAAATTTAAGGGACTTAAGACCGATGAGTGCAGAGCAAAAATATAAATTTCATAGGACGGCGAAGTATTTGCTGGCGGTGCCGATGGTTTTCTTACTTATTTGGTGGGCGGCGTCTTTGATTTTGGCGGTTTTGCCTTTGGCGGGCGTGCTAAGAATCGCCGTTTTTGTAGCAATATTTGCGATTTTGGCTTGCGCGCTGCTTTGGTATTTGTTCAAAAGATATAAAAATTTTAAGCTAAGCAAGCTGTTTGTAGAAAATCCAAATTTTAGTTTGCTGCTTTTTACAGTAGAAAATTTATCGCTCGGCGCTTTTTACGTCAGCTTTCTGGCGTGCTTGGCGGAGGGATATTTTTGGGGCGAGTAGGCTGCCAGCTGGAGCGCGCCGTTTGCATTTGCGTTCGTGCCTATTTGTTTGCTCGTTTTCGTGATCTCGTATATGTTTAACGGAAAGAAGAGCTAAGCCTATGCGCCTTTCGCGCCCGCTAAATTTTATCTCTCGCGCAGCGCGGGTTTGGGCGCAGATTTAACGCATGCGAGCTGGGTGCTATTTAAAATTTAGCTCATCCCGCTTGCCTTAAAATTTTAAAATTCTATCATCGCAAAAGCTCCGCCGCAGGCTTTAAATTTTATCTTTCGCGCGGCACGGGCTTGGATACAAAATTTAGCCCACGCTCAAGAGTGTGAAATTTCGCCGCGGACAAAATTTTTGCGAACTGATAAAATTCTCGCTAGCCGCCGCGCTTTAACATTTATGCAGAACACGCTTATATCGCTGCGACATTTGCAAAATTTTAAAATGGCACGGAACTCGCCTCGCAAACGACGATTACGCCGCAGGCTTATCTGTGCGGGCGCATAGCCTTCGGGCTAACGACGAAACCTTGATCTTAGCCGCAAAGCAAATCCGAACTCCGGCAGAGAAAATGCGAGCGGCGCGAATACAGAAGCAAAAACCGGGCGGGCGGGCGCGTTTGCCCGAAGCCTAGCCTTTTAATTTCATCATTTTTTCTAAAATTTCATACACAAGATCGAGCTTCGTAAAGCCGTCTCTATCCAAAAAATGCCCGCCCTTCTCCACCTCGTAAAACTTAGCATCGATCTGCCCCGCTAACTTACGGCTGAAGCTAAACGGCACGATATAATCGTCCTTTGCGGCAATCACCGCGCGCTGTTTTGCGGCGGCTTTTATGCGCTCAAAATCAAAGCCTTTATCCATAAACTCGTCTAAAATTTTAAATTGCGGATCGCTAAGCGGCTTTGCAAGCCCCGAAACTAGCACGACGCCCTCTACTGCGCCGCTTGCGGCACTGCTTTGTAAGAAATTTAAGATCGTAGGGCATCCGAGGCTGTGTCCGACCAAATAGACTTCGCCTTCAAATTTTACGCTTTCTCGCAATGTCTTCAGCCACTCATCAAGCCTCGGATTCGCAGGCGTAGGCATCGTTAAAATTTCCGCGCTCGCGCCCGATTTTTCGATCTCGCCTTTAAGCCAGGCAAACCAATGGCTTTTAGGCGAAGCGTCGTAGCCGTGCACGATATAGACGCACTTTTGCATATTTTCTCCTTTAAATTTAAGCCCTTTGCGCGCAGAATTTTAAAATTTCAATCCGCGCCCTAGCCCTTACAGATCGTGATTTTATCGGCAAATTTACCCAAAAAATGATACCCCGAGCCCGCCTGCGCGATGATATCGAGCACCGCGTCGGCATCCCGCACGAGCGTGCCGCCCGCAAAGTCCACGCCGCGCTCAAATAGCGCCTGCGGCAGTAGCGGCGTGGTAGGCCCCACGAGCACGAGCTTGGCGCCGCTTTTTTTCAGGCGCAAAAGCCCACCCAGCGTGTCGTTGATGAGCGTCGTAGCCGTGATTATCACGTTATCTGCGCGCGGCACAACGCTTGCGGCCTCGCTTGCAGGCAGGTAAAACGGCAGCTCAGCCTCTTTGAGCGTACTTTTGTCAAGCTCTAAAATTTTAAAATCCGCGCCATTTTTCATCAGCGTCTTGATGTAGGGCACCAGCGCGCCCACGACGACGCTAAAGCTGCCGCGCTCGATCCGCAGCTGCTCAAAGGGATCGGCGCCGAATTTCACGTCGTAATC
>NZ_CALHHX010000214.1 GCF_938030685.1 uncultured Campylobacter sp. | reverse complement strand
GTCGATCGCAAAGACGTGGTCGTAAATCCATTCGAAAATCTTTAAATTTTAGCGGTACAAAGCCGCTAAAATTCCCCCTATTTTAAACTCTAAATTTTAAAATTTAAGCCCGCTCTTATATATAATTCCACCTATATTTTTTCAAAGGAGAAATTATGGCAGAGAATGAACATCCGGATCATTTAATGTGCCCATTTTGTGGCAAAGACGACATCAAATACGGAGCAATCGTATGCAGTGGGTGCCAGGCGGAGATCTCTTATAGCAGACCTTGGATAAAGACGCTTCTCATTTCTATAGTTTGGCTTTGGTTTGCGGGAGCTCTTACTAAGAATAGTGATACCGTATTTTACATTGTTATAGCTGTAGGAGTTATAGGCGTAATTAGTTCTTTTTTTATGGCGCGAGATCACAGTCCGCGATTTCATAGGACTATGAAGCACGTTAAATAGTCTATATTCCGCCGTTCACTGGCGGAGAAATTTTGTAATTCTCCGATTAAATTTAAATTTTGGAGAATTACATTACTTAAATTTTAAAAGATAGATTATGAATTTTTTCCTAGGCTTCCTTGCCGGTAGCGGTGCTTTTGATGGGCTTGCAGCTGCGGTTATCGTTTTTGGCGTCATAGCCATTTTGGGTGGTTTTAATGCCGTTATAGCTTCCATTCCTGCTTTTATAGTGTTTTGCGTTGCAAAGGCATTTTTAGAAGGCTTGACTTCTAACGTAAATAATAGATTTGTTACCCTTGTCGTTCCGATTGCTGGAGCTTTAGTGCTAGCATACTTTACGGCTGATGCTTGTTCATAAAAGTGAGCAGGCAAAAGATGCTGAGCGCGAAGTGCAGAAGCAACAAAATATGACGCAGCAAGATAAAGTCTATTATATCCAACGCAGTCTGATGTTCGGTGGCTACGACGTGGCAATCGACGGTAAGTGGGGCAAAAAGACTATGCGAGCGGCGCAGAAATACTCTGGCTCGTCCGCGACCTCGATCGACGAGCTTTATGAGGCGGTCAAGGCTAAAAAAGAGAGCGAAAGATAAAATTTAAATCGCGAGCCGAGCCTCGCACTAAATTCTTAAATTTACTCGCTTTATATACGTCTTATCGGGCGCCTCAAAATAGATTGGGCTGCTTGTCAAAGTCTCTTAAGCTTGTCTGGGGCGTAAATTTTAAAAATGGAGCTTGAGCGTTTTTGAGGTAAACGGACGAAATAAACTTGCTTGTGCGCGGACTATGTTAAATTTAATAAATTTAGCTGCAAGGCGCGACGGAATTTACGTTGTTTGCGGCTTGCAAGCGGGATAAATTTAAGGTGCGATCTTTACGGGCAAAATTTTATGCGCGACGACTGAGGCGCGCGGTTTTCTATGAAAGTTTAAATTTCTTATGCTCAAAGTGGTATTTTTTCTGCGAAATCGCGTTAAATTTAAGGCTATCTATCCTGGAGAAGTTAACGGCATATTCCTTCAAGCAGGCAAGGATGAAAGAGAAGCGGTAATTGCCATTTTCGTAAAATATCTCGCTCGTTATTATTTCGCCGGGCGCCGCGTCGCATCTTTGATCTGAGCTCATAACGCATTTTAGTTCATAATATCCATTTTGCAAATCTCCGATGTAAAATTTCAAATGCAACTTTTCATTGATTTGTTTTTTGGGTAGCAATAGCGAATCGTTGAAGTTTATGCCCGCAAAAATTCTTTCTAGCGTATGCATATTTTTATGTAGCCCTTCCAAATACGCCTCATACCGCTGCTGCCTTAAGGTATATTCGCTATCGTTTATATTGCCCTTGATCCAATCTAAGTCAAAATATAGCACTTCAATATCTTCGGTTTTAAATTTATCGCTGCCTGTTCGCTACAGCCCCAAGAAATTCTCATCGTTTTTGATCTTTTCGATGATATCGAGCGTGGCATAAAACTCGTCGTAGAAATATGGCATCTCGAGCTTGAAAAATTTAAAATTTAGCCCCTCCAGTACCTTGAGCGAGTGTTTGTTTTTGAGCAAAAATATGAAAAATACCCCGTCTTTTTCCAGCGCGTTGAGGTAGTTTATTTCGCTTATATTGGCGCGTAGGATCTCGGCGTCAAGGATGACGACGTCGGCTACGTAGATGAAGTCGTTTAGATGTCTCTTCGCGCTTTCCCAGTTGGAGTTTGGCATCACGTCGCAACCAAGCCCGCTCAAAAAATCGCGCAGCTCCTCGAAGATCGCGCGGTTTTTATGCGTGATGATGACGTTGTAGTCGTATTTTTTTGTGCCAAAGCTCTGCTGCGCGAAGCAGCTAAGCACCGCATCCATTTTGATAAATGTCCCTCGCCCGTCGGCTCCAATACTTGGATGCGAACCGAGTGCACGCAAATGGGTCTGCGCCGAAGTAAGATACTCATCATCCGTGCTAGCAGCGCTTTCTAGTGCACTTTTAAGCGCATAGGTACGCGGATCCTTTAGCTCGCGATCGATACCTACTCGCACGTCGAGCTTGATAGAGCTCATATTTGCTCTAAGTTCCTTACTGCTAAATTCCACGCTTACGCGGATTGGCTCAGCGATATTTTGCAGGAAAAACTCACACGCGTCAAAGACCGCGCTAGTGAGATTTAGCACCTCGCCGCCGTAGATACGCGGTAGCTGCGGTGGGAAACTAAGATAGAGCGTGCTGTCGTATTTTGTGCACTCCTCAAATAAAATTTCGCTTTGAAATTTTAAAATTTTTAAAATATCGATCTGCGCGATATCCTCGCGTCTAGGCACGACGGAATTACTTTCTTTGGCTTTAGGCGCAGCGGAGAAAATTTTGCCGCTTACGGCGGGCTTTTTAGCAAAAAGTTTTCTTGCCGCAAAGCCTGCCGTCGCAGCCAATATTGCTAGCGCGCCTAAAACCACGGCTTTCATAGCACAAGCATCCCATCGCCATAGGAGTAGAAGCGGTATCTTTGCTCCACTGCGATGCGGTAGAGCTCAAGCGTGCGCTCAAGACCGATGAAGCTCGCTACGAGCATTATCAGCGTGGATTTGGGTAGGTGAAAATTTGTAAGCAAAAAATTCTGTCTTATCGGCGGGTTGCCCGGGTGCAAAAACAGCTCGCAGATTCCGCTGCTTTGCCCATTGCGTGCAAAATTTTCGATCGTTCTCGTTACCGTCGTACCCACGCCTAAAATTTTTCGCTCGCTTTTTAGAATTTGCGCGGTCTGCGGCGGGATAGAGTAGAGCTCGCCGTGCATCTTATGATCGCGCAGATCCGCTACTTCCACGGGCTTAAAGGTGCCCGCGCCCACGTGCAGCGTGATAAAATAAATTTCGTGGTTTTTGCGCAGATCGTTTAGCATCGCATCGTTAAAATGCAAGCTCGCGGTGGGTGCGGCGACGGCGCCTTGCTCGCGCGCGAAGATGCTTTGATACCAGCTTTCGTCCTGCTTGGTATCGGTGCGCTTGATATACGGTGGCAGCGGCACATGGCCGATACGTTCGCAAATTTCAAAAACATCATGGGTGTTTAAAGCTTCGCCGCCCTGCTCAAACTGCACGATGCGAAGCCCGCCTTCTATCAGCTCACAAACGCGCGCGTTAAGACCGCTTTGAAATTTTAATTCGCTACCCGCTTTGACGCTGCCGCGGATATAGGCGCTAAATTTATCGCCCTCAAGCGGCGAGTTTAGCAGAAGCTCGATTTTGCCGCCGCTGTTTTTATGACCGAAAAGGCGCGCCTTAATCACCCGCGTGTCGTTAAAAATAATATCGCAAGGCGGCAGGGCATCCGCCAAATCGCCGAAGTGCGCGTGAGTGATCTGCTCTTTGGCGCGGTCGTAGATTAGCAGGCGCGCGTTTTGTTTGGGCATCACGGGCGCGCTTGCGATGAGCTCGCTAGGAAGCTCGTAATCGTAGCTGCCAACTAAATTTAGATCCGCCATCTCACGCCTGCGCTACGTCCGTGGAATTTTCGCCTTCGTCATCCTCCTGCTTATACGGATTTATCATTTTGGCGATGAAGATTGAAAGCAGATAAAGCGCAATTAGCGGAGTTGCGAGCATAAACTGACTAAGCACGTCCGGCGGCGTCATCACCGCTGCAAAGATGAAAATAATGACGATTGCGTAGCGGAAAAAATCGCTTAGGCTTTTGTTTGTCACAAGCCCGATTTTAGCTAGGAAAAAGGTTACTACAGGAAGCTCGAAACTGATGCCGAATGCGACGACGAGCTTAGCGAAAAAGCCTACATATTCACCGATCGTAGGCATCGCAGTAAATTGCTTGGCGCCAAAATTTACCAAGAAATTAAACGCGACGGGGATTACGAAAAAATAGCAAAACGCTGCGCCTAAAAAGAACATAACGCTCGCTCCGCTAACGAAGGGGATGACGTATTTTTTCTCGTTATCGTAAAGCCCAGGCGCTACGAAAAGCCACGCCTGCCAGAAAATTATCGGCATCGCTAGAAGCAGCGAGGTGAAAAACGATACCTTCATCGCGGTAAAAAACGTTTCGCCAAGCTGGGTAAAGATGATCTCACTGCCTTTAGGAAGCACGCGCACCAGCGGACGGGTCATAAAGCCTAAAATATCTTCCCAAAAGCCGAAGCACGCGATGAAAAGGACGATGACGGAAAGCACGGAGATAACTAGGCGCTTGCGAAGCTCGGCTAGATGGGGTTTTAGCTCTTCAAACATTAAATTTCTCTCTCATTATGATTTTTGCGTGTCGTTATTTTGCGCGGAATTTTGCATAGAATTTTGCGCATCGCCGTTTAAATTTACATTCATATTTTGCGCAGCGCTTTTCGCTTCACCGCTTGCATTCGTATTTTGTGCGGAATTTCCTGCACTGTTGCCCGTGCTCGGCATGGAATTTTTGCTTTTATTTTCGGCACTAGAATTCGCGCTTTTGCTTTCAGCGCCGGAATTCATTGCACCGCCGGCGGAGCCTTGCATAGAGTTCGCGGCGCCCGAGCTTTGCGCGGAATTTTCGCCGCTCGAATTTGCTTTTAAATTTGCCGTCTCGCTTTGTTTTTGCGCCGAGACTTTCGCGGAGTTTAGCACGTCTTTGGCGGCGTCCGAGCTAAGCGTTTCTTTAAGCGAGCTTTCCGCGTCTTTTAGCCCCGCATTTAGCGTCTCTTTGACCGAGTCTATGCCGCCTTTTATCTCGTCGAGCTCCTCAAACGTGAGCTTTTTGCGCACGCCCTCACTTGCTTGTGTGATACTCTCTTTATATTTTTTGGCGTCCTCTTTGAGCTCGGCGATGCGAAGCTCCTGATCGAAGCTCGATTTTGCGTCGTTGATGGTTTTTTTGATGACTTTGAAGTATTTCGCGAGCTCGACCAGCACTTTTGGGAGTTTTTCGGGCCCCAGCACGATTATCGCGATGATTAAAATGACCGTAATTTCAGGCATACTGATACCAAACATAAAATTTCCTAACGTAAAAAGTGGCGTATTGTAACTAAAATTTCATTAATCTTAAATTTAGCGCCCGCGGCGGCTTTCTTGCGTGATAAAAAGCGCGATCTCGTCGGCAAGCAAAAAGTTAGGATTATAAAATTTATCCTCGCCGAATTTCAGCTTTTTTTCGCGCACGAGCAGCTGCGCGTTGCTTAGCTCCGCAGCGTCTAAAATTTGCGCCTCAAATCCCAAAACGCAGCGCAGCCCAAGAAATATGCGCTCGAGCTTTTTATCCTGCGCGCTTAGGGCTTCGCGCTGTTTTTGCAGCGGATCTGCAATGTAGTCTTGCAAATTTTTAGGCGAGCTAAGGCGCACCTGCCCGCTAGTTCCGACCGCAAATGCCCCAAATCCCGCGTAATCCTCGCCGTGCCAGTAAGCCAGATTGTGCTTACAGCGTAGTCCGCGCGCGGCAAAATTTGAAATTTCATACTGACTAAAGCCGCTATCCGCCGCAAGGGCAAAGAGAAATTTAGCTAGAGCCGCGCTTTCCCTTTTGAAGCTTTCGCGCCCAAAAAAGGGCGTGTTTTCCTCAAGGCTTAGCGCATAGGCGCTTAGATGCGGCACTTCACAGCGCGCAAGCTCAGCCATTTCAAATTTTAAATTCCTTTTATCGTCAAATTTGCTTGCATAGATTAGATCCAAATTTATATTGTCAAAGCCCGCCGCTTTGGCATTTTGCACCGCCAGAAAAATCTGCGCCGCACTGTGCGCGCGACCAAGGAATTTTAGCTTGGCGTCGTTGAAGCTTTGCGCGCCGAAGCTGATGCGATTTACGCCGAGCCCCTGCATCGTCCTAAGCCAGGCGGGGCTAGCGGAGTTTGGATTAGCTTCCGAGCTGATTTCAGCTTTGGCGGTAAAATGCGGCGCAAGCAGCGCAAAAATTTCATCGTAAAGCCCTGCATCCACGGCACTTGGCGTGCCTCCGCCGATAAAAAGCGTTGAAATTTGCGCATGCGGATTTTTCGCCAAAAAATCGCGCACTTCAAGCCGTAGTGCCGAAAAATACTCGCGCACGAGGTTAAATTTGTCGCTGAAGGAGCCAAAGGCGCAATACGGGCATTTGGAGGTGCAAAACGGCACGTGGATATAGATGTGCAAGGGCTTCCCTTGGGCGTGAAATTTCAAAAGCAAAATTTAGCCAAATAAAGCGAAAATTCAGATAAATTTCGAGCCTATTAACGCAAATTTTAATATTTTTTCGGTAAGATTTTGAAAATTTTTTACGAGAAAAACGAGATGGAAAAAGAGAAAAATTACAGACCGAATGTCGCTGCAATCGTGCTTTCGCCATCGTATCCGTTTAACTGCGAAATTTTAATCGCGCAACGAAGCGACGTCAGAGGAGCATGGCAGTTCCCTCAAGGCGGTATCGACGATGGTGAGACGCCTAAGATGGCGATCCGCAGAGAGCTCGGTGAGGAGATCGGAACAAGCAAAGTCGATATCATCGCTGAGTGCCCGAAGTGGCTTAGCTACGACTTTCCCGATGGGGTAGCTCAAAAGATGCGCCCATACGACGGGCAAATTCAAAGGTATTTTTTGGTGAGATTGCGAAGCTTAGCCGATATAAACATCAATACTAAACTTCCGGAGTTCGACGCATTTAAATTCGTAGGCGCGAATGAGGTTTTAAGGCACGTAAATCACTTCAAAAAGCCGATTTACGCGACGGTTTTAAAATATTTTAAGGAGGAGGGTTACATTTAATGCTGATCGTTCAAAAATACGGCGGTACGAGCGTCGGCACGCTAGAGCGGATCGAGGCGGTTGCGCAGCGCGTGATAAAGACTAAAAACGAAGGACACGATGTCGCGGTAATCGTCTCTGCGATGAGCGGCGTTACCAATCAGCTCATCGAGCAGGCGGAATTTTTTACTAAAACTCCCGTAGGCAGAGAGATGGATGTGCTGCTAAGCTCGGGCGAGCGCGTCACGAGCGCACTTTTAGCTATCGCGCTAAATGCCAAGGGCTATGCTGCGATCGCGTTTAGCGGGCGAGGCGCAGGCATCGTGACGGATAATTTTCACACCAAAGCTCGCATTGTCTCGATCGATCCTAAAAGCATGCAAGAGGCGTTAAAGCAGGGCAAAATCGTCGTCGTCGCGGGCTTTCAAGGTATCAGCACCGCAGGCGAAGTAACTACGCTCGGGCGAGGCGGAAGCGATCTTAGCGCAGTCGCCGTCGCAGGAGCGCTGAATGCCGATCTGTGCGAAATTTACACCGACGTAGACGGCGTATATACGACCGATCCGCGCATCGAGCCAAAGGCTAAGAAGCTTGATCGTATCAGCTACGACGAGATGCTTGAGCTTGCGAGCTTGGGGGCGAAGGTTTTGCAAAATCGAAGCGTTGAGCTTGCGAAGAAATTAAACGTAAATTTGGTGACGCGAAGCAGTTTTAACGATCATGAAGGAACACTCATAACAGGAGAAGAAAAGATGGAAGATGCGGTAATTAGCGGCATTGCACTGGATAAAAATCAAGCAAGAATCACGATTAGAAACGTAGAGGATCGCCCCGGCGTCGCGGCTGAAATTTTCTCCGCGCTTGCGAGCAAGGAGATCAACGTCGATATGATCGTGCAAAATATCGGACGAAACGGCGAGACGAATTTGGGCTTTACCGTGCCGCAAAACGAGCTGCAGACTGCTTATGCGGTAATGAAAGAGGTAAATCCAAATCCGAATTCCATCATCGAATCGGACGCCGATATCGTAAAGGTTTCTTTGGTCGGAGTGGGTATGAAAAGCCACAGTGGCATAGCCAGCAAGGCGTTTAAGACGCTCGCGGACGAAGGGATAAATATCCAGATGATCTCCACGAGCGAGATTAAAATTTCGATGATCGTAGAGGCCAAATACGGCGAGCTTGCCGTGCGCGCGCTGCATAAAGCCTACGATTTGGATAAATAATGCAGGATCTGCACACTTGGAGCGTCACGGCGATGCGCTCCGAGCCCGGGCTTGAGTGGCTTGAGGATCGCAAGGAGGACTGGACGCCGCTTTTAGCATCAAAGCTGAAATTCCTCCACGACGGCTTTGCTTTCATCGTCATCTGCGACGATGAGCGAAGCTGGTTTAGCGAATACATCATCAAAAAGATCAACTCCTCTACCAACTCACGCCCGCTACTGCCGTTTTTTTCTCTGCGCTCGCTCTACCGCGGCGGAGTAAATAGCCTGGAGGACGCGCTGCTGCTAAACGATATGCTAAGCCTCGCGTTTGCCAACGGCTTTATATATTTTTACATCGGCAACGGCAACCATCCGCTGGCCAAAATCGCCAAAAGCCACGAAGATAGCTATCTGTGGCTCATCGACGAGAGGCTGCAAAACAGCTTTTATATGAGCGAGAGCGATCCGAGCCTGGATCTAAAACTGATCCAACTTTTTAAAATTTTAGACAAAAGCATCGACGCCGTGCTTTTTGACGAAGTGGTGCTTTGAAAATCATAAATCAGATCGTTTTAACGAGCGATTATGAGGGCTTTAAAGATAAAATTTTAGCCGAAATTCCGCGCAAAAATTTAAGGTTTTTTGAAAGCACCGAGCTTAAGATCGACGAGGCGCGAAAGATCATAGACGAAGCCTACGTCGCCGAGCGCGAGGATAAGATCATCGTCATCGCCGCTACGAAATTCGGCGAGGAGGCGCAAAACGCTCTGCTTAAAATTTTAGAGGAGCCGCCTAAAAACACGGTGTTTTTCCTGATCACCCCTTTCATCAACGCCCTGCTGCCTACCATCCGATCGCGCCTCGTGGTGCAAAATCTCTGCGTGCGAAAGCCCAGATACCGCACTGGGCTAAATTTAGCCAGGCTCAGCCTAAAGGAAGCGGTTGAGTTTATCGACGCGCAGATCGCGCTGGAGCGCAAGAGCGAGCTGGACAAAACGGCGCTAAAAGCGCTCATCGGCGAGATCGCGCTAGAGTGCTTCGAAGCGGGCGTTAGGCTAAGCGGCGATGAGCTGCAGCGGATTGACCGCTTGAGTTACCTTGCCGAGCATAACGCCAAAGCTCACGCCGTGCTTACTCCGTTACTGTTGATGATCGAGGAGAAAAGATGAAAATTTATAAAATTTCAAACGATGCCGATTTCGCGCTGATTTGCGAGCGTATCGGCGTGCGAAATGCGGGGCGGGCGATAATGCAGAAAAAATCGCGGCTAAACTTTTTCTATCTAAAAGATCTGCGAGCGCCAGCGGCGAATATTTTAAAACAAGACGCCCTTAGTATCGGCGCCGAGCTTGCATGTAACGAAGGGGTGATCCTGGGGCGCGACGATACGGATGCGGTTTTAATCGCAAACGATCGCCAGATTGAGGTTTTAGCGCAGAAGGAAGTGCTGCAGGATTTTGGGTTAAAAGAGGTCGCGAAATTTCTAAGCGAGAAATTTGCTAAGCCGCAAAGCTGCGAAATAATGGGCGTCGTCAATATCAACTCCGATAGCTTCAATCCCGCAAGCCGCGCGGCAAACCTAAAAGAGGCGACCAATAAGATCGAAAAGATGATTGAGCAAGGCGCCGCTATCATCGACATCGGTGGCGTGAGCTCGCGCCCAGGCAGCCGGTACTGCGGCAGGGATGAGGAGTTTGCGCGTATAAAGGACGTGCTGAGCGAAATTTACCGCCTGCGTCTACACGAAAGGGCTAAATTTAGCCTCGATAGCTTCGATGAGTATTGTTTGGAATTTGCGCTAGATCGGGGCTTTAGTATCATTAACGACATCAGCGCAAACCTCGCTCTCGCACCGCTTGCACTTCGCTACAACGCCGCTTACGTGCTGATGCACATGCAGGGAAAGCCGCAAAATATGCAGCTTGCACCAAAATATGACGATCTGATGGGCGAGATAGATGAATTTTTTGCGCAAAATTTGCAGCGGCTGCGAAGCGAGGGACTTAAAAAGATCATCCTTGACGTGGGCATCGGCTTTGGCAAGACCGCCGAGCAAAATTTGGTGCTGATTAAAAATTTGCAGCATTTCTTGCACTTCGGCTGCCCGCTGCTCGTGGGCGCGAGCAGAAAGAGCGTTATCGATTTTTACAGCCCCTCTGCGGTCGCGGATAGGCTCGCAGGCTCGCTGTATCTGCACCAAATCGCCGCTTTAAACGGCGCCGCGATCATCCGCACGCACGACGTTTTCGAACACGCTCAAATGCTAAATCTAATGCGCGCGATGGATCGGATTCTGCTATAGTAAAATTTCAAAAAACTTATCGGAATTCTGTGGAATTTTCTTGAAATTTCATGGCTTGGCAAGATTTTTATAAAACCCGCTTTTTATAGAATTTTAAAATTTGTCCGAGTCAAATCTTTATAATTTTTATAAATTCTACCAAAGAGCATTTTGCAAAATTTCATTAGAATTCTTTCGTGCTTGGTTTTTTTCTTGGAATTTATTGCGTGTCCGCTTCTAAAATTTTATCAAATTATGCGTTGGTGCTTAAATCTTAACAAATCTCGCGCTGAGGATTATTGTGGCCGATAAAAATTCTACGTAGCGAGCTATGTATGCGAACAGGCACAGCGCGTGAAATTTGCAAGCGGTGTGTATATTTTATAAAAAACGCCCACGCTGATCTACATTGCAAGCGAATCACGTGCATAAACAAAATCCTAAATCGCGCCACTATAATTTGCACCGCAAGCTTGCAATTTGATCAAATTTAGCGCGTATCAGCGGAACGACAAAACCGAACGAAAAGCGTGCGGCGCGGCAAATTTTAAATTTATTTTACGCGGCGGCGTAGAGTTTTAAAATTTATTTTCTGCGATGGCGCAAAATTTTAAATTTATCTGCCGCAAAAACAGAGGCCTACCGCTTAAGTCGCAAATTTTAGTAGCGGTAAAAACCAAAGTCGCTACCGCTTAAAGTCGTGGATTTGTATATTCGCGCCATATTTTTTGCAAAGCTCGCTTACCTTTTCTTTCAATTTCTCCTCGTCATAGCAGATAAGATCGATGTATGCGTGTCTCTGTCCGGTTGCGCCGCCGATTATCTCTAGAAATGAGCTGCAGCTTTCTAGCTCCTCGTCCTCGATCTTGTTTCGCAGATCAAAGCCCGCCTGCACGTCGCCGCCGTTATCAATGCTAAGAAAGCAAAATTTGATACCGAGCTCGAAGGCTTCGTTGTAGATGTCGCGCTCGCCGTTTAGGTACTGATTTACGATGGCCGTTAGGCAGGTGGTGCCCACGATCACGTCCTCGCGCACCTCGCTACCGCGCGGCTGTATCTCATAGCTGAAAAAATTCTTTAGCGGTTCGCGCGCGGCTTTTTCGCCGAATTTCTCATCGACCAGATCGGCAAATTCGCTTAGCGGCACGCCGTTTTCCTGCGGCTTATCAAGCACTTCAAGCATGCCCAAAGTGTTAATGACCGTCGTCTCGCCGATGATGTTATCAAGTAGGATGAAACTTAGATTGCCCGCTTTGCCCTCGTCCTGCGCGAGCAGAGCCGCTAGGTTTTCGTTGTAAATTTTAATATCCACGTCGCTTTCGTTAAACTGCGCGTAGATCATCGACTCCTCGGCGCTTACGCGCGTGTCGTACATCTCAAGTCCGCCGATACCTCGCGGCGCACGCGGCTTTCCGAGCGTGCAGCGCATTCTGCCCTCGAGCTGCTTAGGCATAGCGTTTTTGATAAAGCTTAGCCAAAATAATCGGTGCCTCATACCCTCTGGAGTTAGCACTAGATCGAGCTTATCGCCCGCGAGCCCCGTCATAAAATAGGGTTCGGCAAGGCAGATACGAAGCTTCTCGTCAGTCTTTTGCATCGCCTTTTCAAACTCTTCCGCCGCCAGATCGGCCTTGATCTCATCTATCACGCCGCTAAATTCCGCCCAAAATTTATCCACCCTGCCGGCAAACGTACTTGGGATTTGCGCTTTTTCAGCTTTTTTGCCCAAACCGAATAGCCCCATAATCTCTCCTTTAATTAAATTTAAACGCAATTATAGCTAATTTTTGCACGGGCGCGGAGCTCAAGCCGTAAGACCGCCCTGCTCTTCTGCGCTCCGCTATACGGCTCGCGCGGTGAAATTTTGCCCGCTATTTTAATCAGGCAAATGAAAGTAAATTTAAAATACAATACGAATCTCAACTAAATTTAAGGGGAGCAAATGGGACTGTTTAAAAAACTATTCGGCGGCGATGACGTTGGCTCGAAAAATGACGATAGCAAGGGCGCGCAAGGCGGAAACGCCGCAGCAAAAGACGCAAAAGAGAGCGAGCCCGTGTTTTATGCCGACGGCGAAGATGAGGCAATGCTAAAAGCATTCGAGCAGACGCGAAAGAGCTTTCGCTACTTCTGGCGCGAGCTGTACTGGGAGCGTCTCCGCATCGTCCCCGCGCTTAGCTTTGCCTGCGTCAAGGTCGCCTTTTCGCAAGAGCTAAACGGCAGCACCGAGGTCGAGCATATGTGGGTAAACGACGTGTATTTTGACGGCGAGCGCGTTTGCGGCGTGCTCGTAAACGACCCGAACGTGCTAAGCAACGTCAAAAACGGCGACGAAGTCGCGGTGCCGCTAGAGTAGATCAGCGACTGGATGTTTGCGATAGAGGGCAAGACCTACGGCGGCTTTAGCGTGCAGGCGATGCGCAAAGCTATGAGCCAGAGCGAGCGCGCCGAGCACGACGAGGCGTGGGGGTTAAATTTCGGCGATCCTGACGTCGTGCTGGTGGCGTATGAACAGCAGGAACATCCGCAAAATTTAACCGAGCACCCGATGAGCGTCAATACGAAGAAAAATTTCGAGGAGTTTTTGCGCGGGTATCCGGACGAGATCACGCGCACGGACGATGAGAGCTACACGATGCTGCACCACGAGGCGATCGCGGGCAATCTGACGAGAGTTGAGCTTTTGCTCGCTAAGGGTGCGGATAAAAACGCTAAAAATATCCACGGCAAAACCGCGCTTGATTATGCTAGAGCGCTCGGCTGGGATCACGTCGCGGAGGCGCTTAGCGAGTAGATAGCGTTTTACAGCCTATGCGGGCGGGCTAAATTTGGCTGTAAATCAAAATTTAGCCTGCGCCCTGTGCCCCCCCCTTTTTTTTACCCAAGCCAATAACCCGTAAATTCCTTTTAATCAAATTTAGGCAGCATGAAGCTATTTTAAAATTTTACGAAAGCTGCATTTTAAAAATTTTTTAGTAAAATAAAACGCAAAGGAGCTAAGATGGCGACGATCAATATAAAAACACAAAACGATAATACCATAAAAGCTATAAAGGCTTTGCTGCTACTTGATCCGACGGCAACTATAGTTTGCGACGAGCCTATGCTAAGCGAATCCGATCAAAAAAAGCTCGACGAGATAATAGATCGATCGGACAAAGGCGAATTGAAGCTTTATAACGATGATGAGATAAAAGAAAGGTTAGCCGAAAAAGGGCTCGCGTGGTAATTTTATACTCTGAAAATTTCGTGAGCGAACTCGAAAATATCGCTAATTTTATAGCTTTGCACAGCGAAGCTCGGGCTGATGATTTTATGCGCGAGCTCAAGATCGAGAAAATCCCCTTTATGCCGTATCGCTTTAGAAAAAATTAAAACAAAACAGAAACGACATCAGAGAGATGATCTTTAAAAGCTATGTGGTACCTTTTCAGATCAAAAAGGACAGCATTATAATTCTATCCATCTTTAAATGCAATTTGACGCGCTTTAGCTAAAATTTTGATTTTACCCTCACGTGCACTGAAAGCAGCCGCCTAAAACCTCGCATTTCTCGCAGATCTGCACATATATGACCCCCTCGCCCTGCACCAGCTCGCCGAATGGGATCTGCGCTAGATGCTTCATCGTCCCGCCGCAGCTAGGGCAGGCTAGGTACTCGGCGTCCTGCACCCACTGCGGATAGCCGCCCACGGTCACGTCAAGCTCGCTAAAGCAGCCGTAAAAGGGCGATACTTCGCCGCCTAGCTTAAATTTCATACCGCTCAGCCGCGCCATATCCTGCTGCGAAAAGTAGCTCTTCTCCATCCCTTCGCCCTCGCAGCGCATCTGCGGCTCGCCGTCCGCGCCGCATTTGCAAAAATATATTACCGAACCGACGCAGGTCGGGCAGCAGCGAAAGATCGCGTCGTGCTTTAAATTTAGAAACGCAAGCCGCGGTTCAGATGCTTTTAGACGCAGCATATCGAGCATCTCGCAGCCGCAAAACTCGCACTTTTGCCCCGTAGGTCTGCCGATACGTACGGGCTCATCCGCGTTTTGGTTCGCGCCTTCGCAGCTGGCGTTCTTTGCATTTTCGCTTAAATTTAAACCGCTGCTAGCGTCTTTTTGCGCGTCTGATTTGAAATTTGCGCGCTCGTTCCGCAAGATCGCGTCTTCGCCCATGCCTGTGCGAGCACTCTGCGCGCCCGCGTATAAATTTGAAATTTCGCTCGCGTCTTTTTGCGCATTTTGTTCGGAATTTGCGCCGCTCGCGCCGCCTTTGAAATTTAAAATTTCGCTCGCGCTTTCATCTCCGAGCCCGCTCGCACGCTCGCCGTTTTTCTCCGCGCTATCTTTTACGCGCACTGCTGTGAGGCATTTATCAAAAACGAGCGATTTTCGCTCGCCCATCCGATCAAAGCTCCAACCGCCGATTTGCGCGTAAATTTCAGTGCCCGCGTAGAGCTTTTGGCGCCACGGCTTCGGGTTTTGATACAGCTCGTAAAAAAGCCGCGTCGTCTGCTCGTCGCCCTGCCACGCAAGCGAGCACAGAAGGTCGTTTAGAGTGTTTTTGGAGTTATCTTGTAGCGAGTCTAGTTTTGCTATGAGCGCGTCTCTTACGTCCTTAGGCGCGCCGAAGTAGAGTTCGGGCGGATAGTAGATCTGCTTCGCCGCCGCAGCTCGCGCGATCCTTGGATCGTGGATATCCAGCAGGCTAAAAAGCGCCCAAAAATCGTTGTAAATCTCATCCCATTTTTCGATCTCGTCGATTCGGTCTACGATTTTTAGGATCATCGCCTCCACTTCGTCCGCGCTTAGGTTTAAAATCTCCTCCCGCCTCTGCCTTTGGCGACACGAGTGGCAAATGCCGTCGAAATATATCGTGTTTTCGCCGCATTTTGGGCATAGATGGGCTTTGCTTTGCATCTTATCTCCTTAAATTTGGATTTAAATTTCGTCAAATTTTAGCTAAATTTTGCTGATTTTCGGTGAGTAGGCGCGGTTTAGAATTTAATGTCGCATTGAACGAGAGACTTTATAATACAGCTAAATGCGTCATTTATAAATGGAATTCAAGCTGAAAGAGATGTAAATTTTAAATTACGATAGAAATAGGGCGGGTTTGCGAGATCAAGTGGAATTCATCTTCGAAAAGATAAATTCCACTTTTATGCTCTTAGGCGCAAATCATTTTTCAATGTGATGTTTTACTAGATACTCGATGATATTTACCGCATTATCGATGCCGCAATACGATGTGTCGATGCAGATATTGTAGTTGGCGGATGCGCCCCAGACTTGGTTGGTGTAGTATTGATGAAAGCTCATCCTGCCCGCGTCGCTTTCCTCCATATACTCGCGCGCGTCGGTGTGACCCTCTTTTTCCAATCTAGCGAGCTTAAACTCATCGCTCGCGCGTAAAAATACCGTCAGCAGATCCGGATGTCCGCGCAAGAAAAACCCGGCGCAGCGCCCAAGCACTATAACGTTGCCGCCCGAGACGATCTTTTCGTAGATTGCTACGATACGATCGCGCTTCTGCTCATTGGCTAGCTCGTTGTGCGAGATTGCCTGAAGTAGCGTATTTACGGGCATTTCGTTGTAGAACTCATACATCTGCTCGAAGCAGCCAAGCTCGTCTGCTTTGCGGAGCAGATCCGCCTTGGCTAGATAGGTGTAGCCTAAGCGCTCGGCTAGTTTGCGCGCGGTTTCGCGCCCGCCTGCGCCCGTTTGTCTAGCGATCGAGATTATCATATTTTCTCCTTAGATGAAATGTGCAAAAATACCGGCACCGATGACGGTAAGAAGTCCCGTAACTGCCATCGCTAAAGACGCCATTGCGCCCTCTACGTCACCGATCTCAAGAGCGCGCGCCGTTCCCATCGCATGGCTTGCGCAGCCTAGGGCGATACCTTTTGCCATCGCCTTTTTGATGCCAAAAATTTTAAGTAGTGCCTCGCCAAATACGCTACCGATGATGCCCGTAGCGATGATGCAGGCCACCGTTAGCGTCACGATACCGCCTAAGCTTTCGCTGATACCCATACCGATCGGTGCCGTGACAGATTTCGGTAGTAGCGTGACATACATTGTGTGATTTAGCCCAAATATCACCGACATCGCATAGATGCTGCCTAGCCCTGCGATCATACCCGAAATCAGTCCTGCGAAAATAGCTAAAAAATTACTTCGCAAAAGCGCCAGCTGCTCGTATAGCGGCACAGCTAGACAGACGGTAATCGGCGTTAAGAAAAAGCTAATGTGCGAGGCGCTCGCATTAAATTTTTCGTATGGAATTTTAAAGAGTAAAAGCACGCAGACGGTAAGCACGATACCGATTAGAAGCGGATTGAAAATAGTTAGCTTAAAGCGCTTTTTTAGATAAAGTCCCAGCTCAAACGAGCCTAGGCACAAAAATACGCCGAAAAAAGCGGAGTTCATTAAAATTTCTCTCATTTTTTGTCGTCTCCGGATAAAATTTCGCGCTCCAGCTTCGCATCCACGCCCTTTGTATTCACGCCGTCTTGTTCGTGCGCGGCTTCGTAAAGCCTGCGCTTAACGCGGGCGAGGGCAATTTTATAAAAAATTTGCGTTACCGCGCCACTTGCACCGATGACTACTACCGTAGAGACTGCCGTAATCGCGATGATTGCGAAAAGATGTTGGCGTAGCGCGTCGCCTGCGATGATGATCGCAGCGCCCGCCGGGATAAAGATCACCGGCATAATCTGCATAAAAAACGACACGGTTTCTCTGATCTGCGATACTTTGATGAGTTTGAAGATCAGGGCTAAAAGCATAATGACTAGCCCATAGATGCTAGCGGGGATTGGCACAGGCACGAGCGCCGCCAAAATCTCCGCAACAAAAGATATTCCTAAAATCACACTAAATTGGATTAAGTAGTTCAAAGCTTACCTCGGATTAAAATTTAGGGCTAAATTTAGCACTTTGCAGTTAAAATAGATATTAATCTTGCTAGGTTTGGGCGAAATTTTGCAGCAAAATTTACTTAAGTAAGCTCTGTAGCTAGGCTGTAGGTAGAATTTTGCGATTTATCATAGCGCTAAATTTAGCCTTGCGGCACGGATAAAATTCGGCTACGACTACTCAATCAAGCGTCTCGCCTAGCTCGATTTTGACGTCTAGAACCTTGCAGACCAGATCAAAAATTTCAATATCGACGTTGGGCGCGTATTCGTCCAAGACCGTGTAAACTTCGGCGCGCATATCCTCATCGTGGCCCGGGTGCGAGCGCGAATACAGCTCGTCCGTGCGCCGCACGAGCGCGAGATTGTCGATATCTCGCTCGCGCATCGCCTGCTTAAGCCGCTTTGAAATTTGCCATTTGAAACTTTGCATTTTCGCTCCTTTAAATTTGTGCGATACTAGCCAAAAGAGCTTTAAAATTTAATTTCTTAAATCCGGCGACGCGTTTCGGCGCGATCAGCGAGCCTGCGCCGCTCGGTCTTGCGCTTGCAAATATAAACGAGCCGGATTTAGATTAAGGCTTTATCGGCTAAATAGAAGATTATCTTTGCGTAAATAGCGCTAAATCTTGCAAAGCCAATGGGATTACTTCGCCGTGCGAAGCGCCTTCGTAGAGCTTAAACTCGCAAGAAAACCCCCTTGATTTTAAAATTTCAGCTAGATCGGCCGCTTTTAAAATTCCCGCTTTATTGGTTTTTCCTTTACGCATTTCACGCGAGCCAGCAACGAGCATTATGAATTTCGCTTTTAAATTTAATCTAAGCTTTCCCTCGTCTAGGGCATCTCTGATCAGCTGTGATTCGCCCCACCATAACGAAGGTGAGGCGATAAAAAACTCGTCGAAAATCCCATCGTCGCGCAGCAAAGCATAAATCCCGAATAGCCCGCCAAAAGAATGTCCGAAGTAAATTTTATTGCTTTTTGCCGTAGAGTATTTTTTCTCCACGAGCGGAAATAGTTCATCTTTTACGAAATCGTAAAATTCTGCCGCGCCGCCGCCGTTTGCATATTCTTCGCCGCTCGCCGCAGGCGTTAAATCTCTCGTGCGACGCTTAATATCATACGCTAGCGGGCTGTCGTATCCGATGCCTACTATAAGGACGGTTTTGCTTAATTTCGGCACCGCTTTTGCGTTTTGCTTTGCGCCATTCGCATAAATTTTCGCATAGGAGTTTAAAAGTATCGGAAACTGCGCGTTCGCATCAACCATAAAAACTACCCTATCGTAGCGAGCGACATTTTTTTGGCGAGCTATAAAAATTTTATATTTTTCGCCGTTCTTGCTTTTTAGAATAAAATCGCTCACATTAAACATTTCGTGCGCAGCTCCACTTGCCTGCTCAATCTTTTGCGGCGGTTTTGCCCTCAGATCGCAAGTGAATAAGCATACTAAAAAAAGTGCGTCGAATACCACAAGGAAGTTCTTTGGGCTTACCATTTAGCGTTTACCTTAAACCAAAACCTCCTGCCTTCCTCGGGGTACCAATAGTAATTGCCGTCGTCTGCGAGACCCTCGTCGTATCGGACGTTATCAAAGATATTGTAAGCGGTTAAATTTAGGCTCAGATTATCGTTTAAATCGTATTGTGCGCCCAAATCCGTAGTAAAAAGCTTTTTGTCGTTTTTGCTGACTCTATTGCCCGGACCGAATTGTACGCTTGTAAGCTCGCTTTCGTAATTAAGACCGATAAAGGTAGAAAGCGGAGCGATCGGCCTATAGCTAAGCGTCGCATGTGCGGCATGTTTCGGAGTAGCGGTCAGGGATTTGCCATCCAGCCTACTAAGATTGGTTTGGCTAAATTTAACGGCGCCGTTTGGCGTATAGATCGTAGGATCCCCGGTTTCGATCTCGGAGTGGCTATAGGTATAGTTCGCCTTGAAATTTAGCCTCTTAGTAATATCGTAATCGCCACTCAGCTCAACGCCATAAACCTCGGCTCCTTCTATATTAAAATACGTTCCCCAACCTGGGCAATTAACGCTCGGTGCGCCGACGCAGCCTCCGTAGGCGGGAATCCTATTGATATTGCTGCCATCGGTATCTAAAATTTTATCTTTGAAGTCGTTTTTAAATAGCGTGATATTGCCGCGCAGATCGTCTGCATTGTCGTAATAAAGCCCGATCTCGTAGGTCGTGCTTTTCTCGGGCTTTAAATCCTCGTTACCGAAATCTATAATCCTCCAGCCGCCCTGAATCGTGCCTACTTCAGGCGAAATTTGATTGACGTTGGGAGTTTTATAACCGGTTGCGACGCCGCCTTTGATCGTCCAGGTATCGCTTATATTAAACGTCGCGTAGGCTCTAGGAGAAAAGTGGTTGCCGAAGTATTCGTTATGCGTGAGCCTGCCGCCGAGCGTTAAAAATAGCGTATTTTCCAAAATTTCAATCTCGTCCTCTAAAAATCCCGCATGCTCGTTCATAGAAAATCGCTGCGGAGAGCGTAAATTTTGCCTGCTCGCGTTTGAAACGATAAAAGTCGTTCGCACATCCTGTTTGCTAAAATCATAGCCGAAGGTAAGCGTATTTATACCGAGATAAGTCGTAAATTTGGAATTAAAATTTCTATTTTTTACGATTGCGGGAGAAAGGCTATCAAAAATGCTCGTACGGCGAGTCTTGTCCCAAAAATAACTTATATCAGCACTTAAGCTTTCAAACTCGCCCAAATATCCGACGCCGTGATTTTCTCTTTTATATTTATAGTGATTTAATCCGCGCGCGTTGGGATAAACGGCGGTTTTACCAAGAGTCCTTGAATAATCGTGATTTTGCCTTCCGGTTTGAACGTAAAATTTATTATTTTCATCCGGCGTTAGCCAAAGTTTGGCGTTAGAATCCGATTTATCACTCTTCTGATAGCCTCCCTTATAGCCGTCCTCGTCGCGCAGCTTTTTATATCCCCACAGCTGAAGCGCCGCATACTGCCCGAAGGGAATATTGACGTAGGCTTCGCCCATCTTACCGTTTCCGATACCCTCGTGATCTTGGATAGTTGTAGATATAGCAGCACTTCCGCTAAATTTAGAAAAATTCTTTTTTGTAATGATATTTATCACGCCGCCTACTGCATCGCTCCCGTAAAGCGAGCTCATCGGTCCTCGAATCACCTCGATACGCTCTATCGCTCCTGCGGGCGGGATAAAATTCGAGTTCATATCGCCCGCTCCGCCTTTTGGGTTCGCCGCCGCGGAACTTACGCGTTTGCCGTCGATAAGCACAAGGGTTTGAGAGCTTTCCATTCCTCTGATGGATATCCCGCTTGCCGGGCCGTCATCGCCTGCAATAACGCTGACGCCCGGCATTTTATTCGCAATATCGTGTAGCGAATTGAATCTGTCACTTGATATCTCTTTATTATCCAAGGTGGAGATGGAGGCCGGCGCCTGCCTGATATCTTGGCGAAAGCCGCTCGCGCTTACTACGATCTCGCCAAGATTCGTGCTATTTGCGTCACTGCTTAGGTGTGAGCCTTCGACGCCGCATAAAATCGAAACGCTCGCGCATATAGATAATGCGATAAATTTCGCCTTTTTAAAATACATATCTTTTTGCATTTTTGTTCCTCTATTTTGAAATTTAATCGCGGATTATAACTCAAAGCGGATAAATTTAATATTAATTATTAAAGTATTTTTATAGAATTAAATTTAACTAATAATTCCCCATTTCATAGATATTTTTATAAAAATTATTTTAAATAAAGTACAACATATAATCAAGGAATCGGTCTAAATAAGTAAAATTTTGTAACGCTAATCCTTAATCATCAAGTTGTTTTGGAGAAATTTTGCACAGTTTTTGATTTTATCTGCTTTAAGAATCATTTTAGCTTTTGTGGACGTGTATATTTAAACCATCGAAGGCATTTCAAGCGGCAAGGCAAAAACGGATTTTGCTCTATTGATTTCGCGTATCCTGTGGCTTGCGATAATTATAGACTAATGGGATTAATATGCGATGTTTTTTAACACAGTAGCTTCGTATGAATAAATTTATCTTACTAAGGGGCATAATCGCTTCGGCGCAATTTAAAATTTTGGGTAGTTTATATAGGCGGATTTAAATTTAAACTAGATTTATCAGCACGGTACAATCTGTCGAGGTTTTAAATTTAGAAGTAAAGAGTCGATCCAAATTTAAAATCCTGGCGCAAGAATAAAAAGCAAGAAGATAAATTTAATAGGACCCCGCAAATTTTAAAATTTAGCGAGATCAAATTTGGATTTACGCCGCAGGCGCGCTATTTTTGGCGTGAGTATCGCTAGAGTCTTTGGGTCTTAAAAGCCACTGCTTTGCAAAGATCAGCACGTATATCGCAGCGCCGATGCCATAACTTGCATATTCGCTTGGGATAAACTCTATAAATTTCACGCAGATATTAGGCACCAGCATTAGCGGCGTTACTAGCAGCAATAGTAGGCGCTCTATCGGGTTACATTTTGTTACGAACCAGCCCTGCAGCGAGGAGCTGAAAGCAAACATACCCACGATCGCCGTGGCAAAAATCAGCACGATTTGCAGTGGATCGCTGATCCAAACGATGCTTTTTGAATCCATCGGATCGCCGATGCTTTGGATCAAAAGCAGCTTATTATTGAAGAAAAACGCAAACGGAAGCACCGCCGTGCGCAGATCATACACAAAGCCCTGAAGTCCCACAGTTACGGGATTTGCCTTTGCGATGCCCGCCGCAGCGTATGCTGCAATACCCACTGGCGGGGTATCATCGGCTAAAATTCCGAAATAAAATACGAAAAGATGCACTGCGATCGCAGGGATCAAAAAGCCGTTTTTGCCCGCTAGTATCAAAATCACTGGCGCAATCAGGCTTGAAACGACGATATAATTCGCCGTCGTAGGAAGTCCCATGCCTAAAATCAGGCTCATTATCGCAGTCATCAGAAGTATCAGCACTATGCTATTTCCCGCGACCGCCTCCACGAGCTCTGAAAGAACCTGTCCCAGCCCGGTAAGCGAGATCGAGCCGATGATGATGCCCGCTAGCGCGGTAGCTACGGCGACCGTGACCATGTTTTTAGCAGCACCCACCATAGCCCAAAAGATATCGACAAAGCCGACGATAAAATCGGACTTGCCAACCTTTTCGCCAAATATCGTTTTTTTTGCAGGCTCCTGTACGATCATTATTAAAAATAGCACGCAGATCGAGTTAAATGCTGCAGAGATCGCGCTTTCTTTTAGAATCAATAGAGTAAAAAGAAGCACCAAAATCGGTATTATGTAATGAATGCCGCTAAATATAATTTTTAGCTTTGAAACCTTGGCGTAATCGCGGCTGCCGTGAAGCCCCAACTTGCAGCTTTCCAGATGCACGATGAAAAATAACCCCGCGTAGCAGACGAAAGCGGGGATCACCGCCGCGATCATTACGTTGGTGTAACTCATACCTAAAAATTCCGCGATGATAAACGCCGCAGCGCCCATGATAGGCGGCATAAGCTGCCCATTTACACCTGCGGCGACCTCGATAGCGCCCGCTTTAGTGGCGGTAAGCCCCGCTTTTTTCATTAGCGGGATCGTAAAGGTGCCCACCGTCACGACGTTTGCGGTCGAACTGCCGCTTACCATGCCGGTTAGTCCGCTGGCGATTACGCTAGCCTTGGCGGGTCCTCCGCGGAAGCGACCTAAAATCGCAAACGCTACGTTTATAAAATACTGCCCCGCTCCGGCTCGCTCCAAAAGCGCGCCGAATAGCACGAACAGATAGATGAAGCTGGTGCTGACCCCTACCGGCACGCCAAATACGCCCTCTGTAGTTAAAAACATATGCCCTGCAAGTAATTCAAAGCTTGCGCCGCGGTGCGCGATGATATCGGGCATATAGGGGCCGAAGTAGCAATACAAAAGGAAGGTAAAAGCGATAATGCCAAGCGCGGGCCCCATCATACGACGACCCGCCTCAAAAAGGATAAAAATACCTATAAAGGCTGCTACGATATCTCTGGTTAAATAATTTCCCGGGCGCTGCGCTAGCCCGTTAAATTCTATCGCAGGATACAAGATCGCGGCGACTCCGACGATTAATAAAATATAATCGTAAAACGGGATATAAAAATGTGCTTTAGAGCGCGGGCGAAACGGAAAAAGCGAAAAAATTATAAAAATGGCGAACGCCAAGTGGATCGAGCGCGCGATATTTGTATTTAGCGTAAAATACGCAATGTAAAGCTGAAAGACCGACCACGCGAAGCAGACCAGCGTCACGAGCCAGAAGAGCTTTTTAGAGGTAAATTCTCTACTTTTTACCTCTAAAACCTGCTCGTCGTTTTGTGTAGATTTCTCCATCAACTAGCCTATTTCAGCAGCCCGGCTTCTTTATACACCGCCTCTGCCGCAGGATGAAGCGGTGCACTAAGCCCCTCTAAAAGAGATTCTTTGCTTACCAAATTTAGCGCAGGGTGTAGCTTTTTATACTCGTCGAAATTATCAAGTATCGCCTTAACTACCGCTCTAACCGCTTCGTCGCTTTGGCTAGCGTCAGTTACGAGTACAGCCTTTACGCCGATAGTCTGCGTATCGTGATCCACGCCGTCATACATTTTCGCAGGGATCACGCCTTTAGCGAAATATGGATATTTTTCTAGAATTTTTTTGATATGCTCATCGTCGATGCTAACCAAGTCGATAGGAAGCGAAGTCGCCGCATCGGTGATATTTGCGGTTGGATGTCCTACGACGTAGAAGTATCCGTCGATCTTCTTATCTTTTAGCGCCATAGGGCATTCTTGCGCCGTTAAAACGCCGTGCTGGGCGAGCTTTTTAAGATCGAAGTCGTAATTTTCAAAAACTATCGTACTGGTTAGCTCGTTGCCGCTGCCGGGGTTTCCGATATTGATCTTTTTGCCCGCAGCGTCGCCGTAAGCTTTGATGCCGCTCTCCTTAGAGACGACGAAAGCCAAAAGCTCCGGATAGATCGAAATTACGGAGCGTAAATTTTTATCCGCCGCGCCTTGGAATTTGCCCGTACCGTTGTATTTATCATAGACGACATCGCTTTGAACGAAGCCGAAATTTAGCTCTTTTTTAAGCACATTATTGACGTTATACGTCGAGCCGCCCGTCGATTGCACGGAGCACTTCATATTTTTATCCATATTTACCAAGCGGCAAATCGCGCCTCCTACCGGATAATAGGTGCCGGTCATACCGCCGGTGCCGATATTGATGAACTCCTTAGCGCCTGAAACGCTAGCTAGTAGGGCCAAACCGGCCAAAGCAACAGAAAATTTTTTCATCTTTGCTCCTTTTTGAGTTAAAAGTTTGAAAGTATTGCTAAATTTCTATAAAATTCTAATAAAAACAGATAGAATTTCGCGCAAATTTACGATTTTACACATCGCGGCACAGGTGATCTAATATGAGAGTAGGGCGGTGATCTGCTCTGATATGCGGAATTTTACCGCGATAAAATTCTAAGCTTGAAATCCAAACGTCTGGAGATAAAATTTAACGCTATAAATTTCAAGCCTTAATAACTCACGTTGCTGAGATACAGCCCGTTCGGCGGAAAGGGGATTCTACTAAGAGCTCGCGAGAAGCTGATCTTGCGCCCGCTCTGCACGGATTTTAGGGCGTTTGCGACCATCAGCCGCACCTGCGCTCGCAAAAATCCGTTAGCTTTAAAATTTATCAAGGTTAAATTTCTAAAAGAGTAGGCGCGCGCGACGTAGAGCTCGCGTACAGGGCTTTTTATGTCGCTGCCGCTTTTCATAAACTCGCTAAAATCGTGCTCGCCGACGAAATTCGCAAGCGCAGCATTGAGCGCGGCAAGATCCACGCGCGGATAAAACACGCAAAAATCGCTAAGAAAGGGGCTTGGACGTCCGTGGTTTAAAACGTAGCGATAACAGCGCGCCACGGCGTCGTAACGCGGATGAAAATCGCGCGGCACCGGGCTGATGTGTTGCACAAAAATATAGGGCGCGCAGTGGCGGTTTATGAGCTCTTTTAGACGCAGTAGCTCCCAGTGCACGGTGCATTCGACGCAGCTTACCTGGCGCAGCGCATGCACCCCTTTATCGGTGCGCGAGCTGCTGATTAGCGGCGCAAAGATCCCTACTCGCCCCAAAGCCGCGCGTAGCACGTCCTCGACGCCGCGCCCGTGAGGCTGAGACTGCGAGCCGCTAAATTTCGAGCCGTCATAGGAATAGACGAGCTTGAGCTTCACGCGTTCGGAGTTTGCGCTCGCGGCATATGTGCACGCATCTGCAGGAGTATTTGGCAGGGCGCTTATTTTGCCGATGTGCGCAAGTTCATTCGCTACAAAGTCGCTTGCAGGCGCGCTTTCAATAATATTTTTGAGTTCGGACGCGCTTGCGAGGGTGTTTGCGGAAATGCCCGCTTTGTAGGCGGTATCTGCTTTGAGAGAGTCTGCGGCGCGGTCGTCTGCGGGACTTGTGCAAATCTCTTCTGTGCTTGCCGCGCAAATATCCGAAGCGGCTGCGTCCGTAGAATTTTTGCGGGCGGAATTTAAATCCGCCCTGCGCGCGGTCTTTTTGGTGCGAACGGCGCTAGAGCTTTGTTCTGCGCTTTCGTGATTCAAACCGCAATCGGGCGCAGTATAGATAGCCGTATCGCTCGCCGAGCTTGCGAGAGCGGAATTTTTAAAATTTGAAATTTTATCTTTTGAAATAAAGCCTTGCTCGCCGCTTTGCGCTTCGCGTTTTAAATTTACGCCACGCAAAATTTTAGACGCGCTAGGCTCGCTCGTCGAAATTTTATCCGCTAAATTTCGATCAGACGAGCTTTTGTTTAAAATTTCGCCGCCGCAAAGCTCAGAGTCTTTTTCAGTATCTCGGGGCAATTTTGATCCTGTAGTAAAGCAGCGAGCCGATAAGCGTAACGCCGAATGTCACCGGAAGCGCGATGCTTGGGTATTTAGAAAGCAGCATGATCATCGCAAAGTAGCTAAAAAGCACGCCGAATATCCCCGCGTAAACGAAGCCCTTTTCGTAGCGATAGGTCACGATGCCGAGGCTTAGCGCAAACAGAAAGCTCGCCAGCGGAAAGAGCGAGACGAGGGTGTAGATGCTAAATTCCTTCCTGCGCTTTTCGCTGCTGCCCATCTCACTCCAGTATCCGATCACGCCGCCGCCGCCGCGGATATTGCGGTCGCTTTGCGTGCGCAGGGTTAGGCTTTCAAACTCGCTTACGTGCCACTGCTCGCCGCCCATCGTGTAAATTTTGCCGTCGTGTAGCATCGCAGAAAAGCTCGCATTTTCGTTTTTAAACTCGCCGCTACGCGCTACGATCATCCGCTCGTGATCCTGCGAGTTACCCGGATTATACAGCACCAGATCCTTATACAGCGTGCTTGTGCCGTTATTTTCCTGCGAATCAATAAAAACGAGCCAGTCTGAGAATTTCTGCCCGAATTCGTTGGATTTGATGTTTAGCGTCGCGCTAATTTTTTTGTAATCGATGAAATTGTCCTTTAAATTTTCGGCTATCGGCATCATAAAAAGCGATACGAAAAGTAGCGCTAAAGAGCACAGCGCGGCGCTTATGCCGAAAAACAGCGCGATCTTGCGCGTGGCGTAGCCGATGGTAAATATGACGATGGTTTCGTTCTCTTTAGAGAGCCTAAAAAGCGAGATGCTAAGCGCTACGAAAAACGCGATCGGCACCGTAAAGATGAGGATGCGCGGCAGCATGAAAAGATAGAGCTTGACTAGCTCCGAAAAATTTATCTCGATAAACGACGTAATGCGCGCGATCTGAAGGAAAAAGACGATCGACATTATGATAAAAAGCGTGCTGAAAAGCGACGCGAAGGAACCGACGAAATTGCTAAATAAATAGCGCTGCACCCTATCCATAAATGACGTCCAAGAGCCTTAAAATTTGATCTCTAAAAATAAAAGTAAGAAGTAGCCCCATCGATAAAAACGGCACGAACGGTAGCTCGTAGCCCTTTTTGTGCGCGATGAGATACGCAGGCAGCGTCAAAATCGCGCCGATGTAGATCGAGATGCCGCCCAGCTTCCAGCCCAAAATCGCCCCCATAACGCCCGCGATAAAAATATCCGCGCTTCCCATCGCTTCGCGCTTTAGCACGAAAGTAACGATGAGGCGCAGCACGAAAAATATCGCCGCGTATCCCGCCGCTGCGCCCACGCCGCTGAGATTAAAATCATACATCAGCGTATAAGCAAGCGAAAGCGCCGTAACTACGTAAAGAAGGCTCTCGGGCACGGCTTTATACTCAAAATCGATCGCCGAAAGTGCCATAAGCAGGATGAAGCAAAGCCCGAGCACCGCGGCTTTTGCAAGATCTGGCTCGCCGAAATACGCCGCAAGCGCAAGCGCGCCGCCTAAAAGCTCGACGATCGGGTAGCGGATCGAAATTTTGGTTTTGCAAAAGGCGCATTTGCCGCCCAAAAAGAGCCACGAAAGCAGCGGAATGTTGTGGTAAAATTTTAAAGCGTGAGAGCATTTGGGGCAGTGCGATGCGGGGAAATTGACGCTCTGTCCGCGCGGCAGGCGATAGATCAGGACGTTGCAAAACGAACCCACGCAGGTGCCGAATACCGCAAAAATCACGCCGTAAACGATATTTAAATCCATCTTTTTCCTTTGGAGCTTTAACTTTTTAAAATTTAATCAAACGTTTTATGGTAGCGAGAAATTTCTTAGTTTTCATTGATTTTTTGCCTCTCATAAGGGAAAAATTTTACGAAAATCGCCGCCGTGCCTACGCAAAATAAAATGGCTATGAGCCCGGCAATGAGCGGCTCGCCCCATGCCTCATATAATCCGCCGAAAATCAAAAATCCCGCCACCAGTATCACGGCGTCCAAAAGATCGAAGTTCAGAGCATCTACGATCCATAAAAACATAATATATGCGCCTATCCCGCTGCCTGCGGATGCCAAAATCCCCATTTTATCGGGGATGAAAGCAAATGCTAGCACGAAAAACACAAGCAGGCAAATGTAGACCGCCAATATAAATTTCTTTGGTTTTTTATACACGCTGCCGCATCTTGGGCATCTTAGAGTTTTCATCGGCTTTTTGGTAAGTTTTTTGCCGCAACCGCATTGTATGTAGTAGCTCATAGCCTTCCTTTCGGTCTTTGCGTGAACGCGCGGCGTGATTTTTAAAATCCTGCTGCGTTAAATTTACCGCGTCGCGCAACTCAGCTCGCGCTAGAGCTTTAAATTTAAGTGGGCGAAATTTTAAAATTCTAAAATTTTTAAATTTCGCGGCACCGCGCGCCTACGTAGTTAAAATTTTAAATTTTACAGCGCTGCAAATTAAAATCCTGAAATTTTAAAATTTCAAGGTATCGCGAGCGCCAGCTGATTAAATTTTAAAATTTATCGCGTCGCATGCGGTTCTGCGAATTAAAATTTTAAAATTTAAAGCGACTGGCCGTAGCTCAAAGACCGCCGAAGCGGCGCTGTTTGCGGCGGAAATCATCCACTATGCGCGCAAGCTCCTCGCGCGTGAAATCGGGCCACAGCGTCGGCGTAAACGCAAGCTCGGCGTAGCTTGCTTGCCAGAGCAAGAAATTAGATAGCCGCTGCTCGCCGCCGGTGCGCACCAGCAGATCCACGTCGCCGCTGTGCGCGGTATCCAGATGCGCGCCGATGCTCGCTTCGCTTAGGAGCTCGCCGCTTGCAAGCAGCCGCTCGCACGCTCGCACGATCTCGTCTCGCGAGCCGTAGTTGATCGCTAGGTTAAAATTTAGCGCTCGCCCGTTTTGGGTTAAATTTGAAAGATATTCGATCTCGCTTCGCAGATCGCCCTCAAAAGCCGATATGTCGCCGATCGGATAGAATTTTATCCCGTTTTGGGTAAATTTTTCGCGGCGTGAAATTAGGAATTTTTGAAGCAACTTCATCAAAAATTCCACTTCGCTTTTCGGGCGCTTCCAATTTTCGGTACTAAAGGCGTAGAGTGTGAGGTTTGCGATGCCTTCGTCAATGCAAAACTCGCAGATCTGCTCTACGACCTCCGCGCCCGCTTCGTGCCCGCCGGTGCGCAGCAGACCGCGCTTTTTCGCCCAACGCCCGTTGCCGTCCATCACGAGGGCTAGATGATTTAGGCTATTCACGGATCAGATTTTTTTCAGCTCAGCTGCGATTTTTAGGGCGACTTCGTCCTTCGGCGCGGTGTCGATTACGACCTGATCGTTTTTCGTGATAAAGGTGACCTTAAGGATGTCGCCGCCGAGCTTGATGATGTCGTCCAGCACGTTTAGGCAGACGGCGTCGAGATGCTTTTCGTTAAGCATGCGTTTAGCCTCGCCGACGGCGTTTTCGCGGTCGGTTTCGAGTTTAAAGCCCACTTTTTTGATATTTCCGCGCACGGAGCTTAAGATATCCTCGTTTTCGCCTAGGCGTAAATTCCAAATTTCGCCGATCTCGGCTTTTTTCACTTTGTCTTTGTAGCGCACCTTTGGCGAGTAATCGCTTACCGCGGCAGCCATTATCAAATATGCGCCGTCGGGAAATTTTGTGCTGTCAAGCGCCGATTTTAGCCCGATAGTGCTTTCAAATTTAACGAGCTTGTACGGTAAATTTTCATATTCGTTGCTAGAGATCAGCGTCACGTCCGCGCCTAGGTAAAACAGCGCGTCGGCAATCGCTTTGGAGGTTTTGCCGCTGGAAAAATTCGTAATGCCGCGCACGCTGTCGATCTTTTCGATCGTCGCGCCTCCGGTAATGATGACGGTTTTATCCTCCCAAAATTTATCGTTGTAAAGCGCGCGCTTTAGCGTCTGCATGATCGCCTCGGTGCTCGCTAGCCCGCCCTTGCCAGTGTCGCCGCAAGCTAGGGTTTTTTCTATCGGATCCACAAAATACGCATTGACGCTTGCTTTTAGCATATCGATGCAGTTTTTCGTGATATTGTTTTCAAGTAGCGCGGGGTTCGCGGCCGGCGCGATGACTACCTTGGCGTGGGCGAAAGCCGCGTTTAGCACCTCTAAAAATACGTTGTCGCAGACGCCCCAAGCGAGCTTGTTTATCGTATTTGCCGTCGCAGGCGCGATCAAAACCAAATCCACCTTGGAGTAAGCGATGTGGTTGATGCCCGCTTGCCAGTTTTCGTTGGCTTTGCAAAGTACTGGGTGATCGCACAGCGCCTCGAATGCTTTGTAGCTGACAAATTCCTGCACACCGTCGCTAAGCGCGACATAGACGTCGAAATTCGACTTTTTCAGAGCGGATAAAATTTCAAACGCTTTGTAAAAACTGATACTCCCGCAAACCGCCAGTAAAACCTTTTTCTTACTCATCTTCGCTCCTAAAAAATTTATGGAAAAACCCATCTTTGTTAGTTTGTTTCGTTCGGCTGATCGCCAGCGCGCCGCTCGGAACGTCGCTTGTAACCGTCGTGCCCGCAGCGATTATGACGTCGTCGGCCACCCGCACGGGCGCTACTAGCTGCGTGTCCGAGCCGATGAAGACGTTTTTGCCGATTATCGTTTTGTATTTTTTCTTGCCGTCGTAGTTGCACGTAATCGTGCCGCAGCCGATATTGCTGCCCTCATCGATCTCGCAATCTCCGAGATAACTTAAATGCCCCGCCTTGATCTTGTTTACTTTCGCGTTTTTAAGCTCGACGAAATTTCCGATATGAGTGCCTATAACTTCGCATTTTGGGCGCAGATGTGCCATAGGACCGATGTCGGAGTTTTTTACGATGCTATCTTCGATAACGCAACCGCTTTTGATGAGCGAGCTTTCGATCGTGCAAGGACCTATGATGCTTACGTTTTCTTGCAGCTCGCACTCGCCGATAAATTTTGCTCTACTGTCGATGTAGATGCTTTGCGGTAGGCGCATCAAAACGCCTTGCTTCATCAGATTTTCTTTGATCTCGTTTTGCATTAAATTTTCGGCGATGCTAAGGGCAAATTTATCGTTTATGCCCATGAAGCTTTGCTCGTCCACCCACACGGCGGCGCATCTTAAGCCCATATCCTTGGCGATTTTGATCGCATCGGTGAGGTAGTACTCTTTTTGAGCGTTATCGGGTTTGATCTTAGGTAGGATCCGTTTCAATGCCTCGCTTTTGAAGCAGTAGCAGCCGGCGTTTGCGTCTTTTACCGCCTCTTCCTCCTCGCTTGCGTCCTTTTGCTCGACGATCTTTAAAATTTCGCCGCCGCGAGTAATTACGCGACCGTACCCGAATGGATCGCGCGCGCTAAAAACGCTTAAATTTACCTCCGCGTCCCCCTCGCAGAGTTTGCGAAGCTCGGCGCTTTTTACCAAGGGCATATCGCCGCAGATTATGAGCGTTTTTTCCCCGCGGATTTCGACCTCTTTTAGTCCGCCCGCAGTGCCGGGGAAATGCTCGTGATCTTGTTTGTAAATTTTAGCGTTTGGGAACTGCGCTAGAACCGCGCTTTTAACCTCGTCGAATTGGTAGTGTAAAATCACGCTCACGTCGTTTGAAATTTCGTAAGCTTTCTTTAAGATGTGGATTATCATCGGCTCGCCGCAAAGCTCGAAAAGAACCTTAGCTTTTTGCGACTTCATCCGAGTGCCGAGTCCTGCGGCAAGAACTATAACCGAAACGTCGTTCATTTTTACCCTTAAATTTCAAAAATCGGATAATTTTAACACATTTAAAATAAATAAAAACCTAAATTTATGCCGCGTGGGCGAAATTTAAATCCCAAATTCAACTAAAATTTTATAAAATTCCGCCTAAATTTTAAAGCTTAGGCGGACGTTTTGAAAAAACTGATTTTGGTTACTTGTATTTGGGCTTTTAGTTTCTCTTTGATAGGCGAGTTTTTGCGCGGCATAGACAGCGCGTATTTGGCATTTTCGCGCGTATCGTTGGCGCTAATTTGTTTTTTGCCGTTTATGAAATTTCGCGGCGTAAATCCCGCCCTGGCGCTTAAAATTTGCGCCGTGGGCGCCGTACAGATCGGCGTGATGTATATCTTCTACTACCGCAGCTTTGCGTATTTGAAGGTCTATGAAGTGGCGCTTTTTACGATATTTACTCCGTTTTACGTGACGCTGCTTTACGACGCGCTTAAGCTTAGATTTCGCGCGCTATATCTTTTCAGCGTCGCTGTCGCGGTGCTCGGGGCTTTGGTGATAAAATTCGGCGCGATAAACTCTGAGTTTTTGACGGGCTTTTTGCTAGTCCAAGGCGCAAATTTATGCTTCGGGCTCGGACAGAGCGCGTATAAATTTATGCTGGAGCGCCACGGCTTTAGCGAACAAAAGGAGCTTTTCGGCTACTTTTTTGCGGGGGCCACCGCGGTTACGGCGATTGCGGCGATCGTGCTCGGAGATTTTTCTAAATTTAATCCCAGCTTCTCGCAGGGCGCGGTGATCGTGTATCTGGGCACGGTAGCTAGCGCTTTAGGCTATTTTTTGTGGAACAAAGGCGCGTGCGAGGTCGATAGCGGCGTGCTTGCGATTATGAATAACGCGCTCATCCCCGCAGCAATCGTCGTAAATTTAGTGTTTTGGCAAAAGGACGCCGATCTAGCACGCCTACTTGCGGGCTCGGCGCTGATCTGCGTTTCGCTAATTTTACATAAAAAGATCATGAAATTTTACGCCCTGCGTGAGCAAAGAATTTAGTATTTAACTAAAATTTTATATTTTTACATTAGAATTAGCCCTTATTTTATTTGAAGTTGGCAAAATGAAAAAAACCTTGAAATTTATCGCCTTTACCCTGCTCATAGTCATTGCGATATATTTCTTATACGGCAAATTTTTTAAGCAAGAAGAGGCGCCGAAAGCTCTTACGACTAGACTTGAAAAGGGCGATATCAGAGGCACGGTGACGGCTGCGGGCGAGGTTTATGCCAGGGATTTGATCGACGTGGGCGCGCAGGTAAGCGGTCAGATCAAAAAGCTCTACGTCAAAGTGGGCGATATCGTAAAAAAAGGCGATATGATCGCGCAGATCGACTCGGTCACTCAAGAAAACGAGATCGCGCAGCAAAAGGCGCAGCTTCTGATCCACGAAGCAAATTTAGCTTCGGCAAAGATCGCCGCGGCAAACGCCAAAACGCAGTATAACCGCGAGCTTGAGCTGTATAAAAGAAACGCCGCTTCCAAAGAGGCGGTGGAAAACGCCAAAAATAGCGCCGCTTTAAAAGAGGCCGAGCAGAAGCAGATCGAGGCGCAGATCGAGCAGACCAAACTTCAGCTAAGCACCGCGGAGACGAATTTCGGCTACACCAAGATCACGGCTCCGATAAGCGGTACGATCGTTTCAATGCCGGTAGAGGAGGGCAAAACGGTAAATTCCAACCAAACTACGCCTACGATCGTAAAGATCGCCGATCTGAGCAAGATGGAGATCAAGATGCAAATCGCAGAGGGCGATATATCCAAAGTAAAGGTCGGAATGGACGTAGAATACTCCATACTATCGGATCTGGATAATATCAAAAAGGCTAAAATTTACAAGATCGATCCAGGTCTTACCACGCTTAGCGACGGGACTTACGATAAAACCTCTAGCGGTTCGTCCTATTCTTCGAGTAGCAGCGACAGCGCGATCTATTTTTACGCAAAGATGCTAGTGGATAACGAAAACGACTTTTTAAAGATCGGAATGACTACCGAAAATAACATAATTGTAAGCGAAGCGAACAATACGAGCTACCTGCCTACCTCCGTCATTAAGCGCGACAGGGGAGGCGATTACGTCACTGTGCTTAACGGCAAAGAGCCCGAGCAGCGATACGTAAAAACCGGCGTTAGCGACGATCTGAATACCGAAATTTTAAGCGGTTTGGATGAAAAAGATGAGGTGCTTATCGCGGACGGAAAAGCCGCGCCGTTAAATATGGACGGGCCTCCGATGGTGTTTTAGTTAAAATTTTATGGTGTGAAAATGCTAGAGCTTAAAGATATAAACAAAAAATTCATTCTCGGCGATAACGAAATCCGCGTCCTAAAGGACGTAAGCTTAAATATCGAGGCGGGCGAGTTTATATCGATAATCGGGCAATCGGGAAGTGGAAAATCGACTCTGATGAATATAATCGGCTGCATCGATACGCCAAGCAGCGGAAGCTACAAGATCGATGGTCGCGAGACCGCGAATTTAAGCGGCGATGAGCTTGCGGCGCTTAGAAGCAAAAAATTCGGCTTCGTCTTTCAAAAATACAATCTCATCGCCACGATGGATGCGACCGCAAACGTCTCGCTGCCTGCGGTGTATGCGGGCGTAGGGGCGAGCGAACGGACGAAACGGGCGGTGGAGCTTTTGGACAAGCTGGAGCTTGGCGATCGCACTAAGAGCTTACCGAGTAAGCTTAGCGGCGGACAGCAGCAGCGCGTAAGTATCGCCCGCGCTCTGATAAACGGCGGTGAAGTAATTTTGGCCGACGAGCCAACCGGCGCGCTTGATAGCAAAAGCGGCGAGACGGTGATGCAAATTTTAACGGCGCTGCACAAAGAGGGGCACACCATCATCATAGTCACGCACGATGCGCATATTGCGGAATTTGCGGATCGTATCATCGAGATCAAAGACGGCAGAATTTTAAGCGATAAAAGAAAGACGGAACGGGTTTTTGAGCGCAAAAAAGAGCAGATTAAAACTAAAAATTCCTTTATATTTTGCAAAGACCAGCTTATTGAAAGCTTTAAAATGTCGATTAGCGCGATATTTTCGCATAAACTAAGATCGATTTTGACGATGCTAGGCATCATCATCGGCATCGCCTCGGTTATCTGCGTAGTAGCTCTCGGTAAGGGTTCGGAGGAGAAAATTTTATCCGAGATCCGTAAAATTGGCACCAATACGATCGATATCTTTCCCGGTAAAAATTTTGGTGACGTGCGTGCGGGCTTCGTGAGCACCCTTACGATAAGCGATTCTAAAGTTTTGGCGCGCCAGCCCTACGTCGATTACGCTACACCAAATGCTTCTACAAGCGGTACGGCAACCTATGCGAATTTAAGCTCCAAGGCTCAATTGCGCGGCGGCGGCGTGAATTCTTTGGCGGTTAATGGCATAGATATAGAAGATGGTAGAAATTTTAGCGACGATGATATTAAAAATTCTGCCTCCGTCGCGATTATCGATCCAAACACTAAAAAAACATTTTTTAAAAATTCAGATCCAATCGGCAAGACGATTTTATTTTCGGGTAAGCCACTTAAGATCATAGGAGTTTCGGGCAAGGATAAAAACGCCTTCGGAAGTAACGAAAATTTAAGAATTTACGCGCCGTACTCAACCGTGATGGATAAAATCACGGGCAATCGAAAAATCAGCTCTATTACCATCAAAATCAAAGACGATGTCAATACTCAAGTGGCCGAAGAGAGCCTAACTCAGCTACTTATCCAAAGACACGGCTCGCGGGATTTTCATACGATGAACGCAGATACTATCAAACAAACAATACAAAGCACTACCGGCACGATGACGATTTTGATCTCATCGATTGCGGTTATCTCGCTCGTCGTCGGCGGCATCGGCGTGATGAATATCATGCTCGTAAGCGTCACCGAGCGCACGCGCGAAATCGGCATCAGGATGGCGATCGGCGCGAAGCAATCCAATATCTTGCAGCAGTTTTTGATAGAGGCGATCTTGCTTTGCTCGCTCGGCGGAGCTTTAGGAATTTTAATCGCTTTGGCGCTTGGATTTGCGTTTAATACCATAAGCCCGGATTTTGCGATGAAATTTACTACTGCGCCTTTCGTGATTGCCTTTGCGGCGTCGTCTGCGATCGGTATAGTTTTCGGATATCTGCCGGCAAGAAACGCCAGCAGATTAAATCCGATAGATGCTTTAGCACAAGAATAAACAAGGAGAGAAAATGATAAATTCCAAAGTAATTTTAAGCGGCGTTTTAGCTGTTTTTATCGGCGGTTGTGCCTCAAATCAAAGTGAGGTCGAATTTAAGCCTGTAGAGCATTTCAAGGACGAAAATGCAAGCTATGAAATAGATACGCTGTGGTATAAAAAATATGGCGAATCATACTTAAATAAGCTTGTAGATCAAGCCCTTACGAATAACTACGATCTAAAAACAGCGGCTTTAAATGTTGAGAGTGCTTATGCAAATTTAGGGTTAAGTAGGGCTGATCTTTTTCCTACGCTAAGTAGCTCGTGGAGTGCGGGCGCTAATCGCGACATAAGCACCGGCTCGAACTGGAACAAAACCTATAGCTCTGGTTTTAACGTAAGCTATGAGCTTGATCTTTTCGGCAAGATCCGCTCGGCGGTAAATGCCGAGGGCTGGAACGCCAAAGCTAGCGAGTTTGATCTCGAAAATACCCGCCTGACTCTTATAAATTCTGTCGTAAGCGGCTACTTCGAGATGCTTTATCTAAACGATTCGCTAAAATGGACAAAACAGAATTTAAGCGATTACCGAGAGATCGAAAAAATAATCAAGGCAAAATACGATTACGGCAAGTCCGAGCAGCTAGATTACAGGCAGATTCAAAATTCTATCCTAGGGCTTGAAAACAAGGTCTTAAGCATTCAAAAAAATATCGAGGATAATCATAAATATATGAGAAATCTCATCTCCTCCAGCTTGCAATTTGATGATAACACCGATTCGATAAATTCCATAGAATTCCAAGGCGTTGATCTAAATGTGCCTTACACAGCGCTTGCTAACCGCCCCGACATTAGAGCTGCGATCGCTAGGCTAAATTCCAGCTTTTACGACGAACAGACCGCTAAGTTAAATTTCTTTCCTAGCGTGAATTTGGGCGCAGGGCTTACTAATGGGCAAGGCGTGAGCGCTAACGATAGCTTCAAGCTAAATTTTTTAAGTGGCAACGTAAGCATAAGTCTGCCGTTTTTGGATTATGCGAGGGTTGAAAACCGCCTTAAAATTTCGGAGATCGCTTTTCGTAAAAACGTCGTAAATTACGAACAGACGCTCTCTAACGCTACGAATGAGGTGCTAAATTTATATAGAATTTATCAGATCAATCTGGCTAGCCTTAAAAATTTAAGCGCTGCTTACGATGAAAAGGCGCGCATTGCCGATCTTTACGCCGCGAAATACGAAGCAGGTTCAAGCGAGCTAAAGGATATGCTAGAAGCCCGCACCGACGCCGTAAACGCTAAGATAAACGAGCTAAATCAAAGATATTTGACGCTTCAAAACGAGGCGGCGATCTATCGCGCGATGGCAGGTAAATTTAAACGCAAATGAAAAAGGCTTTGATATTTTGGCTGCTTTGTGGCGCGATATTTGCTGATTCTATGGTACTAAGTGCGCAAGATGGTGCAGTAAGCCTTAGCGCCAGCGCTTACGTTGCGAACGATAAACAATCAGAATTTGAGAAAAACCATAGTGAAATTCTGCTAAATCGTCAAAAAAATGAACTAGATAGGCAAAGCCTGCAAAATAATTTGCAACGTGAATCAAAAGGTGTAGGCGACCACGATGATTTTTCGATGAAAAAACAGCCAATGCAAGATATCAAGGAGCGAAACAATAAAAATGAGCAAGACTTAAAACTGCGCCGTAAAAAGCTGCAAGGCGACGTTTATCGGCGCTAGGGCTGCTTTTGTTTATCGGTTTTTAAGTAAAGTTTCTATAAAATCTCCGCTTTACATTTTCTTAAAGGAACAGTTATGAAAAGAACGTACCAACCCCACAATACCCCTAAAAAGCGTACTCACGGCTTTCGCGTCCGTATGAAAACAAAAAACGGCCGCAGAGTTTTAAGTGCAAGACGCGCTAAAGGCAGAAGAAGATTGGCTGCGTAGGCGAATTTGCTGCGATAAGCGATAGCAGCGTTTTTTCGGAGGTTTATAAAAGTGCGGCGAAGTGGCATTGCGAATGCGCTGTTGTGTATTTTTTGGCTAGCGAGCAGCGTAAATTTAGCGCAGTCGCCAGCAAAAAAATAGGCAATTCAGTTACGCGAAATTACGCTAAAAGACGTTTGCGCGCAGCGTTTTATAATCAAAAAGACGCCATTGTTAGCGGAATTTTTATATTAATCGCAAAAAAGCGGATCGTAGATATGAGCTTTGAAGACATTGAGCGAAATTTAAAATGGGCGTTTAAAAAGATCGGCGCAGTAAAATGAAGAGATTTTTTATAGCCGCGATCGGGTTTTATCGAAAATTTATTTCGCCTTTGCTACCGCGCTGTTGCCGCTACTATCCGAGCTGTTCGGAATACGCGCTTTATGAGTTTAAGTTTAACGGCGTCTTTGGCGCACTCTGCGCTGTAGCGGCTAGAATTTTAAGATGCAATCCGCTCTTTAGCGGCGGCATAGATTATCCGATAATCGCGCGAAATTTCAAATTTTGCGTATTTTCTAAAATCCGCAGCAGCAATGCCTCTGCGGATAAATTTAAGCTTTGGTTCATACCATATAAAAAAATTTGGTTCATACCATATAAAAAAAATAGATATTACGTCATACGACTAGGAGAAAAATAGTGCTAGATAAACTTCCTCAATCAAAGCGCCTTGCTATCGCAATAGCAACTGCGCTCATATTTTTCGTAGCTTACGATCATTTTTATTTATCAAAAATTCGCGCCGCTATGGAGGCAAACGCAACCGCAGCGCAAATCGCGCAAAAAAATGCCGCCAAGTCCGCTCCGCAAACTACCGCCGCTGGCGTGAGCGCGCAAGGAGCGAATTTAAATACCTCAAATTCCATCTCCGCACCGTTAGTGCGCGTGGTTGGCAAAGAAGCAAATTTCACGATCGACGGGCTCGGTCGCATAAGCTCGTATGTGCTAAACGATGCTAAATTCCGTGACGAAAACGGCGATGCGATAAATTTAATTGATCCTAAATCACATTCTAAACCGCTTGAGATGCGCTTCGAGGACGCGGCGTTGAATGCAATGGCTTTCGATACTCCTTACAGCGCTTCATCTAGCGAGCTGGACGTACGAAATGGAGAGGCTAGTGTTACATTAAGTCAAAGTTTAGGCGCCGTTAGCATAAATAAAATTCTTACTTTTTATCCAAATGGTAGTTATAAATTGGATCTGAAGTTAAGCGGCAATGCGCGTTATTTCATCAGCCCCGGCTCGCGTCCGAACGTAGAAGTAGATAGCTATACGGTTCACGGCGTCATCGTAGGAAAACCGGGCGAAGCTGGAATTTCAGATAAAATCGCTTCATTTTTTACGGGCTCACAAGCTATAAGCGAAAGCGTAGAAATTTTTAAAGATGGTGATGTGGATAAAAACGAGCGAATAAGTGGCGTAAATATCGCTGCAAGCTCCGATCGCTATTATACGACGCTATTTTACGGAGAGAGCTTGAATGCGACCGTGACTGACGCAGATAAAATTTCGCAGGTTTTCATAGGCTCGGACGGCGATCTTAGTCTTACGGGCTATATTGGCGCGAAAGATCACGCGACGCTAAGCTCGATAAATCCTGCTCTTACGCACATTATCGAATACGGCTGGTTTACCTTTATCGCCCGCCCGATGTTTAAATTTCTAAACTGGCTGCACGGCTATATCGGCAACTGGGGCTGGTCGATCGTCGTGCTTACGCTCATTATCCGCCTAATCTTATTCCCGCTAAGCTACAAGGGAATGCTATCGATGAATAAGCTAAAAGATCTGGCGCCTAAGATGAAGGAGCTTCAGGAAAAATATAAGGACGATAAGCAAAAGCTGCAGATGCATATGATGGATCTGTATAAGAAAAACGGTGCCAATCCAATGGGCGGCTGCTTGCCAATACTGCTTCAGATACCGGTATTTTTCGCGATCTACCGCGTGCTACTTAATGCGATCGAGCTAAAGGGTGCGGAGTGGGCGCTGTGGATCCACGATCTGTCACTTAAAGATCCATATTACATCCTGCCGATTACGATGGGAATTTTGATGTTTTTGCAGCAAAAGATTACGCCGACTACATTTACCGATCCGATGCAAGAGAAGATGATGAAATTCTTGCCTCTTATTTTTACGGTATTTTTTGTGATGTTCCCGGCGGGTCTTACGCTATACTGGACGGTCAATAACTTCTGCTCCATTATCCAGCAATACGTCATTAATAAAGCCTTTGCTAGGCATAAACAAGCTCAAATAGCGGAGAAAAAGTCATGATAATCGAAGCTGAAAATTTAAAAGATGCCTATAATAAAGCAGCAGCTGAGCTAGGATGCTCGGTAACGCAGCTTAACGTGCGCGTGCTACAGCATCCAAGCGGCGGATTTTTGGGCTTTTTTAAAAAAAATGCTATTATAGAAGCGGTTTTGGAAGGGGAGAAATTTAGCGAAAATCCGGAATTTAGCGCCCCGCAAAATAAAGCCGGCAAAGCAGAGAAAAAGCAGGGCGACAAATCAGAGTCTCAAAGTCCGCGCGCCACGCATTCTAAATATCGCAAAGAAAAGCAAAAGGGCGTTGTGACGGATGAAATTTTATCCGATATCAAAGAGAAGCTATCTGCACTTTTTAGATCAAGCGAGTTTAATATTGAAGTTAGCGATGTTAGCAAAATCGACGAAAATACCGTCTATATCAAGCTGCAAGGCGAGGATAGCGCGCTTTTGATAGGCAAAGAAGGACACCGCTACAAGGCACTTTCGTATATGATTTACAACTGGATCAGCATCAGATATGATCTTGCCGTAGTTTTTGAAATCGCGGAATTTTTACAAAATCAAGAACGATTTATCGAGTCTTACGTAAATGCGCTCGTGGAGCGCTCTGGAAATGAGCGTATCGTCACGAAGGCTTTTGATGGCGCATTTATCAAAATCGTAGCCGACAAGCTAAAACAAGCATATCCAGATCGTTTCGTGGGAATCAAATCCACACGTAGCGGCAAAATCGTCATCGTAGACGAAAAAAGCTAATCGTGAGCGAGACTATCGCCGCTATCGCTACGGCTCACGGCATCGGCGGAATTTGCATAGTTAGAATTTCAGGCGAGGAAGCGCTGTCTATCGCTCTAAGCCTTTCACATCGCAGTTCTTTGCGCCCTCGCTATGCCACGCTTGTGAATCTTTTTGACGCGAGCGGCGAAATTTTCGGCGAGGCTATTTTGATATATTTTAAAGCTCCGCATAGTTTTACCGGCGAAGATGTCGTAGAAGTGCAGACCCACGGCGGTTTTACGGCTTCATCATTGGCGTTAGATGCCGCGCTGGCTCTGGGCGCGCGCATAGCAAATCCGGGTGAGTTTAGTAAGCGAGCGTTTTTAAACGGTAAAATGGATCTTAGCAAAGCGGAAGCAATAAGCGATCTCATAAACTCGCGCTCGCAAAGTGCGGCTAAAATTTTAGCTAGAAATCTGCGCGGCGAGCTTGAGGGCTTTATAGGCGATCTGCGCGCAGCTCTGGTTAAGACGTTGGCCTTCGTCGAGGTTTGCATTGACTACGCAGAGGACGATCTGCCTTCTGATGTGCTGCAAAACTCGCAAGAAATGCTTAGTCAAAATATCGCTTCGCTAGAAAAAATCACTCGCATCAGCCGCAGCCGAAGAGGGCTAATCGAGGGCTTTAAAGTAGCGATTGTGGGTAAGCCCAATGTCGGTAAATCAAGCATTTTAAATTCTATGCTGAGCTTTAGTCGCGCTATCGTGAGCGACGAAGCGGGCACTACGCGCGATCTCATCGAAGAAAGCCTGCAGATAGGCACTCATCTAATCCGTATAGTCGATACTGCAGGTATCAGACACAGCGGCTCAAAGCTCGAAAGTATCGGCATTTCATATTCTCTTCGCGCTGCAAGCGAGGCAGACGTGATTTTGGCGGTGTTTGACGCAAGTCGCGAATGGGATGCTGAGGACGCGCAGATCCTAAAAATACTGCGCGAACAAAAAGGCAAAAAAATCATCTACGTTTTAAATAAATGCGACTTGCCGCGTAAATTTCATCCTAGCGCAGAGTATCTTGGCGATGATTTAGAGGCTTTTTCTGCAAACAATTTCGCAGTCAAAAATCCCATATCAGAGAATTTCACAGCCGAAAATTTAAAGCAAAGTCATACCTGCGACGCTTCTTTAAATTCTTGCGCGCAGAATTTAAAAGCTAAAAATTTAAAGCGTGACTTAAGCGCGCAAAATTCTACTTCCACAAATTCCGCGCCTACAAGCCAAATAGCTCTTGCGAATTCCATAAATCCAAAGGAACAGAATTTTGCCGCAAAAGCGGGACTAGCGTCGCCAAATACCGAGCGCACTACTGCAAGCTGTGCTGCGGAGAATTTTACTCAGGATGATTCCAAACAAAATTCTGCAAATTCTATCGCGCCTAGTAGCTCTGCAATAAATTCCGCTAAGCAAAATACCCAAGCAAATTCCATTTTTGCGCCGCTTGAAATTTCTGCAAATGAGGGCGTGGATCAAATTTTAACTGCGCTTGAGAGCTACTTAAATTCTCAAAATTTCGATGGCCTTATGCTAAGCAATGAGCGGCAAATTCTATCTTGCGAGAGCGCGCTCGCAGCTCTTAAAAACGCGAGCGAGCGCCTGGCTTGCGGCGAGCTTGAGCTTTTTGCATTTGAGATAAATCGCGCGATTGAGGCGATTGCACGTATTTCGCGTCCATTTGAGCGAGACGAAATTCTAGACGAAATGTTTAGCAATTTTTGCCTCGGCAAATAGCGTTTTAGCTACTAATTAGCCAAAATTCAATATAATCTCGCATTTAAAACGAGGTCTTTATGAAGGAAAAAATCCAATATTTTTTGGCGCTGTGTCTGATAAAATTTGCAAAATTCGCGCCGAAAAGCTTCATATTCGCATTTTTCGACAAGCTCGCACTTTTTGCATCGTGGAAGCTTAGTAGGCGCGTTAAAGTCGCGCAGGATAACTTTCGCGCCGCTTATCCGCAAAAAAGCGAAAGTGAGCTTCACTCTCTTGCGATCGAGAATTTTCGCAGTATCGCTAGGACGCTTACCGACACGCTTTTATTTTACAACGGCAGACTAAAATTTGATGATCTGATTTCAAACGGCGAGCAGGCGCTAGAGCGCGTCCGAAAGCTAAAAGGTGATAATCCGCACGGGATTTTATTTTTTACCGCGCATTTTGGAAACTGGGAAATTCTAGCCAATTTTTTCGGCGCTAACGGCTTTCCCGTCTCGGTAGTCGGGCGTCGCAGTGATAACGAGCTGATCGAAGAGCGGCTAGTGGCGCCGTTTCGCGAGCGCTACGGCAACGACCTCATTTACAAGGACGATGCGATGCGCAGGCTCGTGCAGGCGCTAAAGCAGGGGCGCAACGTAGGCATCTTGCCCGATCAAAAGCCGGGCCCTAAAAATAGCCTGATTACGACTTTTTTTGGACGGCAGTGCTACACCACAAAGACCATCGCGTCGCTTTATTTAAAATTTCATCCCGTGCTGATCCCGATCTTTGCGCGGCGCGACGCGGATAATCGCTACGAGATCGTGATCAAGGATTTTCCGCCACTACCTGAAGGGTTAAATAAGGACAAAGCCGAGCTGTTTATCACGCAAAAGTGCAACGACATTTTCGAAGAGGTCGTGCGAACCGCGCCGCAGCAGTGGTTTTGGATACATAAACGATGGAAGATGGACTGATGGCGCGGCAAATTTCAAGAGGCGAGAGCAGACGGGGTGTCATAAGAAATTTATCCGCACCGCAGGGCTCGCGTCTCTTTGCAAAAGAGCAAAGCGTCGAAAATTTAAGTAGAGCCGCGCGAGCGGGTAAAATTTTAAATCGCGAAAGCTCTATGGCGATCGCCGCTGCGCGAGATTATAAAAATTCGAAATTTAAAAATTTCATATCGATTTGCGGCAGCCCCTCTTACATTTTACGCCGCGAAAATTTTAGATATAAAAATTTAAGATCGGGTGCCTCAGATTACGCGTGGCACGCAGGCGGCGGGTCATTAAATTTAAACAGCGAAAACTCCGCTGCAAATCAGTCCGCCCCAAAAAATCCGCATCGAAAAGCGCTCATCTTAAGCGACGGCCGCAAGGGGCACGAGAACCAAAGTATCGCATTTTGCGAGCTAAAAGGGCTTGATTTTTGCATTTGCAAGATCGCTTACGCAAACAAGCTTCTTAAACTCTGCTCCTACGCGCTTGATTTTTTTGGGCTTTATTTTAAAATTTTTAAGTGCGATCTTGGCGGGAGTGGCACGGCGGCGGACCGTAAAAACGGATCAAATTTAAATAATACCTCTTTAAACAGCCCCGCTGCATCAGATAGCATAAATTTAAATGCTGCGCCGAATGGCACCAATTCAGATGCCGTATCATATAGCGCAAATTTAGATGCTGCATCAGATCGCAATTTAAATTTCGCAGATTTCGATCTGTTCGTAGGCGCGGGCTCTACGAGCTATTACGCGCTGAAATTTTACGCGCGCAGATACGCAAAGCCGAGTATAGCACTAATGTATCCGAAAGGCTACCGCAAGGATTTTAGCATCATCATCGCAGGCGCGCATGATCGCCCGATGCCGAGTGCGAACCTTAAAATTTCGCCCGTCTCGCTTAGTTTTTCGCGCCCGCAGGGGCTGTACCGGCCGCAGCGTAAATCCATCGGATTTATCATCGGCGGGTCGAATTCCTGCTTTGAGATGGGGGATGAAATTTTAAAGCAGATCGAGGGCGTGAGGGCGCAGTTTGCGGACTGCGAGTTTGCGCTAACGACCTCTCCGCGCACGCCGCAGGCTACCGAGAGCGCGCTAGCTAAGCTTAGCTGGAATTACAGCGTGATTTACAGCCGCGAGCCCGTAAATCCGATCGGCGATTTTTTGGCACAGTGCGAGTGGGTTTTTATCAGCGAGGACAGCGTCTCGATGATAAGCGATGCCGTATCTAACGGGAGCGCGAGCGTGGCTATTTTGAGCCTAAAACGCAAAGATGCTCATAATAAATTTGACGATTTTATAAGCGCTCTCGTTTCTACGGGTCACGCTAGGCGCTATGACGAAACGTTAAAAAAGACCGCGAAGTACGATCTTAAGGCGTTTGTGAGGGAGATAAAAATATGAGGGTCGTGCAAATCCTGCCCGAGCTGAACGAAGGCGGCGTCGAGCGCGGCGTAGTCGAGCTAAATAGAGAGTTTGCGCGGCGCGGCATCGAAAATTTCGTTATCAGTAACGGCGGCAAATTGGCACCCGAAATAGAAAAAGACGGCGGCGTGCACGTACAGCTCGACGTTTGCTCCAAAAATATCCTAAGCGCTCCGGCGCGCGTTTTAAAGCTGCGTAAAATTTTAAACGAAATTTCTCCAGACATCGTGCATGTCCGCTCCCGCGTGCCGGCGTGGCTGGTTAAATTTGCTCGCCCCAAAGCAAAGATCGTAAGCACCGTGCATGGGATAAATTCCGTAAATTTCTACAGCAAGATTATGACCGATGCGGACGCGATCATCTGTCCTAGCGGCTATGCGCGCGATCACGTGGTGCGAAGCTACGGCGCGGATGCGGCCAAGATCACGATCATTCCGCGCGGCATCGATCTAGAAAAATTTAATCCAAAAAATTTAGACGAGCGCTTCATCAAGGAATTTCGGCAGAATTTCAACCTTGCGCAGGATGATTTTATCGTCTCGGGCGTTGGGCGCATCACGCAGATTAAGGATTACAAAACCCTGATCCGCGCCGCGGCTTTAGCAAGCGAACAAAAGCTTAAAATTTTGATTGTAGGCGGCGTAGGAGCGGGTCGCGACGAGTATTTTTCCGAGCTAAAATCGCTCGTAGAGGGGCTAGGACTTGGCGAGCGCGTAATTTTTGCAGGCTCGCAGAGCAAGGTGGCCGAGATTTACTCGCTCTCGTCGGTCACGGTGAGCGCTTCAAGCAAGCCTGAGAGTTTCGGGCGCTCGATGGCTGAGGCTATAGCGCTCAACTGCCCCGTGATCGCGACCCGCCACGGCGGCGCGCTGGATATCGTAAGAGAGGGCGAAAACGGTTATTTTTTTGACGTGGGCGACGCGCAGGCGCTGGCGGAGCTGTTTGTCCCCGCGCGCGAGCTGAAATTTGACGGCTACGGCTACGTTTCGCAAAACTTCAGCCTAGAGCAGATGGTAGAAAAAACGATAAAGGTTTATGAGAGTTTAATATGAAAAAATTTTTTTACGAAAACGCGCCTAGCGGCTGGAGGATCACATTTTTAACGCTGCTGCTTCTTTGGTGCGCGTCACTGTTTTTTAAAAACGCGATCTATCAGATCTCCTTTGCAGCGCTAAGTCTGGCTACGATTTTGAGCTTTTTGGCATATCGCGTAAGGATCGAGCGATGATCTACGCGGCGGTTTTGGCTTTTGCGGCGGCGGCGCTTTTTGCATGGTTTTGCCTGCGCTTTGCGTGGTGGGAAAAGGACCAACCCTACGAGTATCCGCGTGTGCTGATGTATCATATGATCCGCGAGCATCTGCCAAAGCATGCCTCTAAATTTAACCGCTTGCGCGTGACCCCTGCCGCGTTTGAAAAACAGCTTGCGTGGCTGAAGCGAAACGGCTTTACGAGCTACACTCTAAGCGAGCTTGCGAGCTTGGATAAAAAGCCTGCAAAGGCGGTTTGCATTACCTTCGACGATGGGTATCGCGATAATCTCACGGGCGCTCTGCCGATACTTCAAAAATACGGCTTTAAGGCGACGATTTTCATCGTGAACCGGCGCTTTGGCGGGAATTGGGCGACCGATAAGGATCTGAAAAAATCAAGCGACGAGCTAAATCGCGAGCAGATGCTAAGCGACGAGGAGGTCCACGAGCTTTTGCAAAGCGGGCTTATCGAGATCGGTTCGCATACGCTCGATCACGCAAACTTGCCTAGCTTGGACGCGGCAGAGCAGCTGCGTCAGATGAGCGAATCAAAGCGCGAAATAGAGGCTAAATTTGGCATTGCTTGCAGCGCCTTTGCCTATCCGTTCGGCTTTTACGACGAGATTAGCGTGCGCTGCGCGCGCGAGGCGGGCTTTAGCTGCGCCGTTACGACGCAAAACGACGTGTTGCGCCCACACTACTCAAATTTTGAAATTCCGCGCATCATGGTTAGCGGCAGACAGGGGCTTTTTAGCTTCATTTTGAAGATGAAAAAGGGCAGAAATAGATGAAAATCGCCTATCTTTGCTGCTCCAGATTTTACGGCGGCGTTGAAAAGATCGTGATCGACTCGCTAAATGAGCTTTGCAAAAGCGAGCAGGCGGCGCTAATCGTGCCCGATAGATGCGAGTTTTTGCAGCGTCTGGATGCTCGCGTGCAAATTTATGAATACAAAAGCCGCGACAAGCGCTACAATCCGTTTTTGTTCGCTGAAATTTATCGGTTTTTACGCTCGGGCGGATTTGAAATTTTACATTCTCACGGCGCCAAAGCCGCGCAGATTGGCTTCGTGGTCGAAAAATTTTTAAATCTTAAGCTCGTTGCGACCAAGCACAACGACCGCAAAGCGCCCGTTTTCGATCGCGTGCGAAACGTCATCGCAGCCTCGCGCAAGGTCGCAACCACGATAAATCACGCCGCGAAGGTGATATATTTCGGCATAGAGCCGCGGCAGGAATTTGTAAATCATGAAATTCTCGCGCGCTGCAAGGACGCGGAGGGCGCTGCAAACATGGCGCCCAAGGAAGCAACGTGCGGCGACTCGGCCGGCGGCACGTTCGCGTCGCAAAATATGACTGGCATTGTGTTTGCGTCGCAAGATACGCCTTTGGATGCGGACGCATCGCAAAATAAGACCAGCAGCGTATTCGTATCGCAACAGGGCGCAAACGCAGCGGCGGAAAATTTTAAATTTAGCATCGTCGCGGTCGGCAGGCTCGATAAGATCAAGGGTTTTGATCTTTTGATCCGCGCCGCAAGCGAGCTGAAATTTGATTTCGAGCTTAAAATTTACGGTCAGGGCGGCGAGAGGCAAAATTTGCAAAATTTAATCGATTCGCTAAATTTGCAGGACCGCGTGCGGCTATGCGGCTTTTGCGATGACGTTGCGGCAACTCTTGCCGCGTCGCACCTGCACGTGATCAGCTCGCGCAAGGAGGGCTTTCCGGTGATTTTGATCGAAGGTATTTTTTATTCGCCCGTGCTGATATCTACCCGCGTGGGCGGAATTTCGGAAATTTTAAGCGAGGAGTTTTTATGCGAGGCGGCGGATCTGGGCGCCAAGATCGATGAAATTTACCGCGCTTACGGCAAATACGCTCGGGCTTTTGCGCAAAAACACGCCGGTCTTAAGCAAACTTTGACGCTGCAAAATTATATCAGCTTGCTTAAAAATTACTACGAGGAGCTGTTATGCGAAGCCTAAAGATCGTAATTTTGGACTTAAATTTTATATGTTTTAAGTTTGATTAGCTAATAAGCAAATTAAATATTTGTGAGTATAAATTCAGTATAAACATAGCAAGACAAGATCACAAAATCGCTATTTATATTGTTTTATAATTATTTAGATATAAGATATAAAGGAGAGATAAATGCTATTAAAATTTAACTATGAAGAGATAATGAAATATTTATTATATATATTATCTGTGAGCCTTTTTGTCGGCAAATCCTATAATATTGTTGCAGCTTTAATCGTAGTTATATTTTTATTCCATACCTTTAAGAATCATTTATTCTGGGTATTTAAAGATAGACTTTTTATATTTATGTCTATCTGGTGTGTATATATGCTATCTAGCGTAATCTGGGCAACGCATAAAGATGGCATTATTAGCGCTGTAGGAGTTTTATTCTTATGGATACTTTTGTATTTAGCGATCAAAATATATCTTAATTCTAAAGATAAATTAGAAAAATTCTTTAAATTTCAAGCTTGTATAGTTTTATTTATTGCATTTAATGCATTGCTGCAATTTCTCATAGGTTATAATATTTTTGGCGTTCCGATTTTAAATGGTAGAGCGACTGATATATTTTTTTCTAGCAATAGTAGAATTTTCCCTTTTATATTGCCACTTTATGTTGGAATGTTTGGAGCTATGCTTAGCTTAAAAAATCGTCATCTATCTCATTATATTTTATATAGTTCGGCTCTTTTTGGAATTTTAATAGCTGTTCCGCTAAGTGGCTCTAGGGGGCCCTTGTTATTGCTTGCAGTCTTTATCCCTATAATAGTCTGGACTAGCCCTTATAGAAAAACAGCTTTTATTATGTTGGTCGTTTTATGTGTATGCGTAATTTCTATAGCTTTTAATAGCGATAAATTGCAGGATAGGTTGGTTTCTTTGGCGCATCCATTCGAGAATCAAAAGCATCTTAGAGTGGCTATTTGGAAAACTGCTATAGAAGAATTTAAAGACAACCCTATATTGGGCGTAGGATTTAAAAATTTTAAATATAGACAATTTGATTACTATAAACCAGAATTCGAAAGCTACGAAATAGATAAAGAGCAAAATAAAACAGTGGAACATGCACATAGCCCTTGGATGGATATACTTGCAGAGCAAGGAATTATTGGATTTGGGTTTGCCATTACACTATTTTTTAGTATCTTTTATAGCGTTTATAGAAAAGGAACTTTTATATTAATTAGTGCATTTAGCGTATTTTATGCATTTTCTTTCCTAAATTCTACTTTCGTAATTTCTAAAAGTCGTTGGTCATTCTTTATGATATTTTCTATAACTATATTCGCGATTGTTTCTAGCTATTATCAATATATAAAGTTATCAAATGATAGTAGAATTGATGAGATGAGAAGGTAAATATGAGCTATATCTTAATATTTCTGATCTTTGCCGCCGTAGCGGGCGTTTCGCTGCGGTATAACTGGTGGCGGA
>NZ_CALHHX010000213.1 GCF_938030685.1 uncultured Campylobacter sp. | reverse complement strand
CGGATATACCAAGCAGTGGTATCTGGACCGCGCGCTTAAACTGCGCCAAAGCTGCTCGGGCGTAGCGATTAGCACCGACATCATCGTGGGCTATCCAAGCGAGAGCGAGGAGGATTTTGCCGAGACGATGGAGGTGTTAGAAGCGGTGAGATTCGAGCAGGTTTTTTCCTTTAAATTTAGCCCGAGACCGCTCACGCCGGCAGCAAATTTAAAGCCGCTGGATGATGAAATTTCAAGCGAAAGGCTAAGCAGGCTACAAAGCGCTCACGCTAAAATTTTAGACGAGATCGCAGGAGCGCAAAAAGATAAAATTTTCGACGTGTATTTCGAGGAGCTGCGAGAGGGCGGTACCGCGTGCGGTAGAAGCTTTTCAAATTTTCTAATCTGCGCGCAAGGCGGCGAGGAGCTACTAGGCAAAACGCGCAGAGTACGTGTCGAAAAGACCGCCAGAATGGCGCTTTATGGAAAAGTTATCGCTTAAAAAGCGGCTGTTTTTCCGCATCGCCGAATATCTCATTTTTATCCTGATTTGGTGTATTTTTTTAACGTGCAGGGTTAAATTTACCCCCGCTAAGCTGCCCGAAAAGCCCTGCATCGTCGTGTTTTGGCACGGAAGGCTAGCGATGATGAGCTTTGCTTATAGGCGCTGGTGGCTGCGGGATTTCGGCAGCAAAAGGCGCGCCAAGGTTATCATCAGCGATCACAAAGACGGCGAGATCATCACGCGCGTGATCTCGCATTTCGGCATCGGCGCGATCCGCGGTAGTAGCTTCAAGGGCGGCGCGCGCGCACTTATGGGCGCGATCAAAGAGATAAAAAACGGCACCGACGTCATCATCACTCCCGACGGCCCGCGCGGCCCGCTTCACAGCGTCGCCGACGGTGCCGTGATCCTTGCGCAGCGGCTAAGCCTAGGTATTTACGCGCTAAATTACGAAGCGAGCAGTTTTTGGAAATTTCATAGCTGGGACGAGATGGTATTGCCAAAGCCCTTTTCGCGCATAAATTACAGCCTCAGCGCGCCGCTAAATTTAGAAGGACTTGACCTTGAAGAGGGCAAAGAGGCGATTAGGCAACTGCTTTTTGCAAGCGCCGAGAAGGACGTTAAATTTTAGTTTGAAATAATAGTGTTTCGATATAATTGCAATTTTAGGAGAAAAAATGGCACTATTTAAAGCAAAATCATTCCTCGGCGTCGCTAAAAGTGCTGACGCATGCGAGTTTTTTTATAGAAAATTGGGCTTTGGTAAAAGAATTTTGGATGAGAAATCCGATCGCTTTCCCATCGCGCAAGAAAACGATCTGGCTACCTCGCTGGCAGGCTTTGCGGATCTGAGTGATAAAAATTTAATCTCTTGTGTGTTGATAGACGACGAAAATCAAAGGGTGCATTTTAACGAAGATTATATGATTAAAGAAAATAGTATTTATCAAAAAGTCGATGATAGTTTCATAGTGGAATTTCCTCGCGCAAGTGCACAGGCGGCGGATGAGACTTTTGGAATAGAATTTAGCTCGCACGCTAGTTTATTTAAAATTTTATACTTCTTGCTAAAAAATCAAAGCGATTTTGAAAACATGGCGATGTTTGCACTGAAATTTAATAACCGCGCGTGTTTTGTCGTCGCCAACCAAGAGCGCGTGCTCTACGCCGACATAATGCGCATCGATGAGGAGATGCAGGCGGCGATGAGCGATACTGATGAGCTATTTTATGAGCTTTTAAATTTTCAGATCGAGACCTTCTATAAATCCGAAAATAGCGAGTTTCTCACCAACGTTTTCATCTACTCAGACGGCACACTTAGCAACGAGATCGGTTATGTGATTTTTACGCGCATCTTCATCAAAACAAATCTGATAAATCTAAATTTCGCCGATTACATCAACAAAATCGCGATGCTGGAAGCCCGCTAGATCAAATTTTTCGCTCTGGCACCTAGGCAGAATTTGAAAATTTTATCTTTGCAGTATTGCGTTTGCTTGATACGATTTGGTTACTCGTTCGCGGTTGCGTTTTGTTAAATTTATCTCGCGTTACATAATGAAATTTTGACTAGATAAAATCATCCGTATTTAAACGACTTGCTTTTAAATTTAAGCTTTTTTGCCGCAAAGAGCCCGTCTTGCGCCGTAAATTTTGTCTTTTTCACGAATCCCGATTAATTTTGCGTAAAAAATTTTCTATCAAAGCCCGCCTTTGCTCCACATCGTCGTTCTCGCTAATGCCCTCTAGCTCGCTTGCGTGATGGGCCTTGGGCGGGATATCTTTCAGATACGACCACACCTCGTCCTCGCTTAAAATTTTGCCGTGCAGATCAAAACCTACGTTTAGCGCCCTGCCCGAAACCTCGGCGATATCTGCGTGCAGGTGACCATAGAGCATCAGTGCGCCATAATGGCAGTTTGCCCACTCGATCATAGGGTAGTGAGACAGAGCCGCTCTCTTATGCGATAGGCGCACAAAGGCGTAGCCCACGATCTGCTCAAACATAAAATTGCCGTCCGCCTTGCGTCCGCTTAGCAGTTCGTTTTTCATCGCGGCGATCCGTCCATCGTGGTTACCGAGCACCAAAAAATGCCGCCCGTTTAGTCTGCGAAGTAACTCGCAAGTGTGCGCAAAATCCTTGTGAAAGGAGACGTCGCCAAGATTATAGACAAGATCCTCGGGTGTAACAAGCGCATTCCAAGCGGCAATGAGATTTTCATCCATCTCGGTCACGTTCGCGCCTTTTCTAAAATTCGGGTATTTTTTCAGTACCAGCTCGTGGCCGAAGTGCAGATCGGAGGTAAAATAAACGCTCATAAAAGCTCCTCAAATAGCGCAAGATCCGCGCCCTCGGCAAATAAAAATCCACGGTTTATCGGCGGGATTTTTAGGGTGCGGCACGCTTCTTTAAATTTCTTGTCCATCGCCGCTTTGATATATGGCGTCACAAAAATAAAATTTTTGCCAGCTCCGACGGCCACCTTGCCGCCTAACACGCAGTCCAAGCCTTTTTCTAGGCAGCGCGCGCATTCGTTTCGCTGCGCCGAGCTTAGCACTAGTCCTAGCCGCTTGCAGGCAAGACCCACGCCGCGAAGCTCGCCAAGACCGCGTTTTACGAGATAAATTTTTGCTGCGGGATTAGAAATTTCGGGAGTTAAGCTTAACGCATCGACCGCTAAAAACTCAAAGCTCTTTTTTACGCCGCTAAAATACTCGTTTAAAAACGGCTCGCTAAATTTCGCGCGAATAAATCCGCGCTTAAACTGCTCCGTTAAATTTGTCTCGTCGGTGAAGTATTTTAGGTTTCGCTCGCGCAAAAACCGCTCCAGCTCGCACTTTCGCACGCCCAAAAGCGGACGAGCGATCGCGTAGTCATCGCGGGGCTCAAGCTCCTGCATGCCTAGCAGCTCGCTAAGCCCCGCGCCGCGCC
>NZ_CALHHX010000212.1 GCF_938030685.1 uncultured Campylobacter sp. | reverse complement strand
TTCTTCAGCGCCTTTTGAAACTCGTTCATCAAAAATAGGCTCGCATCGCCGCGCTTAAAACCCTCTTTTTTCGCTTCTTTTTCGAGCTTTACGTAAATTTTATCGCACTCTAGAGCCACGCCGCTTTGCAGCGCATCAAGCCTAGAGCTGATAAATTTGCCCACATCGCCCGTCTCGTCCTCGCCTGCCCAGTCAAGCATCCAAACAAGCCCTTTTGCGATAAGCACGTTCAAAAACTCGTTATCGTCTATCTCGCCTATTTTGTCAAAACCGCCCGTCTCGCCCGCCGTCAAATGCTTTAGGACGCAGCACTGATCTTTCGTCATTTTCGCTCCTTTGATTAAATTTACCGCCTACGTGGGTCTGTTTAAATTTTACTCCCAAAAAGCTTTAAGCTTACTTTTCGCAACTCTTTATGCCGTAAATTTAGCTCGCGGCGGCGGGTAAAATTTCGCTATAATTTCACAAAAGCGCTAAAATTCCAACCGAAAAGGACGCAAATGCAAACGGATCTGCAAGAAAAGATTAAGGAGCTGCAGCGCAAGATCGCGCGCGAAATCACCTATTTTCAGACTGGCGGAGCGAGGCCGCGAGGCGCGATCGATGAGTGCTGGATCGGCCGCGTGCTCGCCTGCGCGGCGAATGAGGAGCTGCCTGTGGATCAAAACGGCGCGTCGATGCTTCCTCTGGCACAGTTTTACCTGCCCGCGCTACCCTACGTGCCGCAGGTCTTGGACGGCGTCAAGCTGCTTACGGTCTTCATCTCGCACGATCTCATCGGCAAATTTGATGAGAATATGGACGGCCTGTGGAAGGTCCGCGAGTATAAAAACGAGGCCGAGCTCGTCATAAAGGAGCTTACAAATCCGCACTCGCAGATAAGGCCCTTTCCTTTGCAGCCAAAATTTGCCGCGAACGACGTCGCGAGCTGGGACGGCGGCGGGCTAGAGCCTGACGTCGTGCATGAAATTTTAGAGCTTAAAAGGTCGATCGGGCTCTATTATTCCGACGTCACGGCTGGGCTGGAGTATCACGACTGCACGAAATTCGGCGGCTACCCCTCCTTTTACCAGTCGGGAGTGAGCTTCGGCGAGGGCTATCAGTTCGTTTTTCAGGTCTCTTCAGACGAAAAGGCGGGCTTTAACGTCATAGACGGCGGCAGCTTGATGTTTGCTAAAAACCCGCAAAGCGGCGCGTGGAGCCTGTATTATGATTTCGATTAGGCGCGCGAAGATAAATTTAGCTCGCCCGCAAAATTCCGCCGCTTTAAATAGATGCTCGGGCCGCATAAATTTACGATGAATTTTATCGGCGCACGGCTTTGAACTCGCGCGGCGCGGCTTAAATTTAAACGGCGGCGCGTCCCGATCTAGGTTAAATTTAAGCCGCCGAAAAACGAGCCGTATAGTTGCAGACGCGCCGAATACAGCGAGCGGACCGTGAAAAATTCGGCGCCCCAAAATTTTAAAATTTATAGCCTGAAATTTTGGCTTCGAGCTTGAAATTTAAGGCGCGCTTGAATTTTAACCTGCAAATTTAAAGGAGCGAAAATGAACGCAAACGAGCTTGCAAACATCTGGCGTAGGCCGATCTACCTGCCATATCTGCAAGAACCGCTCACGCCCAAGGCGCTGAGGGCCGCAGAAGAGGAGCTAGGGCGCGCCCTGCCGCGCGAGCTCGCCATAATGCTGAGCGTGCAAAATGGCGGCTACCTGCGCTACGAGCTAGAGGGCTACCCGCTGGACGCCATCAGCGGCATCGGCGAGGCGCATCCGTCGCTTACGCGCTTTAGCTGGGGCGAGGAGCGCGAATGCGTGAGCTTGGAGCTTGACGGGCTGGTGCCCTTCAGCGGCGACGGCCACTGGTACCTGTGCCTAGACTACCGCGCGAGCGAATAGCCTGCGGTCGCCTACATCGACGTCGAATGCGATGAGCAAAGTATCATCGCGCAGGATTTCGCTTCGTTTTTGGCGCTTTTGCGGCTCGACACGGGCGGCAAGATCGCGCTGCAAACGAGGCTCGATCTAGACGGCACGAAGGCGCGGCTGGAGAAAATTTTAGGCGTGCGCGCAAGAGCCGCTGATCCGCAGCTTTACGGCTTTAGCGTGTATAATTTCGCTCGCGATAGCGGCATGCTGAGCCTTAGCCCGAACGAGGTTCGGCTCGGATTTGCCAGGCGGGGCGAGCGGCGGTTTAAAGAGCTTAAAAACTTCAGCGAGCCCGCTCTGCGCTATGCTGAGCTGGACGCGGGCGCGATGATACTGGACGTTTTTAAAGAGGAGCTGATGGGTGAAATTTTGCGCGAGCTAAAGGATGTGGGTTTGTGCGCACGGAGCCTAAAGGACGCGATCGGCGCGTAAGCTTTCGCGATTGGGAGTGTAGTTTTGTGACGGCTGCGGCGCGCGCTCGTGCAACCAGCAATGCGGGCTTGCGAGCGCAAATTTAGCTCGCCGCGGCGGGTAAAATTTCGCTATAATTTTGCCGTTTCAATAAGGAGAAAACGATGAGCGTAGAATTCCGCGTCAAAAACAAAAAACAACCGCTATTTATGGGGTATTCGGACGCCATGAGCGTTAGCAAGGCATTGGATCTGCTGCCCGATCTATCGGTATTTGGCATAGACGAGAGCGCCGAGGACTTTGACGAGAGGGCGTTTTTGAAATCGCCTTTGAGCGAGTATGAATGTTTGATTTTAGGCGTGCGGGACAAGAGCGGGCGCGGGATGGAGGTTAGCTACGACAAGGATCAGCAAAGCTACGCGGTGCGCGTAAATACGCCCGCGACGATCTTTGATTGGGTTTTGGCGATATCGTATCTGCAGGCGCTATCTAAGCAGCTAGGAGGCGAGATCACGGATGAAAACGGCGAAATTTACGCTCACGACAGAATAGAGCAATTCGACTACGAGCGCGATATATCGGCGGGGCTACATTCGATAGATCAGCATTTAAGCAGCGATACGGAAGTAAATTTTTGCTACGGGGTGCAGAGGCCTTTTGCGATAAACCGCGCGATGATGGATGAAATTTTAGCCTCATACAACCCCGCCGCCGAGTTTAGCAGGCGGCTAACCGAGGTGCAGTACCTCGACGCTTACGACGCGCATCAGAGGTTTTACCGAAATGGAGATGACGGCACGATAATGGGCTCATACGCGCTCACGCAGGACCTGCCCACTATCCTGCCCTACAAACCGTTTGTGGAGTGGCAAAACGCAGAGACGCTGAAAAATAGCGACGTAGCGCGCTGGCAGATCGCGCTCATAGGCATAGAGGGCGACGAAAACGACGCCAGTAACTACCGCGCCATCGCCGAGCTGGAATACGGCGAGTTTATCGCGCGCCTGCCGAAACAAAACTACCGCTTCATCGATGCGAGCTATATTTTGGTTGACGGGCTAAGCGCCGAGCAGCTAAAGGCATTGGCGGGCTAAATTTTACTTGCGGTGAAATTTTACAGAATTTTATCAAGGATTGACGCCGCAAAATTTAAAGACGCGGAATTCGCGGTAAATTTCGCGATGTGTAAAATTCCAAGGAGGTGGAATTTTATCGCAGCGGAATTTTTAAATTTATATCGCGGTGAAATTCCGTCGTGATAAAATTTCATTGCCATATAAGTCGGCGCGTAAAATAGTATCCGACTGCAAGAAGCCGAAGACGGCCTATCTGTCCCGAAATCCCGCGACAGATAAATATGATTGCACTTACAACATTCATACGGCAAGGCGCTTAGACTTACGTTTTAAATCGGCTTGTAATGAGACATATCGTAAGATATAGCCGACATGAACGAAATTTAAGGAAATAAAATGAGTAAAAAAAGCACAAACAGGGACGCTTTTATGGCAATATATGGTTGTGGTAATTTTTATAATTTTTGGACTATTTTTAATAAGCGGATATTACAATATCTATTTTTTCTTTATTGCGGCTTGTGTATTTATTGCGGTCATATATAGGTGCACTCCGCTTATTAAAATTTTTAAGCAACAAGACTTATTTTTTATCCTTTTGGGTTTAAACATCTTACTTTTAGCTAACGGCAAAGACTGGAACGAAGGCTCTATGAAAAGCTTATTTTATTATATTCCCGCACTCGGCGAGCTTACCGACACTTTATATGGCTGGCTTTTATTTTCGGCTTTTTTATTGTGTATTCCCTTATTACTTTATATGGCTTTTCTTTATGCAATCTCAAGTATCGTGTATCATGACTATTTAGATAGCTTGAAGAGGGACGAAACGGAGTAATTTGGGCTTTAGTAGGCTTAAATTTAGTGCCAATTAGCTGCGTCGCGCATTAATCAGCCAAAATCGCCGCTCCGCTTAAATCCGGGTTTAAATTTAGCTCGTCTATTATCGATAAAAGCTCTAAAATTTCATTTTTGATCCCCGCAGCGTCCTTTAAGCTCGGCGGCGGCGAGAAGAGCGTGGTTTCAAACTTATTTTTCGCTCCGTTTAAAAATAGATAAAGCTTATCGTCCATAAACGCCGCGCTCACGCCCATTTTCCCCGCGAATTTTTCCTTTAACTCTCGTAGACGCTTCATAAACGCAGGCGTCAAAAGATACCTCGCCTCAACCTTATCGTCCGCAAAGACCCGAAATTCTTTACTAAAAAACACGTCGTCCATCTGCTCTTTTTCCCCTAAAAATCTAGTGTTTAACGTGCGACTCGCGACTATCGTTTGTCCGCTAAATTTCTTGTAAAACTCGCAGACCAAAACCGAGCCGCTGAATACTTGCATATCCTTCATCGCCTCCCAAGCAAAAATTATCGCGGATAGCAAATTTAGCGCCGCCGAATCGCTTAGCTCCAGCGTCGCGCCGTTTTGGGATGCGGGTCGCTTCGCTGAGGCTAAATTTGACGCCGTTATACGTTCCGCTGATTTGATCTTCGGCGCGAAACTCGTCGGGCGAATAGATGTCGATTTTGCGAAATTCTTTACGGCTGATGCCGGCATTCGGATCGTAGCTAAAATT
>NZ_CALHHX010000211.1 GCF_938030685.1 uncultured Campylobacter sp. | reverse complement strand
CAAGCTTCCGCGGCCCAGGGCTGCAGCGCGGCTGCGAAATTTTAGCCGAAGTAAAGGAAAAGTTCGGCTATAAAATTTTAACCGACATCCACGAAAGCTACCAGGCAGAGCCCGTCGCGCGCGTCGCCGACGTGCTGCAAATACCTGCGTTTTTGTGCCGCCAAACCGACCTACTCGTCGCCGCAGCCAGCACGCAAGCGGTAGTAAATATCAAAAAGGGTCAGTTTTTATCGCCACAGGCGATGAAACACAGCGTCGAAAAGGTGCTGCAAACCCGCAGCGCACGGGCTTATACTCCGCAAAGCGGTGCGGCATCTAGCGATACAAAGGCCGCTCAAAACAGCGCCTGCTACGACGATGCCGAAATTTGCGGCGCGCAAAGCGGCGCTCAAAGTAATACAGATAGCGGATCTTCGGTGCTAGGCGTGCAAAATTCTTGCGGCGCACGACCGGACGCACAAAATTCCGCCCATGCTTGCAATGCTTCGAGTACTGCAAATTCTGCTCCAAACGCCCCGCAGCCAAGCGGCGAAGGGATGCACGATCTGGCGCGCCGCCGCGGCGTTTGGCTCACCGAGCGCGGCAGTACCTTCGGCTACGGAAATTTGATCGTCGATATGCGCTCACTGCCGATTATGCGCGAGTTTGCGCCGGTCATTTTCGACGCGACGCACAGCGTGCAGATGCCTAGTATCGGCGCTACGAGCGGCGGCGACTCGCGCTTCGTGCCGTATCTCGCGCGAGCGGCGGCGGCCGTGGGCGTGGACGGCTTTTTTTACGAGACGCACCCTGATCCTGCTCACGCACTTTCGGATGGGCCGAATATGCTAAATTTACAGCAGCTTGAGCACGTCGTAGCGCAGACGCTCGCGATTCAAAAAGCACTCGGATTTTAGAGCGGACGGCTATAAAATTTCAAATTAGGCTAGCGAGCTTAAAATTTTTCGCACGCCAGCCGATTTTTGCACTTTGCGCTAACAAATTTTATATTCCACAAGGATGTGCTTCAAGCGCAGCGAGTTTGCATATCGCACGCTAAAATTTCAAACGTATCGCGCGGCTATAAAATTTAGCGTATTTGTAAAATTTTAAACTCCACGCGCGCTTAACCAAACTTCGAGGGCTTTGATAAAATTTACGCGGCATGCGCCTATCGCCCAGCGCGAGCAGGACAATTTTGCGCCGCTAAATTTACAATTCTAAAAGCCTAGCGCGCAGAATTTAGCCATAAATTTTGCACAAAATTTCGCAGCCGACAAAGTAAAAATTTAATGTAAATTTGCGCCCAAATTCCGATCGTCCAATCCGCCATTACATGAGCCGTCGTCGCATAAAATTTAAGTCAAGATTAATGGGGCGGGGATATAATTCAAGCCTAAAATTCTTTTAAAGGATATTTATGGGTTACGTAGAGTCTAACCTTCTAAATGGCGAAAATGTGATTGCCAAAGCCAAAATTCACTGGGCGGTTTTTATCTCCGCTATCGTCATATTGATTCCCGCGATAGTTGGAATCATAAATAAAGACGATAGACTTTCGTTCATATGCTTTGGCGGTTTTATAGCGGCGCTAATTCACGGGTTTATTGTTTTAAAGACAAACGAGCTTGCTATCACAAATCAGCGTATAATCGGCAAAAAGGGTCTTATTAGTCGCGAAACGGTCGAGCTAAAATATGAAAAAATCGAAAGCATATCCGTAATGCAGAGTATTTTGGGGAGAATTTTAAAATTCGGCACCATAGTGGTGCGAGGTACCGGCGGCACGGCGGTTAGCTTCCAATTTATCGCCAATCCCGTAGCGTTTAAAAACAGGGCGATGGAAAAGATCGGCTAGGCTCCGTCTTGTGTTTAAATTTAAGTAGATTATAAAATTTACGTTGCAAATTTTATCTATGCCGCGCCGGCTTTTAAAATTCCAAGCGATCTGTGCTTGCACCGCCGCCGGTATTTTATCTAAAATTTTGTTTTTGTCGCTATAATGCGATCTCTTGACCTTTTCGTCTAGTGGCTCAGGACGTTGCATTCTCAGTGCGAAAACGCGTGGTTCAAATCCCGCAAGGGTCGCCATTATGGACTTATACAAGCCCATTATTTTAAACGATAAATTTATCTATGATTTTATCATGGGCTTTCATACAGCCCGTCAGATTTTAAATAATAGATTTTATCTGCGATTTTATCGATGAAGCTTTTATCGTGCGAGACGATGATTTCGCTTACGTCAAGCCCCGCCAAAATCCCCGCCACGCGCTCCTGCATCACCTCATCAAGCGCCGTCGTAGGCTCGTCCAGTAGCAGTATCCTAGGCTCGCATACCAGCGCGCCCGCAAGCGCCACTAGCTTTTTCTCGCCGCCGCTTAGATGAAAGGGCACCCGCTCGCACAGATGTTCGATTCCCAAGCGTCGCAGCGTCTCCAACGCCTTGCGCTCGATCTGCTCTTCACCTAAAATTTCAAGCTTTTTTAGATGGTCGTTTTCGCTGCCCTGCCTTAAAATTTGCGCCTTACGACCAAAAAATTTAGAAAAAATTCCACGCCTTTGCTCCACATTTCGTGCTCGTTTTAACCGCTCATTTTGCGCACGCAGGCTAAATGCGACGTCCTCAAACACGCTCGCGCACAAAAATTGATCGTCGCTGTTTTGAAACAAAAACCCGATCTCGTGGCGAAATTTTATAAAATCCTCCACACACTCAAGCTTCTCGCCGAAAAGCTCGATCTCGCCCTCGCCCCATTGCCTTAGGCCGCCTAAAATTTGAAGCAAGCTCGTCTTGCCCTGCCCGTTCGCGCCCAAGATCGCTACTTTTTCCTTATGCCCTACACTCAAATTTACGCCGCGAAAAATTTCTCGCTCACCGTTTTTAGCGCTTAAACCTAGCGCCTTAAGCGAACAACTCATAAGATCGCTCCGATTTTAACAGATACGCACGCCAGCAAGAACGCCAAAAACGAGGTCTCCAAGACGCTCAAGCCCTCGCGACGCTCGTAAAATAGCCTACCGCAAAACCCTCGCGCGCTCATCACCATGCTTAAATTCCTTGCTTGCTCAAGTGCCGAAATCGCTAAAATCCCGATCAAATTCGCATAAATTTTATAAGTGAAAATTCCGCTCGTCCCTACAAATCCGCGCATGCGCAAAAGTGCTTGCAGTCTCGCCAGATCCGAGCGTAAAAAATTTACGAATCGCCCGCAGCAATACACCAAAGAGCTTAGCTTTTCGCCGAGCCCGAGCCCGTAAAATCCGCGTGCGAAAAAATATTCGTCCTTGCCGTAAAATAGCAAAATCGCAAACGCCATTATCAAATTAGCGCGCAAAAATATCACGCCCGCAAGCTCGTAGTTGCCGACTATGGCGGGGCTTAACGCGCTTAAAATCGCAAAGATATTTAATACCGCAAGCCTTGTGCAGACCGCGCGCGCAATCGAAATTTTAAGCGCAAAAAGAAGTAGCGGCGGGGCAAAAAACGCCGCATAAAGCTGCCCGCTAAGTCCGACGCCGAAGCTGAAGATAAAAAACGCGAGCAGTGATACGGCGGGGCTCATTTGCGCGCTCTTTTCGCTAGCCACATTAAGCCAAAAAAGCCGAAAATCAAGGCCAAACAAAGCGCGATTTTAGGCGCCTCGGCGGACTGGCTTTGAAATGCCATGCTCCTAATATCGCCCTTAGGACTTTCTTTCGGCAAGATGCTTTGCGAGGCTGAATTTTCTAAAGGCTCGGAAGTGCTTGAAATTTTATTTTCAGGCGTACTAGCTTTCGGCGCGATATTTTCGGGTGCGCTGCCTTTGGACGCGGATTTTTTAGCGGCGTTCAAATTTTGCGGCATAGGATTTTCAGAAACGTCAGAATTTTGTGGCGTGGAATTTTCAGGATCACCGGAATTCTGCGGCGCAAAGTTATCGGCGCTAAATTCCATCTGCGCGCCGTGTCCTGCACCTCCATAAATTTGAATAGTAAAATTTTTAGCGGGTATTCGTATGCTCGCAAGTCCCTCTTTATCGGTCCTAGTGCGCAAAATTTCGCGCCCGTCCGCACTGATTAAAACTTCGCACTCCATGCAGGGAGAATTTTTATAAAAATAGCTATAAATCGCCACTCTATCGCCCTCTTGCGTCGCGAAAAGATGAAGCGCATGCGAAAATGCAAAAGAGATCAAAACCGTTAAGAAAAATAGTGCTCTCATCGCCTCTGTCCGCCGTAAAATTTCGCAATAAAGCTAAGCGCAAAAAGAGTGATGATCCCCTCCAAAACAGCCAGGATCGCACCTTCGAGCGAGATGAGCGTCGCGATAGCAAAAAACTCCCGTCCGCTGATGAAAAGCACGAGATCAAGAAGCAGCATCGAGCAGACGATCGGCACGAAACCCGCCAAAAATAGATAAATTTTTTGCGTGCGCGCTTTTAGCTCTTGCGCTTTTGCGGCGGCGGCAAAGAGCCCGCCCAAAACCGCTGGAAAGCCGATGACTGCGGTATTTACGCCGAGCACGCTAAGCCCCCCGAAGCCGAAAAACACCCCTTGCAAAAACAGCGCGACGAAAATCGCCAAGATCGCGCGCGAGCCCAAAAACGCGCCCACGAGCCCGCTTAGCATCAGGTGCATGGAGCTGACACCCACGGGCAGGTGCACGAAAGAGGCGACGAAAAATAGCGCGCTAAAACATGCGATCCTAGGGATCTCAGACTGCTTTACGCGCCATAAAATCGCCGCTACCGCAGGCGCCGTAACCGCCCAGCCGGCAAGCAGCACGGGTGCGCTCAAAACTCCTTCGCTAATGTGCACGGCTCGCCTCCTTTAAATCGCTCCAGTTTTTTAGACGCGCAAAAACGCGGGAGCTAGTTAAATTTAAGGCATTTGCGACCTTTGTGATAATCGCTTTGATTGCTATGGATCTTGCCTTTACAGCTTTAGTCACGACAGAATTTTCGGCTGTAAAACTCGCAGCTTGCGTCCTATCTGCGGTGGCTGTCAGCGCAAGACTCGGAGCGGTATCGGAGTTGCTTGCGGAACCAGTAAATTTGATAAATTTTACGGCTCGCTTATCGCAAGAATTTTCGCTCGCTACTTTTGTAAGAGCGACAAGCGGATTTTGCGACGCAAAATTTGAGGTTCCGAGCGATCTTGGTGCGACGCTCGCGCGGTAAAACAGAGCTTGCGAAATTTTAAAAGTCGGGGTTTTTAAAATTTCAAAAAACGAAATTTTGCGCGCGGGTATTTTACGCTCATAAATCCACGGATATGAAATTTTACGGCTCGAAGCTCCTAAGAGTGGATTTCTACAGAGCAAAATTTTACGCAGCAGAGCTTCGTTACTTAAAATTTTACTCGGCGGAATTTTGCTCCGTAAAGTTTTAACCAAACCCCGAGACACAGACTGCGCGCGGGTGCGAAACGACAAAATTCTGCCCCGTAAAATTTTAACTGCAGAATTCGCTGGAAATTTTACATCACAAAGCAAAACATGCGAAAATAAAATTTCAAAGCTCCGCTCAAACGCAAATTTAAATTTATCCGCAGCCGCGCAAATTTCGCCCGAAAAAAGAGATATCACCGAGCCGCTCCCCTATTTTTTCAGCTCGTCCGCCTTGATCCAAAGCACGGCTCCCAGCTCATTTACGGGCTGCTCGCTTCCTTTGGCGGCTTCCTCCTCGCTAAGAGCCGCGAAGCCCCACCAGCCGGCAACCGGCATCACGAAGCTAAACTCGCCCGCGCCGTTGGTTTTAACGACCTGCGTGACATGCGCCTCGCTAGGGGCTTTGTAGCCTTTATCGTTATATAGCTCGATCTCCACATCCGCGCCTGGGACGGGCCTTCCGTGCAGTAAAAAAACTCCGCTAAATATCTCTCCCGCATACAGCGCATAAGGCCGCACTAGCGGTACGATCTCCGCCTCTAGCCCGAGCGGCTTATCCCAGCCTTCGCCCGCGCCGTAAGCATCGACGTAGGTTTTGGTGATATGGCGGATCATCTTGCGCTCAGCCGGCTCGGCATAGGGTTTGGGATCGAAATAAAACGCCAAAAGCGATGGCTTGTCAGCTTTAAATTCCGCCGCAAAATAGGAATTTTCGCCTTTTTTTTGCTCTTTTAAACCACTTAGGAGCGATTTTTTCTCTCCGTCAATAAAAACGCCGAATTCTGCGGGCTTTTGTAGATTCATAGACTCCTGTAAAAACGGATGGGAGAATTCCAAATTTAGCTTCACGATAGCGTCTTTTTGATCCTCTACGACATTTTTATCCGTTGTAAGAACGCCGAAATGCGCGAACGCAAGACTCGCCGCGAAAATTCCTAAAAAAGCAAATTTTGCTTTCATGTAATACCTTTCATAATAAAATATTACGGAATTGTATCACTTTTTTTCATCCGTATTGCTTAAATGTGGGTTTATTTTGAGTATTTAAAGCAAACTTTAGTTAAAATGTCGCAATTTAAATTACCAAAAAGAGGCAGAAAATGATAAATTTAAAACTTATCGAGACGAATTTCGATGAATTTAATAAAAAACTCATCGCCAAAAAAGTCCCGCCGCAAACCCTGCAAACGCTGCTAGATGCCTACAACGAGCTAAAATCTAAAAAGAGCGATCTTGAAAACCTCCAAGCCGTGCAAAATGTAAAGAGCAAGGAGCTTGGCCTCGCTGCGCGCGAGGGCAAGGACGTAGGCGCGCTAAAATCGCAGCTTGAGGAAAACAAGCAAAAGATCCAAAGCCTAAGCGAGCTCGTAAACGAGCGTGAGCAGAGCCTAGAAGCGATCGCTGCGTGCGTACCGAATATCATCGACGACGACGTGCCGATCGGTGCGGACGAGAACGAAAACGTCTGTATCAAAAAGGTGCTTGAGCCGCACACGTTCGACTTCGCGCCCAAGCAGCACTTCGAGCTCGGCGAGGCGCTGGGATGGCTTGATTTCGAGCGCGGCGTCAAACTCAGCGGCAGCCGCTTCACAGCGATCCGAGGTCTTGGCGCAAAGCTGAATATGGCTCTCATCAATTACATGATCGAATTTAATAACTCGCGCGGTTTCGAGCTCGTAAATATGCCGTTTTTGGTGCGCGATCAGATCCTCTACGGCACGGGCCAGCTGCCTAAATTTAAAGACGACCTCTACCGCGTTGACGACGAGGAGCAAAACCTCTACCTCATCCCTACGAGCGAGGTTACGGCGACGAATCTCTTTAACGATGAAATTTTACGCAGCGAGGAGCTGCCGATCAAGCTCACCAGCTACAGCCACTGCTTTCGCAAGGAGGCGGGCTCGGCGGGGCGCGATACGCGCGGCATGATCCGCCAGCACCAGTTCGAAAAGGTCGAACTCGTCGCTATCACGCGCCCCGAAGATAGCGCAAAGATGCTTGAGGAGATGATTTCGTGCGCGAGCGATCTGCTAGCTAGCCTAGGCCTTCCGCACAGGCATATGCTACTTTGCAGCGGCGATCTTGGCTTTAGCGCCGCAAAGACCGTGGATTTGGAGGTTTGGCTACCGGGGCAGAACCAATACCGAGAGATCAGCTCGATCAGCAACTGTCGCGATTTTCAGGCGCGCAGAGCCAAGATCCGCTTCAAAGACGGCAAGAAAAACAGCCTCGTTCACACGTTAAACGGCTCCTCGCTCGCGGTCGGCCGCACGCTGATTGCGGTGATGGAAAACTACCAGCGCAAGGACGGCAACATCGAAATTCCGCGCGTTTTAGAAAAATATATGTAGGCGGCCCGTGCGAAAGCTTTGGAAAAACCCAAATTCTAACGCCCGCTTCGCAGCCGCTGGGTCTTGCGCGGCGGAATTTAGTGGGAGCGGCGTTAAATTTTATCCTTACGGCGCAGAGCCTGGGGCGCACGATGCCGAGCTTCGCGGCTTTAAATTTCGCGACGAGAAATTTAGTGGCGCAAATTTTGCGACCTGCGGAACAGAATTTTTAGAGATAAACTTTCGTGACACGGAATTTTGCAAGCCGAAATTTAGGGCACGCAGCGTCAAATTTTACAAAGCCAGATTGCACGAGACGGGTTTTTTAGCTCGCACTGCGAAATTTTATGCGGCTAAATTTCACGGCGCGAAATTTAGCGAGATGAAGTTCCGGACGCCAAATTCAGAGCTTAAAATGAAATTTGGCGAAGTGAAATTTGGCGGGGTAAAATTCCGCGGCGGCGCGCTTTTTAAATTTATCGCCGCAAAAGGGCTGCGACGCAGTCCTAACCTTTGCGCCGCTGCGCCTTTTAAATTTACTGCGCTGCAAAACGCAGGATTTTTTGCAACAAAATTTGGCGAAGCGGAATTTTACAGCGTAAAATTTCATAAAGCAGGATCGCGCCGCGCAAAATTTTATGCCGCAGAATTTGCGGCGAAGGACGAGAAATTTTGCGGCATGAAACGGCGCGGAGCGGGCGCGTGAAGATCGCGCTTTTCGGCGGCAGTTTCGATCCGCCGCACGCAGGACACGACGCCGCGGTAAAGGCGATCTTATCAGCCCTAAAGCCCGATTTACTGATCATAATGCCGTCGTTTCTAAACCCGTTTAAAAAGAGCTTTTCGGCGCCTCCGCAGCTGCGGCTTAGATGGTGCCGCGCGCTGTGGAGCGACGCCCCGCACGTGGAGGTGAGTGATTATGAAATTTCGCAAAACGTGCCGGTACCCACGATACAAAGCGTGAAATTTCTGCTCGAAAAATACGGCGGAAACGGCAAAATCGCGACGGAGACGGCAGCCGCGGCAAGCGAAACCCGAAGCGCGGATAAAATTTCAAGCGCCGCCTCAAGCAGAGCGCCCGGCGCCGTCATGAGCGAAATTTCAAACTCCATCGGAGACGAAATTTTAAGCGCGAGCAAAATTCCGAATGCTGGGCGGAACGAAATTTCAAATGCAAGCGGAATTTCAAGCGCTACCTCAAGTGAAATTTCAAACGCCGTCACAGGCAAAATTTCAAACGACGACGCGAATGACGCAAATGACGCAAACGATGTGAATAACGCAAGCGGCGCAGACACCGCACCAAAGCTCTACATCGTCGTGGGGGCCGACAACCTATCGGAGCTTCATAAAT
>NZ_CALHHX010000210.1 GCF_938030685.1 uncultured Campylobacter sp. | reverse complement strand
CATTCAGAAATTCCCGGATCAAAGCCCCTTGACGGCTCCCCGAGACTTATCGCAGTCTGGCACGTCTTTCATCGCCTCTACTAGCCAAGGCATCCACCGTTCGCTCTTAGTAGCTTACCTTTTTTAGTACTTCTCGCAAGAGCAAAGCTCTTGCTCCGACGGGGAGCGCAAGCGCTCCCCCACCTCACCTAAAGCACAGCAACGCTTTCGGCGTTGCCGTAAAATTTCCATTAAAGCAAATTCTAAAGCTTTATTTCGGGTCATAATCGGTAAAGAAGTTATTAGATTTATTTATATATTCTAATTCGCATTACTTCCTTGCTAAAGATAAAACCGATCTAACTAAGCGGTTGATTTACAGATAAGAGCTTTTAAATATGCCCTATCTTTAAAACCGAAGCGTTAAATTTATTCTATAGTATTTGATTAACTCGAATTAAGACGGAAAGAGATCAAACTTATAAAGTAAGTTAAGCTCTATAAGCGTGTATTGATCTTAGCTTTTAGCTTTGGATAACATAAAAAGCTAAAGGCTTGGCATCACTTCGAATAATCAAAGCTTTAACAAGTCCTGTAAAATTGTTTTATTAAAACTTGATTGTGACTTTAACAATGGTACTTTAAAGAACGTTTAGGGTAAACCTAAATAGAAAATTTTAAATTATGGTAGCTTGATCAAATTTGTTAAATTTAATAAATCTTGATCTATTTGAACTAGGCTTGGTTAAAATTCTCTATTTAGATCTACATCGCAAATATCTTATGGTGGAGAATAGCGGGATCGAACCGCTGACCTCCTGCGTGCAAAGCAGGCGCTCTCCCAGCTGAGCTAATTCCCCATCTTCGTTTATCTTTTTCCTTATACCTCGTCAGTTTTTGTAAAAACCTGCGTCAGGTATATATAATACGCTACTTGATTTTTTTAAAACTTCCTCGTCTAAGAAAAAAATCCAAACAGATCTATTTTAAAAATATAAAATAGATTGTATTAAGCAATTAATTCTTACTTCAATATATTAAGGAAAATAGCTTATAAAATACAAGACTAAAATTTTAATCTTGTCCGTCAATCTCTCAAACCTAAACAAGCTCGATTGAGCATGCTTAGAGCTAAGCATATGTTAGCGCTAAGACTTTATGATAGATACCTTGTGAGAGGATATCTATTTGTACTCTAGAAAGGAGGTGATCCAACCGCAGGTTCTCCTACGGTTACCTTGTTACGACTTCACCCCAGTCGCTGATTCCACTGTGGAGGGTAGCGAATTTCGCATTCCCGCTTCGAGTGAAATCAACTCCCATGGTGTGACGGGCGGTGAGTACAAGACCCGGGAACGTATTCACCGTAGCATGGCTGATCTACGATTACTAGCGATTCCGGCTTCATGGAGTCGAGTTGCAGACTCCAATCCGAACTGGGACATATTTTTTAGATTTGCTCCATCTTACGATATTGCGTCTTATTGTATATGCCATTGTAGCACGTGTGTCGCCCCGGACATAAGGGCCATGATGACTTGACGTCGTCCACACCTTCCTCCTCCTTACGAAGGCAGTCTCATTAGAGTGCTCGGCCGAACCGTTAGCAACTAATGACGTGGGTTGCGCTCGTTGCGGGACTTAACCCAACATCTCACGACACGAGCTGACGACAGCCGTGCAGCACCTGTCTTAACATTTCTGCAAGCAGACACTCTTCCATCTCTGGATGATTTGTTAGATATCAAGTCCGGGTAAGGTTCTTCGCGTATCTTCGAATTAAACCACATGCTCCACCGCTTGTGCGGGTCCCCGTCTATTCCTTTGAGTTTTAATCTTGCGACCGTACTCCCCAGGCGGTATACTTAATCCGTTAGGTGGATTACTGCCGTGACTAGCACAGCAACAACCGGTATACATCGTTTAGGGCGTGGACTACCAGGGTATCTAATCCTGTTTGCTCCCCACGCTTTCACGCATTAGCGTCAGTTAAGTTCCAGCAGATCGCCTTCGCAATAGGTATTCTTCTTGATATCTACGGATTTTACCCCTACACCAAGAATTCCATCTGCCTCTCCCTTACTCTAGATTATCAGTTTCCCAAGCAGTTTAACGGTTGAGCCGTTAGATTTCACAAGAGACTTGATAATCCGCCTACGCGTCCTTTACGCCCAGTGATTCCGAGTAACGCTTGCACCCTCCGTATTACCGCGGCTGCTGGCACGGAGTTAGCCGGTGCTTATTCGTTAGGTACCGTCATTATTCTTCCCTAACAAAAGGAGTTTACGCTCCGAAAAGTGTCATCCTCCACGCGGCGTTGCTGCGTCAGGGTTTCCCCCATTGCGCAATATTCCCTACTGCTGCCTCCCGTAGGAGTTTGGACCGTGTCTCAGTTCCAATGTGACTGATCATCCTCTCAGACCAGTTACGCGTCATAGCCTCGGTAGGCCGTTACCCCACCGACTAGCTGATACGATATAGTCTCATCCCTTGCCGAAATTCTTTCCCGATTTATCTTATGGTAAAAAGGAGTATGGAGTATTAGCAGTCATTTCTAACTGTTGTCCTCCAGCAAGGGGCAGATTAGCTATATATTACTCACCCGTGCGCCACTAAATTTAAAAGAGCAAGCTCTTTTAAATTCCGTTCGACTTGCATGTATTAGGCACGCCGCCAGCGTTCACTCTGAGCCAGGATCAAACTCTCCATATTTATACTTCTCGCAACGGCAAAGCCGTTACTGCGAGCGGGAGCTTTCGCTCCCTGCACCCACCTAAAGTTATAAAGATTTGCAAAAGAACAAGTTTTTCGCAAATCATAAATTTCTAAGGATAGCATTGAAAATCAAAGCTTGGCTACGATCTTATTCTGCGTCTTAAATTTAATCTATGATTTAAACTCTTTATACTTAATACAGGTAGATACGATTATGAAGTTTTTAATCTAAAAACTTTATGTTTTTGTAACATTGTTTTTATGGATTAGGTTTAGTTAAAGCTAGATGCTAATTAGATATTCGTTACAGGTGTAAAAAATAATCTAAATTCGATCCGGCGATCTAAATCTTAATCCATAGGCTCAATCGATCACTTGTTTAGATTTCAAAGATTGACTAAAGATATTTGTTTTTAACAGTTAAAATTTTAAAAAACGCGTTCGCTAAAAGGCTAAAACTACTAGGACTTAAGAGTTAAGGAAGCAGGTTCGGCTCGGTGCGAAACAGAATTGTGATTATACAAGAGCGATGCTTAAAGGGGGCTGAATAAAAAAGATTTTAAACTAAATAAATTTTATGTTCGGAGTGCCCTACTACTTCGCCGACGATAGCGCTACTAGCGTAGCCTGCGTTTTTTAAATTTACAAGCGCTCGCGCCGCGTCCTTTTCCGCTACGGCAAGCAGAAGTCCGCCGCTGGTTTGTGCGTCGCAAAGCATTATGTCCGGCTCGGAATCGACGCCAGGCGCGATAAATTTTAAATTCTTATAGCTTCCGGCGGGGATCAGCCCCTCATCAAGGCATCTGAGAGCGCTTTTTAGAAGCGGAATTTTGCTAGGATAAATTTTAAAGCTCACGCTCTCATTGATCATTTCAAGCGCGTGTCCAAGCAGTCCAAAGCCCGTCACGTCCGTTGCAGCGTGTATTTTTAAGCCTGCTAGCGCGCCCACGGCATAAAAATTTAGCAAAATCATGCTCTCTATCGCGTCGCGAAATTCTTCAAATTTAAGAAATTTTGCCTTAATAGCCGTAGCAATAATGCCCGTACCGAGGGGCTTTGTTAGGATCAGCAGGTCGCCTTCTCGCGCTGTATTATTACTCCAAAATTTGCGCGGGTTCACGCGCCCAGTGACGCTAAGCCCATAATAAATTTCGGAAGTAGAGATGGTGTGTCCGCCTACCAAGGCCCCTCCGCACTCTTTGATCTTGTCTTTACCGCCGCGCAGAATTTCGCGTAAAATTTCGTTTGAGAAATGACAATCGTCAAAACCCACGATATTTAGGGCATTTATCACTTCGCCGCCCATCGCAAATACGTCGCTTAGGGAGTTTGCCGCCGCGATCTGCCCGAAAATAAACGGATCGTCCACCAAGGGGGTGATAAAATCGAGTGTCTGCACGAGCGCAAGATCGTCGCTTATGCGAAATACGCTTGCATCTTCGTTGCTGCAGATTGACGAAAGCAGGTTTGCATTAGGCTCGATTAAATTTCCAAGATTTTCGGTTAGACCCGCCGGGTCAAGCTTGGCGGCTCAACCGGCGGCTGCAATAAATTTCGTGAGGTTAAAATCTCTATAGATCATAGTTTAATTACTTCGTATTTTGATAGGACATCCATGATTTCGTATGCGTTTGAAATCTCGCCGATCGCGAGCTTATCGACCAGTTTATAGCCCTCTAGACAGCTTCCGCAGCTTAAAATTTCAGCTCCCGCTTCGTTTAGCTTTTTGATCGCCTCAAAGCATTCGTGACCGCGGTTGGTGGTTATGTGCACAGCGTTGTTTACACAGATGACCTTTACGGGTTTTTCGTCTAGATTTATCGCCGCGCCTAAAAATTTAGCAAGCAGACTCTTTCCGATCGGACCGCTTCCGCACTGCTCCTCGCTTAGGAATATCACCTTGCCTCTTTTTGGCGCCGTGACGTCACAATAAATATCGTCGATATTTGCATCTTTCAGCTCGTCCGTTTTTACGGTTTTTATGAGAGTGTCGGCGCCCGCTTGTGAAATTTGCGCCTCAAAGCCGTTTTTAGTCAAAAAGCGCTTTATATTTTCGCGTGGCGCTACATCGTTTACTAAAATTTCTAAACTCTCTGCGATTTTTAGCTCACCGAGGGCTTTTTTGGTGCGCAAAAGCGGCTCCGGGCAATTTAAATTGCGACAATCTAGTTGCATATGTAATCCTTAAAATAAAATTCTTTGAACCTCAAAGCTAATGCGAGCCGCATGCAAGCGGACCCGCATAAAATTTACCCAAATTATAAGCGCGGGTATTTCGCCTCAAATTGTGATTTGGCGATCTGCCCCTTATCCAACAGCTCGCGATACCAATAGTGGTGAAGTACGTAAACTTCCTCCTCCGGCTTGTGTCCGTCGATCATCGAGTGGATGGCACCGCTGATCGCAAAGACCGCCATATAGATATGCACAAGCAAAAATACCGCGCAGATCGCGCCCAAAAAATTATGAATAATCGCGCTTGCTCTTAAAATTTCGATCTGACTCATACCTAGCGCACTTCTCATCGCCGGGATATCGTAGTCTAGGAAAAACATTGACGCACCCGTCGCTATCATCACTATACCGCCTAAAGTCGCGACCCAAAACCACGCCTTTTGGCCGGCGTTAAATTTACCCGCAGGGATCGCGCGCTTCTTTTTGCTTAAATAGCCGCCCACGATCATCATCCATCTGATATCGTAAGCTCGCGGTAGCATACGCCAAAACCATGTCACTAGCATAGGCACAACGGCAATCGCAAACGCTATCGTAGCCAGTCCGTGAGCGTTTTTACAAAATCTCACGAAAGCACCGCCGCCGAATTCCTCGCCAAACATCATAATTAAGCCTGTCGGAACCAAGATCGCCCATGCCACGGCCGCTACAAGATGGTATAGTCGCTCAAATTTATTAAATGCATAGATCGGCTTGCCCGCGTGATGATCGAAGTGCTTCGGCCCTATGATCGCGTAGTGCCCAATAAAAGCTATGATTACGCCCAAAACCGCACCCAGCGCCAGCCACGCAAAAAAGCCCGAGCTTTGCAGATGTCCTTGAAATTGCAGAAAAATCGGACCGAAGCCATTGCCGTAGCTATCGATGTTTTCAAGCCTTGCATTGCCCCAAACATCGCTATTTCCCTGCACAATGTCGGCGTATTTTTTCTCTTCGGCCTGTGCATAAATACAGGCGAAAAGCGCGAGAAACAATTTTTTCATGGATTTCCTTAGATATAAAATTTAAGCCGATTATATCATTTTTTGCAAAAAATTTTCTTACAAAGCAAAATTACATTTTTGCATTAAGCGCGGCGCTAGTTTCGCCTCGCGTACTCATCGTAGCCGAATTTTTTGATTGCCAAAACCTCTCCGCGCTCGTCCGCCAGAACAAGATCGGGCAGCTTGATGCCGTTAAAGGTCGTGTTTTTCACGATCGTGTAGTGGATCTGATCCTCGAAAATCACCCGATCGCCGATGTTTAGCGGCGCGTCAAATTTATACTCGGGCTGTCCGCTCTCAAGCCCCACGACGTCGCCTGCGAGGCAGGTATTTCCGCCGAAACGATAGCTAAATTTACCGCTCTTACTCTCGCCGCGCACCGCAGGACGATACGGCATCAGCACGGTATCGGGCATGTGTGCTTCAGAAGAGGCATCTAAAATAGCGATTTTAGCGCCGTTATCTACGATATCAAGCACGCTAGTGACCAAATACCCGCACTCCCAGCCGACCGCCTCGCCGGGCTCAAGATAAATTTCGACCTCGTATTTTTCGCGAAATTTTTTGATCAGCTCTATCAGTAGCTCCACATCGTAGCCTGCGCGCGTGATATGATGCCCGCCGCCGAAGTTTAGCCACTTTAGGCCGTCAAAATACTTGCCGAATTTCGCCTCGAAAACCGCAAGTACCCGCTCTAGGCTCGCAGCGCTCTCTTCGCACAGCGCGTGAAAATGTAGCCCCGAGATGCCGCGCAAAAAATCGCCGTCTTGCAAGATCGCCCGCTGCAGCGCTTCAAGGCTCATCCCGAGCCTGCTAAAGCTGCCGCACGGATTGTAAGCGTCTTTGGGCGCGAAGGAGGTCTGAGGATTTAGCCGCAAGCCGCACGATGCTCCCGCAGCGAGCGCTTTTGCGCGGTATTTTTGCCACTGCGCGGCGCTATTGAACACGACGTGATTTGAAATTTTTAAAATTTCGTCCAAATCATCCTCTTTGAACGCGGGCGAGTATGTGTGGATTTCGCCGTTTTTAATAAACTCTGCGGCAAATTTCGCCTCGTACAGGCCGCTGCAAGTCGCACCCCAGAGGTATCTGTCAACGTAAGGCATCGCGAAGCTAAACGCAAAGCCTTTTAGCGCGCATAGAATTTTTGCGCCGCTTCGCTCGCCTACGCCGCGTAAAATTTCTAAATTTTTTACCAGTTTTTGCTCCTCGCATACGTAAGCGGGGGTCGAAATTTCATCGATTTTCATCATTTTTCCTCATTAAATTTTTACGCAATTATATAAAATTTTATGAATTTTTGGTTAAAATCGCCCAATCTTTAAAAAAGGACAAAAATGGTAGAGGTAGAATTTTTAGGGCCGATCGGGCGCGAGCCCCTGCGCCTAAACGCAAACTCCTTGCAAGAGGTAAAAGCGGAGCTGCAAAAGGATGAAGGCTTGCGAGAGTGGCTCTCAAACTGCGCTGTAGCGGTAAATGATAAGATGGTTTATGATGCAAATTTCGCGCTCAAATCCGGCGATCGCGTAAGCCTTCTGCCTCCCGTTTGCGGCGGCTAAGCTTAGGAGGCGGCGATGAGCGAGGCTAAATTTAACCAAGAAATTTTAAGCGGGACTAAGCCCGAAATTTATGAGGGTGGCTTGGACGTAGATGCGATTTTATCGCGCTGGTACGCTAAATTTAAAGACGCAAATTGCGGCGCGTTCATCACCTTCGTAGGTATCGTGCGCGAAGAGGGCGGCATCTGCGCGCTGAGCTTCGATATATACGAGCCGATTTTGCGGACGTGGTTTGAAGCGTGGCAGCAAAAGGCCGCAGCACAGGGCGCATTCGTGCTTTTTGCACATGCAAACGGGGATGTGCCGATCCACGAAAGCTCCTACGTCGCAGGCGTCGTAAGCCCGCAGCGCAAGGTCGCTCTGGCGCTAATAAACGAGTTTGTGGAGGATTTCAAGGCGGCCGCACCGATCTGGAAATACGACGTAAAGGGCGGCAAAATCGAGGGCGGCAAAGTAGTAGGCGGGAATAGGTTCTACGCGGCGGATCGCTCGCAGAAAATAAAAGGCGCAGGGCTTTTGGGCTAAATTTAAAAGCATGCGCTATTTTAGCCCCACAGGTTTGCTTCAATTCAATTAAATTTAATCAAAACCGCTATTGCGCCGACAAGCAAAATTACGTGTAGAAAATACTGCAGAATTTCAAAATAAAGATTTTGTGTAAATTTAGCGGCTGAGGCTAAATTCAAAGATCAAAATTTCAATCCAACTCCGTGCTCGCGCTCCGATAAGCATGGCAAGCGAGAACTAAAATTCAAGTCTAAATTTATATCAATTTAATAGATCGGCATTGCTACGGCATTTGATAAATAGAGCAGCAGCACGATGTCGCAAACATTTCAGGATTAAAACAAAATTTAAACCCAATTTCGCGCGGCGTATCCGTGAGCACAAATGAAACGCAGTGCTATGAAATTTTAAAATTTCATTGCAAATATAGGCATTCCTGCTAAGCGGCGGCTAAAATTTAAACACGCTTCTAGCTTCAGCGATGCACTCGCTAAGGCTTGCGGCGGTATCTTCGCCACTCGCTGCGCACCTAAAGATCGGCTCAAGCACCTCGGCAAAAAAGCCGTTTAGCCCCTCCTGCATGATCTGTGCGTTGTTTTGATAGCGCGCTAATCCCATAAATACGCCGTGTCCAATCGCGCCGAGACCGCTTGCCTCATCGGCGATAAACTTATTCAGAGCCTTGCAAACCGCAACGACCGCGCTTGCATTTACGATCTCGCGATCTCTTAAATAATCCTCAAGCGCGCCGTAATCGCACTCGCATCTGATCCATCTAAACGCCTTTGCAATCGACGGCGAAACGCATTTGTGCCCACTTAGAGTGCATAGGACGTATAAATTTTTAGGCACCGCAAAATATGAGCGGCCGTCCTTTAAAACGACGCTGGCGCGCGCTTTCTCGCCCTCTTCAAAGCCGTCGATTACATGGGAGTTTTTCGTGCGGATCAGCGAAAGCTCATCTTCCTCGTCGTAGCGGCGATCCAAAAGTACCGCCGCCTCGCCAAAAATTTTATCCAAGCTCGAAGCACTTGCATTGTCGATCAGAAAATAATACTCGCCCTTCGGATCGTTTAGCGCCTCTTTGCACAGCGCCTTAAACTCGCCGCTAATGAAGCTTTCGCCGTAAAATCCGTCGATGAAATCACGATATTCAAAGCCTTCGTGTAGGCAAACGTAGCGGAAATTTTTTGTCGCAAGCTTCTTTTCGGTGATCAAAGATCGTAATCTGCGAGTTTTGCCCGTGCCGATCGCGCCGTAAAATATCGTATTTTTTGCGACCTCTTCGCTTTTGTAGTTTTTGACGTATTCGAAAAACAGCGAGGAGTACACGATCCTAGCCGCACCCACGACGTCCTGCGGATACGGGGTAAATTCCGCGATAAATCGCGAACTTACTTCGTAAAATTCTTCAAAAATTTCAACCTTTTCGTCGTAGAGCAAGGATAAAATTTGCGCGGTTTCATCGCGATAAATGAGAGTCGGAAACTCATCGTTGCACTGCGCAAATATGCTGGCTAGCAGATAGAGCTTCTCGCGCGAAATTTGCGCGAAATCGCCGTCCTCGGCAAGCCCTAAATTTAGCATTCCGTCGTCGCTTAGGTAGCTGTCGATCAGATAGAAATTATCGGCATTTATCGCGGATTTTAAAAATTCCATCAGCACGAAGGGCTGATTATGCAGCGCGACGTCGAAAAAATCGATCGCCAAAGCGCTATCCACCGCCGTAAGAAGCCTGTAAAGCTCATCGTAGAAATTGACTAGCTTTTGTTTAAAAATATCGCGAGCGGTGCGCTCCTGCGAATAGCTATTGAAATTTTTGATGATGTTTTCGATAAAAACATAAAGCGAGACGATGTTTTTATCCTCGCCGCTAAGCACGCTATCTACGCTTTTTACGGCATTTTTAGGAAAGAGCTCCTTTTTGCCGACGATGCGGTCTTTGAAAGCGAAATCATAATAAAACGCACTGATATTGGAATCAAAAAACTGATCCATAAAGAAATACTCGGCGTGCGCGAACTTCTCGCCCAAAGATAAAATTTTACAACTTCTAAGATTGCCGTCGCTGAGATTTATATATAAAGTTTGCAAAAACTCGTTCTCGGTCTCATCAAAGCTCGCCAGGCAGCGCTTGATCTCGCCTAAATACTTTGATATCGCGGTTTGTTTTTTGAGCCAGAATTGGTTTTTGTTGTGATTTTTCCAGCTGACAACCAGCGACTCTATCTTTTCCTTGCTAAAATCTTGCATGACTCATCCTTGTAAGATTAAAATTGCATATTGTACTTGAATTTAAATAAATAATTAATAAAACTCTGATTTCGCAGCGGAGCGCAAAAGCAAATTTTATTAAATTTACGCGCCCGCGGCGGTAGGAAATTTTAAAATTTACTGCGTGCTAGATCTATCCGCGACCCTGCACCAGCGGGACGAATTCGCAGGCGCCGAGTTCCTCTTCCTTGATCTCGCTCGGCGAAATTTTATTAAATCTAACGATCTTTTGCGAGCCGCCCCTATTCATCGGAGCGACCAAAATCCCGCCGATTGCCAGCTGCGCAAACAGCCGCTCGTCGATCCGCTCGGCGCATGCGGAGAGCAAGATCCTATCAAAAGGGGCAAAATTTTTCCACCCGGCATTTCCGTCGTCGTGACGCAAGCTGATGTTTGAAATCCCGAGATTTGCAAAGTGCCTTTTAGCCTCGCCCACCAGCCGCTCGACGCGCTCGACGGCAAAGACGCGGTGAACCATCCTACTTAAAATCGCCGCTTGATAGCCGCTGCCGCAGCCGATCTCTAAAATTTTCTCGACCTTCGGATCTACGCTTAGCGCCATCGTCATGCGCGCGACCGTCAGCGGTGAGCTGATCCACTGGCTAGCCAAAATGGGTTGCGCGTTAAGGCTGAAAGCGTGCGCGCCAAGCGGGGCGAACTCGCTTCTAGCGACGCTGCAAAACGCCTCAAAAAGCGCAGGATTTAAGCTAACCTGCTCGGCGATGTCGTTCGCCATCTTTTCGCAGCGAAGCCGCTCTAGCGAAACCATAGCGCACTCCCGCCCGACCAGACATTAAATTTAAAGCCGCAAAAGCTTTCGCCTCGTCTAAATTCCAAGCCGCTAAAATTTTTAAAAATTCCCGAAAGTCCACTCCGCGCCAAAAGAGCATGAGCTGCGTTTTTTAAATACATAGCGCGGCTAAATTTTAAAAATTTTGCAGGTAATATGGCTTCTGCACTTATCGCGCATCCAAACCACGCCGAACAAGTATCTGCAAAGTATCCGTGCCGCAATGCGGCAGAGCAAAATTTCAAACCGTAAAATCCGCTAAAAATCATCGAAACTCAAGCTTCCTTTGCTGTAGTTCGTGACCTTGCTCTCGAAAAAGTTGCTCTTTTGATCATTAAATTTAGAAAAATCATCGACCCATTTTATCGGATGTTTCGCGCCGTATCGCTTCTCAAGTCCGATGGCAAGCAGGCGCTGATCGACCAGATAGTGGATGTATTCTTCGATGATGTCGTCCGTAAAGCCCATGATTTGATTATCCGTGATGTATTTGCCCCAATCGATCTCTAAGTTTCCCGCCGTCTCGAACATTTCGTAAATTTTATCCACGTTGCGTTTATTAAACAGATCGGCGCGCTCCTTGCGGACGGAATTTATCATGTTTTGAAAAAGCAGAAGATGTGTGATCTCGTCGCGCTGTATGAAGCGGATCATCTGCGCGCTGCCTAGCATCTTGCCCGCACGCGCTAGCGCATAGATCGACGTAAAGCCACTGTAGAAGTAGATGCCTTCTAAAATTTGATTCGCCACCATCGCTAGCAGCAGCTTATCGTCGCTAACCTCGCCCGCAAGCTCCTCATAGACGCTTGAGATGTAGTCGTTTTTCCTGCGGAGCATATCGTCGTGCTTCTCCATCTCGTAAATGAGATCGGTGTTTTCACAGATCGCCTCGACCATGACGGCGTAGGATTTGCTGTGGTTGGCCTCCTCGTAGGCTTGGCGCGCGAGCACGGCGTTGATCTCCGGAGCCGTGATGTAGGGGTTGATATTATCGGCGAGATTGTTGGTCTGAAAGCTATCCATTGATATCAGCTGGCTCCACACGAGATCGTACATCCGCTTCTCGGCGCTTGTGAGATTGAAGTTATAATCGCGCACGTCGTCGGTGGTATCGACCTCTTTGGGAAACCAGGTGTTGGCCTCCATCAGATCCCAAAGCTTCAGCGCCCATTGATATTTCGCTTTGGTAAAATTTAAAATACCCTGCGGATTGCCGCCGAAGATCTTGCGATCGGTAAGGGTCTCGTCGGAGAAGGGATTGTAGATTTTTTTCCTATCCATTTTTTGCCTTTTTAAAAATTTAGGGCGTATTGTAACGAAAAAAATCTTATCGAAGGCTTTGCGGGCAAAATTTAAAGGCGTGAAATTTCACCCGTAAAAATTTGCGCGGAATTTTATAAGACGCACACAGCTCGGCAGGAGCACATGGCGGAATTTTGCGACCGAGCGAGCAAAAGCTAAATTTTATACCGGCTGTATACTTGGAGCTTTGAAATGAAATTTTACGGCGAAGCTTTGGGGTAAAATTTTATGATGGAAGAATTTTATGATGAAATTTTAAAGGCATGCGGTGCGATTCCATCTATTTACTTTTCGCCAATGCCTGCAGTAAGCACCATTGCGGCAAACGACGAGGTAAAAATTTATCACGGCTCAATGCACACGGACAATGCGCGCTAGATAAAATTTCATCGCGCTCATCGCGGCAAGACGCTCGTGGCGGCGCAAATTTAATCAAAATTTCGAAGTTTTATCTTTAGATCGGTGCGGATTTTGCTTGGATCAAAGCCCGCAAGCGGCGCGTTTAAATTACCGAAATTATCGCCGGTGGGTAGAAAGTTTTGCAGATAATAGACGCCGCGATAACCCTCGCTGTATAGAATTTGCGCCATCTGCTCGATCTTTGCTTCGTTTAAAAAATCGGCATGCACGGTCGTACGCACCTCAAATTTAAAATTTTGCCGCAGCAAAAGCCTAAGAGTTTGCAGAAATTTATCGTATAAGCTTGACTTCGTGATGAGCTCAAAATCCTGCCGCGGCGCCTTAAAATCAAGCGCGATATAATCGATCAGCCCTAGGCTTAGCGCCTCTTCGATCTTTTTCGGATTTGAGCCGTTGGTATCTACTTTGAGCAAAAAGCCGCGCTGCTTAACTTCGTGGGCCAGCGGGATAAAATCGCTCGCACAGGTGCATTCGCCGCCGCTAAATACGATGCCCTGAAGCTTGCCCGCGCGCGCATCCAAAAAGCGCAGAAACTCTTCGTTTGAAATTTTACCCCGTGAAGTAACGATTTGAGGGTTATAGCAGTATATGCAGCGCATATTGCAGCCGCAAAACCACGCGATCGCGGCGATGTGATCAGGAAAATCAAGCATCGTAAACGGCGTGATCTCGTAAATCTGCGCGTTACGCAGATTTAAGGCTTGCGGCGGCTTCGTATGCGTTTGTTGCATTTGGCCGGTAGCGGCGACTAGGCTATTTGTTTTTTGTCTTTTTTCTCTTCAAAAAAGACGCGCTCTTTGTGTTCGCCCTTCTTTCCGATATTAAAGCTCTCTACTGGGCGCAAATAGCCCATCACTCTTGTGTAAACGACGCATTTTGTGCGTTTTGCTTCTAACTCTTTTGGAAATTCCATTCTCCATCCTTTCATTAAGATTAAAATTTAAATCGCTATTTAGGCGCCCTTGCTCTGCTTGGCTTTGTATTCCGCCAGCAGCTCCTCATCGCATTTCGGGCAGTATTCATGCTCGCCGCTGATGTAGCCGTGCTTATGGCAGACGCTGAAAATCGGCGTAATCGTGATATAAGGAAGCTTGTAGTTTTGCACTACGCTTTTTACGAGCTGTTTGCACGCCTGAGCCGAGCTGATGCGCTCCTTCATATACAGATGCAGCACCGTGCCGCCGGTATAGGAGCTTTGCAGCTCGTCCTGCATCGCCAGCGCCTCAAATGGATCGCTTCCAAAATTTGCCGGAAGCTGCGTAGAGTTGGTGTAGTATATGTTTTTATCAAATCCTGCTTGGATGATATCTGCGTAGCGCTTCTTGTCCTCTTTAGCGAAGCGATACGTCGTACCCTCTGCAGGCGTAGCTTCGAGATTGTATAGATTGCCAGTCTGTTCCTGAAACGAGCGGATCTTCTCGCGCAGATACTCAACCATTTTAAGGGCAAATTTACGCCCGAATTCCGTCGTAATATCCTCTTTATTTCCACTAAAATTTCGGATCATCTCGTTTGCACCGTTGATACCGATAGTGCTGAAATGGTTGTTAAAGCCTGGCAGATAGCGCTTCGTATATGGATACAAGCCGCGCTCGAACATCTCGGTAACGAATTTTCGCTTCTTTTCAAGCGTCGATTTAGCAAGCTCCAAAAGCTCATCCAGCCTCGCATACAGCGCCTCTTCGTTATTTTTATACAGATAGCCTAGGCGGGCTAAATTTATCGTTACGACGCCGATGCTTCCCGTCATCTCCGCGCTTCCGAAAAGTCCTCCACCGCGCTTAAGAAGCTCGCGCAGATCAAGCTGCAAGCGGCAGCACATCGAGCGTACGGCGCCAGGTTTATACGCCTTTGGATTGGGTACGCGCTCGCCCTTTTCGTTCGTGATATATTGCGAGCCGATAAAATTTTGAAAATAGCTAGAGCCTACTTTGGCGGTGTTTTCGAATACCGCGTCGGCCGCAGGAGTATCCCAATCAAACTCCTCCGTTAAATTTACCGTAGGAATCGGGAAGGTAAAGGGCTGGCCGCACTTATCGCCCGTCGTTAAAACCTCGTAAAACGCGATCACAATGCGGTTCATCTCAGGCTCGAAATCGCCGTAAGTCATCGCCTCAAGCGAGCCCTTGCCGCGCCTTTTAGCCTCGGCCAAAAGCTCCTCGTCGCGTAAATTTTTAAATAGATGCTCGTTGTTATGCGTAGGGATCTGCGTTTTTAGATCATCCGGGCAGGTCATATCGATCGTGACGTTGGTAAACGGGCTCTGCCCCCAACGCGCTGGGACGTTTAGGTTAAACACGAAGCTCGTGATCGCCTTTTTGACCTCATCGTCGCTTAATTTATCGCGGAAAACGTATGGCGCCAGATAGGTGTCAAAGCTGCTAAACGCCTGTGCGCCCGCCCATTCGCTTTGTAAAATTCCAAGGAAATTTGCCATCTGATATAGCGCTTCGCGGAAATGCTTCGGCGCCTTGCTCTCGACCCTGCCGCGCACGCCGT
>NZ_CALHHX010000209.1 GCF_938030685.1 uncultured Campylobacter sp. | reverse complement strand
GCGATTTCCGCGTAGATCAGCGCGCCCTGCGTATCGCAATTAAAAAGATTTGAAAACGATTCAGACTTATTCAGATCGATCGGATTGGGCTCAACCACCTCGGTAGCCTCAAGTAGCCCTACTCCAAGCTCGCGAGCCAAATTTAGCGCCTTTAAAAACACGGGCAAATTTTGCGCATAAAATTCATCTACGGCGGATTTAACCTCGCCGCCCGCCTCATAATCGCGCAGCAGTTTCTGCACGCTAGCAGCGCTAAGATACGCGCCGCAGCAGTAATTCTCGACGATCTCGTTGTGAATTTCACCGCTAAATTCCGCTAGAAATTCAGCCGGCAAAACCTCGCGCCAATCGCTTATGTAGGTTTTAAATTTAGAGCTTTGCTCCGCCAAAAAGCTAAACGCCGTGCCGCGCGTGTAAAAATACTCTCTAAAATAGCCCTGCGCCACGGCTATATGAAATCCGTGCGTTTTATTAAAAATCCTCTGCGTGCCGTACTGCAGCGCCGAGCGGAAGCCATCCGCGTATTTTTCTGCGTAAAATTCATCCACCCCCGCTTCGCGCGCGATTTTAGCGATGCTTTCAAAATCTCCCTTCTGCGCGAGCTTTAGCGGCTTAAAATACCACTGCGAAATTTCATCTTTGCCGATAGCATGGTAGCTTATGTCGTAACCCATTTGCTCCCCTTTTAATCTTTCAGATCGATCTGCGGCTGCCAATACAGCGACTTTGAAACTTTGCGAAATTTCATCGTGGCATTAAGGTCGTTTGAGGTGCGGTAGCTAAGCACCAGCTCGTCCTTGTCGCTCTTAGGCGCGGTGATCTTGTAGCGGCTTGACCACGCGATCTTAAAAAGCTCCTTTTGCAAAAGCGGATCCCCGTCGCTAAGCGGCGTTACGTTTGCGTTTGCGCCGTTGATCTGCACCGCGAGGATCTGAATCTCTTTAGGATAGGAGGTGAGCAAAAACACCTCGTCTCCAGCGGCGTTTCTAAGCTCAGGCGCGACGGGATTTAGATAGGTCGCCACTCCCAAATAGCGATCGCCCGCGCGCACCGATTCAAATTTTTGCGTGTAAGCCAAAAACTCGTTTTTAAGCGGATCGTGACGGGGATCGTTTGCGGAGCAGGAGTTCAAAAATAGCGCTAGCGCGGCTAGGAGCGCGCCCTTTAGCAGGCCGTTTAGCGCGTCGCTAAAATCAAATTTCTTCATCGATCTTTCCTTTGAAATTTTAGGCGCATTTTAACGAATTTTGCTTTTTAAAAGGCTAAATTCGCTACAATCTGCTCATCTTAAAAAGCCGGATTTTAAAAATGAAAAGACTTGCTATCGCATTTTCAGGCCCTTCCAACAGCGGCAAAACGACGCTAAT
>NZ_CALHHX010000208.1 GCF_938030685.1 uncultured Campylobacter sp. | reverse complement strand
CCGGAAGCTACACAGGCGATTTTAGAAGCGATGGAATGGTTAGATTTGGCTTGGGAGCACGGTCCATACTATCAAACTAAGCGCTTTGATCGTTATAACCAAGTGATCGACCAAATGATTGAGCAAGGTTTGGCATACCGTTGTTACTGTACCAAAGAACGTTTGGAAACATTACGTCATACACAAGAACAAAATAAAGAAAAACCACGTTATGACCGCCATTGCTTGCATGATCATGCCGAACATTCTGCCGATGAACCGCACGTGGTGCGTTTTAAGAACCCAACAGAGGGTTCTGTGGTATTTGATGATGCGGTACGTGGACGCATTGAAATCAGCAACAGTGAATTGGATGACTTGATTATCCGCCGTACCGACGGTTCACCGACCTATAACTTCTGCGTGGTGGTGGATGACTGGGATATGGGCATTACTCACGTTGTACGAGGTGAAGACCATATTAATAACACCCCGCGTCAAATTAACATTTTGAAAGCCCTTGGCGCACCGATTCCGGTGTATGCGCACGTTTCCATGATTAACGGGGACGATGGTCAAAAACTTTCCAAACGTCACGGCGCCGTCAGCGTGATGCAATATCGTGATGAAGGTTATTTGCCGGAAGCGCTTATCAACTATTTAGTGCGCTTAGGCTGGGGGCACGGCGATCAGGAAATTTTCACCCGCCAAGAAATGATTGATTTATTTGATTTACACTCCGTGAGTAAATCTGCCAGTGCCTTTAACACTGAAAAATTATTGTGGTTGAACCATCATTACATTCGTGAATTGCCGGCGGACTACGTTGCGAAACATTTAGCCTGGCAATATCAGGATTTAGGCATTGACACGTCTAACGGCCCGGCATTAACGGAAATCATCACCATGTTGGCGGATCGTTGTAAAACCTTACGTGAAATGGCGCTTGCCAGCCGTTATTTCTTTGAAGAGTTTGACGATTTTGATGAAGCCGCAGTGAAAAAACATTTCAAAGCGGGCGCAGTTGAAGCCCTTGAAAAAGTAAAAGAAAAACTGACCGCACTTTCCACTTGGGATTTGCATTCTACTCACGAAGCCATTGAACAAACCGCTGCCGAATTAGAGGTAGGCATGGGGAAAGTGGGGATGCCGTTGCGTGTCGCCGTGACCGGTGCAGGGCAATCGCCGTCTATGGATGTGACCTTAGTAGGAATCGGACGTGAGCGCGTATTAAGCCGAATTCAACGTGCTATTGATTTTATTCACGGGCAAAATGCTTAAGATTTAATCTGATGGCAATGAATTAAAAATTTAATATTGACAGACTAAGTGGCGGAATTTATCATAGCCGCCACTTATGGGGATATAGCTCAGTTGGGAGAGCGCTTGAATGGCATTCAAGAGGTCGGCGGTTCGATCCCGCTTAACTCCACCATTTAAGCTATTTTTAAATTTTAATCACTTCTTTTAGATCTCTTTTACTTCCTTTAAATACCGATATCTAGGGCTTTTAGTAATTTTAATTATTTTTGTTTCTTTTTATGTTATAATTATTTTAGAATAATTCAGTTAGTTACTAGGTTAGTTAAAACCTATTTACAGAAAGAGCGATAAATATCGTCCAAAAGCCCTTTGGCGCATATATCGCACAAAAAACCAAAAAACGGCATAAGCGAGAACTATATCGCGAAAATCATTAAGATGAACGAAAAATATATACCTCCATCTTTTGACGAGCGCGATGCAAATACGATAAAGTATAGTGATATTTTAGAATTTTGAACCAAAATAATCCGAGTTCTAGTCGTCTCGAAACGCTTCATCGCCTAATAAACGATATAGAAAAGTCTTTGCAATAAATTAAATTTTAATGGAAGGAGAGATTATGTCAGTTGAAGAAGATGGCGCGGCGTTTATAGATGAAGATTACGTAAATATCGTGCCGCAGGATCTGTTAGAGCGCGGTATACGCTTAAGGGAAGAGTACGGAATTTATGGAATCGCTTGGAGATTTGACGATGTAATGGAGGTGCTAAAAATTACAAGAGATAAAGGTATGATTATCGTAGGAGGGGATGTATATCGCCTAAGCGGCAATGAGCCCATAATCACATACGATTGCTGGAGTATTGAATCGGAAGATAACGATGCATTTGAAGTAGCAACCCAATATATCACTAATTATCGCGCTAGAAACGGAGATGATTTTGCATACTGCCCAGTCATTAGCCCTGGGCGGGTGCCTAAATGAAAATTTTAGCTTACAATACAGAATATGTTGGTTTTGCTCATCTTCATATAAATATAAAATGTGTGCCGAACTGAATGCCGAAGTGTGCGTAGATGGGATATAAAAGATTTTAGGAGCGATCTTGAAAAGCAACAAAGTAATCCTAATCCTATCGATCGAAAGCGATAGGGATCTATCCGAAACAATAAGCAGCAACGGCATATCTGCAACAAAAGTCTGGCAAAAAGGAGATTTGAAACTAAAAGGTTCTATTTTAAAATACAGAAATTTTGGCTTTAGCATAGAGGAAAAATTTTATGATATACCTTTTGCGGGAGATCTAATTAAAAAATTTTTAGCAGATATAAATGTCGCGAGGAGTATAAAATTACAAAGCGTGAAAAAGCTGCTAAGAGTCGTAGTTTACAGTTATAATAGCATGCCCGGTCTATATTATAATGCAAATTTACTGAAACTATTAGCAGATAATAATGTGGATTTGGACAACGACATATACTGCCTAGATGGATAAATTTGAATTGCATACTAAAATAAAAGCGCTAAAGGCGCGGCTTAAACTGCAAAAGCCGGAAATTATAACAAATCCTGTACAAAAGGATGAGCTTGTCGAGCAAGATCTGTGCAGTAAAGATCTGTGTGATTTAGACCATAGCACGATCAAACTTTTATCGGGAGATTTGCAGGTTTTCAATGACTATGCCTTTAGGTATTATATCCTGGATTTTATTGATTTTTACGAGCGCTTCGGCGATGAGGAGGTTATAGAGGATATGTTCATTCAAGCGCTTATGCCGCCTATATGGCGGGCGCGAGCGGAACAATTTAGCAGAGATGAGGTAAAAATAATCATAGATTTTTTACAAAAAAATTATGAAGATATTGCGAGAATTACGCATTCCAAGAAATATAAAAAGTTAAAACCCTACGAACAAGAAGAAATTTATATACCATTCAAACATTTTGAAAAGGAGATAAAAAATGCGATAAAATTTTGGGAGAAGTATTATAAGGGCAAAAATTTATAAGGATTGGCAAATGCGCTTAATAGAGACTGATTTAGGCAAGTATGAGGAATATATCTATTTCTTTATAAAGAAAAACAGGGCATATTTTAACGCCTATCAAGAGCAGATATTTCCTTTCGATATGGAGTACATACCTAGCTTATTGTGGTTGCTTGCATCTTTTGCAGAAACTACGATTAAAATTTTTGATGATTTGGACGAAAAGACAAGAAATGAAATTTTTGATTTTGTTGAAAAGGGAGCGGCAAGCGAAGACGAATACATCGGCACGGCGTTTTGTACCGGCTTTGTTGAGACAATTATAAATATTGCAAAAGAAGACGAATATAATATAATTAGCAAATATTTTAGAGATGAAACACAAGAATACGCCGTCTCTTGGATGAAATTTGGCGAATAGCTAGATCGAGCTTTATTAAAGTCATATTTTAAAACAATAAGGAGCCATATGCCTAAACATGAATTTTTACTCAAAAAGACAAAAGAAAATATCTTCTCTAAAGAGCGTTGCGTAGTAATTAGCGATGATCTGATACTTCGCATTTCGTACTCTCTTGAGTGGGTACAAACCACATGGAACGATGAGGTAAATTTGAAAAAAGGTCTAAATTACTATGGCTATAGCTAGATAGAAGATAAAGCTAAATTTAGAGATATAATATGCTCTTGGAGGTCGCTTTTCTTGAGCGCGGATGAGCAAATTGTTTTTGATAAAAATTGTGTGTTAAATAAATCCTCGGTTATCGAGCAATTAGACAGTCTATTGGAACTAATCGATTCGGCAATTAAAAACGATTTATATATTTTGCATCTAGGGATTTAGCAAGTGCGCAGCGATTTAATAATAAAATAGAAGAAAGACCATGAAAAGAAATTATAAAAAGATAATACCCGTAAGAGGTAGAAGGAAATTTTCGATTAACAATTTTAGAGAAATTTTCGCGGAGGGCGATATATTGCAGATCGATCAAAGGCGGTTTTTATTTTGTAACTGGAATAACTTGCTGCGTATAAACGGCGATAAATTAGGCGAATTCATAATATTGCCGCCGGAAGCTAATGTGAAAAATAATAATGGTTTGATTTCTAAAAAGTGGGTATTGGAAAATTTAGATTTTATATGTGATACCGAGCCATCCAGAAATATAAGCATATTTTCTTATTACGATAGCTCTGTGACCGAATATAAAAGGATAAATGATAAAATTCCTGCAAAATTTACTTATAAATTTTTAGAATTCAAAGACGATCTAAAAAATGGAGATATTATAGAGTGTCACAAGGCTTTTCGTCCATATGATCGAAAGATAAAATTTATCGTCGCAACCGATACGGAAGGATGCCCGAGACTACCCTATCTGGAGGGGTTTTATTCCGGTATGTTTGCGCCTATTGGCTATAGCGATAAAATGCGCTCGAATAAAGGACGGGAATATGCGATAAGCTCGAGTTGGCTAATTAAGAACTGGGAAGCCGCCTTTGTCGGTAATTGCGATATAAGGCACACTTATGTAAATTTACAAAATCGAAAAGAGGTTTTAAATTTTACCGATAAAGAGTTGGAAAATTTTATAAAAATTAAGCGAAAGAGATTAAAATTTAAATGGAAAAAGTAGATAAGGATTTTAAAGCGAGCTTGCATAATATCACGCAGCAAAAGGGCTTTGAAAGATGGCGGCAATGATAAAAAGCATTATAGATCCAACTAATTTCGATATAGAATTTAGAAAAATAAATAGAAATAAAAGAGGCATAGTCAAGTCTAGAATAGATTTTGAAAATATCGATGTAGAGGCTAAAATAAGGCTAGTTATGTTTTTAATTTCAAAAGCAAGCCACTTAGATAGCCTAGTTTATAAAATTCTTTTTTGGGAAAGAGATGAGAAAATAGAGGAGTATCTTCTTAAAAATATGAAGGGGCAATACACAAAAGCTAAGCCTTATAAAAACGGCGCCAGAGCGGGCGTTATCTTTATAAAAGAAAAGGCGCTTGAGCCAAATTTTTTGAGGTCCATACTGCTGCACCATTTTAATTTTGAGCTGGCAAAAGAGCCATCTTTGAATATCAGAGTTCAATTAGCCGCAAACAATAAAGAGAAATTTTCGATTTTATTTGATATATACGATGACCGAGGCTGCTATGTGTATTACTTTTAAAATTTTATAATGAAAATATTTGAGGAAGGAAGATATGGCAATTTGGCAATGTGAGTTTTTTATTCTACCCAAAAGCGATACATACGATCTGCAATACGACCGGCAATATGGCAATATAAAGCTCTTTGAAGACGATAAATATTGGAAAAAAGCAAAGATCAAAAAAGAGGTATTTTCTGAAATTTCGCGCCTATTAAAGCCCGAAAAATCTTGGTCTAACGAAATAGATCTATACGGAAGCGAAAATGGCAACCGCCTAGAGGTATTTTTTGATACTAATAATATAATAGAGTCCGTTACGTTTCGTATCGATTTTAGATCCGAGTATGAAGCCGTATTAAGGGGCATAATATCATTGTGTGAGAAAAGCGGTTTTTGCATTATAGACGGCAATTTAAAGAATTTAAAATTATCCTTTAATACTATAAAAGAGGCAATCAACAAATCCAAAAACAAAGAATTTTTTACAGAACTTGTTAGAAATAGTATAATAGGCGATAAAAACGAACCGCCTATCATAGAGGCCGTAGATGATTTCAAATTTAAGGACGATTAAAAATGATTGTAAAATGTATAAAAGAAGATAGGCATGAGTATCTGAGATTAAACAGAACCTATTTTGTTTATGGCATTCAATATATAAATGGGGAGATGCATTATTGTATATTACCGTATGAAGGAATTTGGTATTGGAGTCAATTTGGTACTAAATATTTTCAAGTAATCGATGAAACGGTGCCTACGAATTGGAAATTTGGAATGTATGGGGAATATTTTAGATGTTTTACCGCGTCTTACGAAGAGGCCGCAACCGATGAAGATCATTATGGAGGGCTTGTCGACAGCGATCCAATAGAGAAGAAAATTTTTCAGAAGAGAAGAGCCGAGATGATCGATGACGTATATAATACGCATATCATCAAAGATTTTAACCGTTTCATATATGATCTAAGTCCTAATCTATCGGTACAGATGAATATTGAAAATAAAGTACTGGATATAGAGATATCGGACGCAAATGCTGAGGCCAAACATCGCAAAATGAATATTTTAAAGGATGACGGATATAGCTGGTATTTGATAGAATCGGGCGCGAGCACCTTTAAAGCCAGCGCTACTAATGATTATTTAAGACCCGTATTAAAGTATCTTAAATTGTGGCTCGGCAGAAAGAATTTTAAATAACCGGACAGAAAGATTTAATATGGCGAGCGCGACCGATAAAGAAATTTTTATAAAAATTTTGAATGAAGATATCGATGTATGGCGCCCGGTAAAGGCTGCTCAAATCGCGCAATATATTTTTAAAATTACCGATACGACGAAATTTGAATCCGAACTGGATGAAATTTTAGAATTCAAACATGGCGATATTGTAAAATGTAGAGAAAAAGACGGCGATTTATATGCTTTTGAGCTATTATAAAAACCCACCTTATAAATAGCAACGCACTTATCATATGGCTTGATTTAATCCCATTTTTCGCTATAATGAGCGTCAAATTTCACTCACGGGGATAGCGATGAGCCTTGTTTCTTACGAATTAAAAAAGCAAAAACTAGATGAAGCGCGCAATGTGGCGCTTTGGAAGGCGCGTGGCGGCGTGGCGGCGGTAGTGCTGGCGCTGTTTATTGCTATGCGCAAGGATTTCGGAGATTTCTCATTCCTGTTTTTATTGGTGCTGCTAGCTCTTGCTTATCCTGCTTACAAATACCTAGCCGTGCGTATTTCGCGTAAATTTGAAGCGCTCAGTGAAGAGGCCTTTAAGAATGAATTTCTGCTTTGGATCGCAAAGGAGCTGCGTCTTACCTTTCAGCCCTTCGGCGCATTTTTACTCGATGAAATTTACAAAAATCCGCTCCGTAAAGAGGCAAATCTATGCACTTGCAAGCACGCTATAGTAGGCAAGACGCCCGAATTTGGCATAAAAATCGGCGACATCTGCCTAAGCCGCGATTTTGATAAAAACAGAGAAAATCGAGTATTTGAGCTGGATAAAATTTTGCATCTTAAAAAGAAGGATGATACTGCGATCTTTGACGGGCTTTTTGCAAAATTTGATTTTAGCGAGACCTTCGATAGCCAAATTTTGGTCGTGCCGCGCGGAGAGTTCATCTTCGGCGCGTCGGATCTGAAGCTGCTTAAAGACAGCCCGCACCTAAGCGCGTCGTTTGACGTATATCTAAACAACCCCGCCGCCGCCGCATTTTTGCAAAACAAAAAAATTTTAGAAAATATGCAAACGATCACCGTAAATTTGTTCGGCAAAACCGAGCTCTATTTGGGCGAGAACAGCCTCGTAATCGGCGTTGAAAATAGCGAAATTTTCAAATCCGCGCCGAGCTCGCAAAGCGCGAAGCTACTCGAAAGCCTAAATAAAATGATCGAGATCGCTAAAATTTTTGCCTATCTTAAAAAGCTCGGGCAGGTGGAATAAAAGTATTCGGTTTTATAAATTTAAAGCGCGATCGCGGCGGGCAGAATAAAATTTGCGATAACGGTGCGATAAAGGATAAATTTAAAAAGGAGGGCGCATTATGGATATAGCTGAAATACAGGCTCAAACTCGCAGTATGCGCGCCCTATATGTCGAGGATGATAATGAGGTAAAGCAGCAGACCACAAAAATTTTAAAACTATTCTTTCATCAGGTTACCGACTGCGGCGACGCGCAGGAGGGCATCGATAAATTTAAAGCGGGCAAAGCGGACATTGTTTTTACCGATATCAATATGCCGGGCATAAACGGGCTTGAGATGTTAGAGCGGATCAAACAGATCGATCCTTCGGTAAAAACGGTCATCTTCTCAGCCTACGATGAGTCTAAATTTTTTACCAAAGCCATATCCATCGGCGTGGACGGCTACATACTAAAGCCATTTACAACCGAGGATCTACTAAGCGTGCTTGAAAAAATCACGCAAAGTATCGAAACCAAACCCGCAAAGTTTATTTATCTAAGCGGCGATTTCGTTTGGGACAAGCAGAGCTCAACTCTATCTAAAGCGGGCGAAATTATCAAACTAACCAAAAACGAAACTTCATTATTGCAGCTGCTTTTAAGTTCCAGCGGGCGGATCGCAAGCGGCCTTGAGATAGAAAACGAGCTGTTTGAGGACTATGGCGGATATGACGACAAACGGGTAAGAAATATCATATCCAGATTTCACCGAAAAATAGGCTACAAGCTGATAGAAAACATCTACTCGCAAGGATACAGAATAAAATGGCGATAGTAGACATCAAGAAAAATCATCAGAGATTTGAGACGATATTTTCAAATTCCGGCGTCGGCATCTTCATCGTGGACAAGAAAAGAAATATTATGGAGTGCAACGAGACCTTTTGTAAAATTTTCGGTTACGAATACGACGAGATCATCGGTAAATCCGCGCAAACCATACATCTAAGCGAGGAAAAATACCTGCATTTCGCAGATATCGCCTTTAATAAAGTAAGGAAAAACGAGGCCTTGCAGCTAAACTACGAGCTAAGGCACAAAAGCGGCAAAGGGCTGTGGATTAGAATTTCGGGCGACTCCATATCGGGAAACGACGAGGTGCTTTGGATAGTGGTGGATATCACCAAAAGAGTGATGGCGGAGAAGAAATTAAAACAAAGCAGGCTGAAGGTCAAGCGGCTAAATTTAACTCTCAACCACGAGATCGAGGAGCAGCTAAAGCTCATAAGGCGCCAAGACGAGCAGCTGCAGTATCAATCAAGGCTCGCTCAGATGGGCGAAATTTTAAATATGATAGCGCATCAGTGGAGGCAGCCGCTGTCCGCTATCTCGGCTACGGCTTCGTATCTGAGCGCCGGCTGCTTGATGGCGGATAAATTTGACAAAACCGCCCTTTTGGAGGAGCTCGGCAAGATCGAGCAGTACTCCAAGCACCTATCCGAAACGATCGATGAATTTAGAAATTTCTTTAAGCCCGCCAAGATCAAGGAGGTTACGAGCTTAGAGGAGCTTTGCAATATGGCGATAAATATCGTAAAAGCGATACTACAAAACCAAAAGATTAAAATTTACGCGAAATATGGCTGCAACCAGACTCTGCTCACATATAAAAACGAAGTTTCTCAGGTTATCTTAAACATCATAAAAAATGCGCAGGACGCCTTTTTGGAAAGAAATATCGACGACGGCGTTATCGAAATTTCAACCTACATCGAAAAATCTTATCTTTGCTTAAGCGTAAAAGACAATGCAGGCGGCATCAAAAAGGAGATCGCGGATAAAATTTTCGATCTGTATTTTTCTACCAAAGCTAGCAAAAACGGCACAGGCATCGGGCTATATATGTCAAAGATCATCATCGAAGATCACTGCAAGGGCTCGCTCGTCGTAGAGAGCCTAAAAGGCGGTTCAAATTTCATCATCAAGCTTCCGAAATGAAGCTTTTCTGAGACAATTTAAAATTTAATCCAAATTTACGCTACAAATGGGCTGCACTCTTTTTATATAATTTAATAAAGATTAAATTTTGTGTAAGGAGGAAGCGATGAGCGAACCTGAAGAGAAAATTTATCTGGAAGAGCGGAAGCTTGTTAGAAGGTATTCTCCGCTCACATCGGTGCTTGTAAACACTCTGTTTTTATTTGTGGTGTTTTACGCATCGTGGTGGATCTTTCAAGATCCTAGGGGACTGATGAGGATGTATACTCCATACGTGGGATATATGTGGTGCAGATGGCTGCTAGTAGTCATCATCTGGATCGCGTATATTTTTGATTTTTGGCCATTTAAAAGAGAGTGGCTCTATACGGCGGGGCCGGCGAAAAAGGGCATTATCTTTACGGTGATGGTATTTTTTACCTTCTTCGTATTCTTAAAGATATTCTTCGAATTTATTCTAGGCGAGCTTGCCATATCGTATTTTAGTCCGCGAAGACTTGCGGAGCTTGGCATAACCGATTTTTACGCGCTTGAATACTCGGCACAGGCTATTTTGATGTTTGCAGCTATCGCGTCGTGGCTAAGTCCTTCTTGGGTGGTGGCTGCGGATAATTCGCCGTGGCAAAAGCTAAAGCAGCCCGTTAAAGGCTTTACCGTTTTTATCTGGACCTTTTTATTAAGTATGATCGTATATTTCGTATTTTTCCACTCGCAAATGGGAATTTTATTCGATCCGTGGCAAAAATACACATCCATCACTCCGCCTTGGTGGCACAACTTCGCCGATACCGTGCACGGAAATTTCAATATCGCATGGATTATGTGCTGTACCGTTATGGTGTGGGTGTATGAGACCATCTGGGAGAGGTATCCTTTTAGCCTTATTAAGACGAACTGGCTTAGAAGGACGGCGTCGTTTTTCGGCATTATAGCGATGGCATTTTGCTTTTCGTTTTTCTTTTACTATCTGCAAGAGCTCATCTGGGGCGTGCATATTAGAGGCGATAGAAGGCTTTTTGCGCCCGATTGGCGCTGGCTGCACGTAGGCGAGATAGCTATATTTTGGCTGGTGCCGGTGCTATTTATTAAATTTTACTGCAATAACGCAGTCAATAAATTTTCAAAGCCCGTCAATATCCTTCTTAGAACGATCATAAGTATGGTAGCGGCTATCGTTCTATACTATGTCTATTATCAAGTCTCGCACTTTTTGCTAGGCACTCAAAAGGGCTTTTCGCACCCGCAACAATTCCCTATGATTCCGATGATCTGGTTTATCAACGTCATGCTGATAAATTACTGGTTTATGGACGGCTGGCCGGGCTGGAGGCTTGCCGGCAAGAAGGAAGAGGCGGAGGAAGCAGGCGAGGAAGACGATTTTAGAAATAAAAATTCTATCAAAGGCTTGGTGGTAGGCTTTATCATAGGTGTGATCATCTATCTCGCCGTAGTTTATCTAGCGCCTGCCGTGGGCAATATGCTTACAATTTTTAAATAAAGGATCTGAGATGAATGAAGCTAGAAGAGATTTTATAAAAGGTGGTGCGGCAGGCATAGGACTCGGCGCGCTCGCATCGATGGGAGTGTTTTCATACTCTCCTGCGAGAGAATTTTTTCTTCCCGATGAAGTGCGAAAGATGACCGATTTTGGCGCGATTAAAAGCGTAGAAATTACCAATATCTCCGAAACGAGCTGGTTTGATAACTCGATGCTGATGGGAGATATTAAAGGCGCAGGCGGGCTGCTGGTCAATCAATATCTATTTAACTGGCCACCGTTTGGTAACGGCAAAGGGCTTGCCAAAGGCAGCTACGAAGAGGGAATTTCACAAATCAAGCATCTTCTACCCGATAAGATCGATGAGGCGTGGGAGGTAACCAAAAAACTTTCCGTAAATCCCGATAACGCGGGCGGCTACTCTGCTCTCATAGAGATAGAGCGTCTAAACGGAGAAAAGAAAAAATATCTGCTTGATTGCGGCTGGTCCTACAAATGGATGCACGAGTGTTTTAAGCGGGAGGGGATCGATAAGATGCTACAAAGCGGCGAAATAGACACCCTCATAATGTCGCACGAGCACTACGATCACTTTTGGGCGCTACCCGTCGTTTTAAAGTATAAGCCCGACATCAGGATCATCATACACGAAGGATTTTACCCGGAGGGCAGACAATATATCAAGGATTCGGGTCATAAAGGCGAGCTTGTAGTGTTTAAAAAGGGCAGAAATGAGATCGAGCCCGGAATGTGTACGTTTTGCTACGATTGCCCTATCATTACGAGGGTTTTTGGCGAACAATCAATATTCGTAAATGTCAAAGACAAAGGTCTTGTGAGCATTACGGGATGTTGTCATCAGGGTATTATTACATTCTCTGATTCCGCATACAAAGAGCTAAAATACGACAACGATCAGCTCTATGGTCTTTACGGCGGACTTCATATCTCGCCGTTTGACGACTGGGATCCTAAATACGACGATCTGGTTATCGGACTTAAAAGATGGAACTACCAAGTCATGGCGTGCAACCACTGCACGGGTCTGCTGACCGTGCAAAAATTCGTCCGCGAGGGCTATCCGATCGTAAAAGGCACGGCTAGATTTAGAACTAAAACGTCCGATTATCTAGGCAACGGCGATAAGGTTAAATTTGGATAAAAGCATGGAATTTCAAGATATTTTCCCTTTGAAATTTAAATACTCGTTTGAGGATTACAAGTCGCTTATGAGATGTATATTGATGAAGTCTCTTTACGATAGCGACGTAAAATCCTCAAGCAGGTATCAGGGGATGTATAAGGGGAACTATTTTAACGAATGCTGGAGTATAAAATTTGGCTTTTACAGCGGAATTTACGGTATCGTTTTACGAGAGGTAAAAGAGGATGCGGGCGTATTTGAGCTTTATTATTTCCCCTCCGCAAATGACGAGCTGCTAGACAACGTCTCGCTTTTTGAAGCCGTTTTAGCCGGAGGGCCGGAGTTTTTAACAAAAGTGCGAAATTTCTCCGCGCACGAGGAGCTTTTAAATAACTTCTGCGTCGCTACGATCTACTTAAAACCGCAAGAGCGGGACATAGCGCTATCTTTTAAAACAAAGCTCAGAGATAGGTCGTACGCAAAGGACGGCGTCTGCGTAGAGGGCAAGCAGATCATCGCAAAAGAGGGGCTCGATAAAAATTTCCCCTGCTTTAGGGTATCGCTTGCGTTTATGAACTTTTTGCATATCGCGCTTTGTAAAATTTACGAGCCGCGCTACGAGAGCTTTGAAATTTACAAAAAAGCGGCTCGCGCCGTGATCTACGACAAAGATCGAAATTTAAAAAGCAAAGCAGATCCGCTCTGCGGCGAAATTTTTGTAAACTTAATCTACGGCGAGGACGCGGGTGACGGATGCTTTAAATTTAACGATAAATCCTTTAAGAAGCTATCCGGCTCGGCAGCGTTGTCTAAATTTTTGCTGCGCTTAGCTAAAGAGGATAAAAAGCAAATTTTTATGCAAGGCGGCGAGCGGCCGAATTTTTTCATCATTACCGGTTATCTGGGCTCGGGCAAGACGAAATTTATCCAAAATTTCATCGAGCACGAGACGGCGCAAAATAGATTTACCGGCATCATCCAAAACGAGATCGGCAAAATCGGCCTCGACGGCGCGCTGCTGGACGCCAAATACGCACTCGTAGAGATTGACGAGGGGTGCGTTTGCTGCTCCATGGCGGGGCAGATCAAGCTCGCGATCTCGCAGCTTAAGCCCAAAAAACCCGACAGCATCGTGCTTGAAACCACTGGCGTCGCCAATCCTTTCAATATCTTAAGCGAGCTAAACGAGATCAAAGACGAGGTCAATCTATGTGCCATCGTCACCGTCGTCGATGGGGCGAATTTTTTAAAAGAGCGGGGCAGATCAAAAATAATGCTCGAGCAGATCAAGGCCGCCGACGTCATAGTGCTCAATAAAATCGATCTGATCTCGAGCGAGCAGAAGGAGCGGATACGACAAGCTTTGATCCAAAACAACCGCTGCGCCGAGATATTCGAGACGGTGGGCGCCGAGCTAAATCCAAACTACCTGCTCTACCGCCAGAGCGACACCTCCTATATGGCGTCCGTCCTGCTCGAGGGCAAGATGCATGCAACGCACGAAGACGAGGGAATAGTCTCGTTTAAAAAAGACCTTCCCGAGGGCATCGATAGACAAAATTTCATCAAATTTATGAGCGACATACCGGAAAATTTTTACCGCATCAAGGGACTTGCGAGCTTCAAAGATGATGAAGCACAATACGTCGTGCAGTTCGTAAACGGTAAATTTGAGATAACGCCTTTTAGCGACCGCAAACGCTGTGATAATTTTTTGGTTTTCATCGGGCGAGGGATAGAGGAGGAAATTTTACTTGCGAATAAAGCGCTAGATTTATAGAAATTCTAAGTAGATAAATTTTTTTATTGTACTTTTACACTTAATTAAACAAATAACCATGTTACCTGATTTTTATTATTTAAAACCTCCTCAACACAAAGTGGCGGATCTGTTTTTCAACCCCAAACTCCTACACAAGCATTGAAATTTAAGTAATATAGGCTCAAATTAGCGCTTAAAATTCAAACGCTTCAATTTCGTCAAATGAAACCGATGACGCTAAATGATAGAATTGCTCTCGAGATTTAAGACTTTTCCTTAAATATCTTATTGTCTTTCCCGCCGTTCAGGCCCCCATATCTATGACCCAGTCGACTATACAATGAGGCTAAAGCTTATGGTCTATGATGATGACATATTGCCGTTATGTACAATCTTTCTAAATAAATTATGTGAACCCCTTTTTATCTCTTTGCGGTGCAGGCCAGTGCTTGTCTTGTCAAGAATGTAAATATTCTGCTTGGGCTACATCTACTGGCTGCCGCCTTGATAACAATAAAGAGGAATTGGTGTTTGAACCGGATAAAATTTTGTACTTCAAGAAAAGGGCAATACCACAATATGCGATGGATTTTTTGCAAAATTTTATTTTAATTAGACCTCCAATAGCCAAATTTTGGTGATACTGCACAAGGAGTTTATATTTGGCTATTGAATTTCAAGCTGCTATCGAATGGGGAGAACAGATAAAATTTTTAAAAATTAAGGTTCTATCCCTATTAAAACAAGCGGAACTGCTGGTGTGTTTCTACCTTGCCTATAAACATTATAAACCTCACCCTCATAGTAAGCTATACCACTTGACATTTCAGTACACATTGCTTTTGTTGGGATTATCTCTATGCCTACATCAATTTGATTTGCTATATAAAAAGCCATATGTTTCACAAATAAATCATAGGCTACAAAGGCATATTTCCCAAACTGGACTTCAATAGCGATTCTATCCTTTAAAAAATCCGTCTGATTATACGACATATAAGCTATTTTATTCCTTGCTTCAATTATAGATTTTTGCTGTTCTGACGGAAGCGACATTGTTTCATATGCTAAATCTTGATCAGGGGTTAAATAGTATGTTTGTCTACTTTCTTCCCATCCAAGATTATTAAAATTTGTTTTAAAAGTCTTATTGATTTCGGATGGATTATAAAGTAAATTATTCTGTCTACCTTTTTCTTTGGAAATTTTTGTTTTATAGTTGTTTGCATTTAAATTTTTTATAACTTGTTTAATTTCTTTCCATCTATCTTTATGGTGTACTTGTAAAAATTCTAATCCATTTAAATGAGAATGTATGTATTTTATTTTCATTGATATGCTCCTTGTCCTTTCCATTCTTGTGGAATTTTTGCTATGCTATCGTTCTTTGGAACATAAATTTGCTGCCCCGCCTCTCGTAGTTTTAAAGTTCCATTTTTCAACTTTTCTAGCCTTTGCTCTGCTATTTTGCAATATTCTTTTTCTTTATCTACACTAATGCCTATTCGATTGTTTTTAACTGCGCTAATCAAAGTAGAGCCAACACCACCAAATGGATCAAGGACAACATCTCCTTCATTACTTAAAGCTAAAATCAGCCTATCTACAAGTTCGACTGGAAATTGGCAAGGATGAAGTGTTTTTTCTACATGATTACTTTTAACATTTACTATGTCCCAAATTTCTTTATCCCAATCGTTAACAACAATATCCCAGATATCTGACGGATTTTTACCTTTAGGGTTACCAGATAATTGGCCTTTTTTGTCGCCCTTAAAATGCCTTTTGCCTGGGTATTTTGCAGCTATGCGCACATTATCTAAATTAAATGTGTATTTGTCGCTCTTTGAAAACCAAAGTATGGTTTCGTATCTGCCGCTAAATCTAGAACTTGCATGAAGTCCATGTCCAAAACGCCATATTATTCTATTTCTAAGTTTTAATCCAAATTCTTTAAAAATTTCATAATAATAGAAATCAAGTGGAAAAACTTCTTTATCAGCAATAAAATTCCCGACTTCCCATGCAATACTACCGTCGTTTTTTAATACCCTAATAAGATCGGCTATTACTTCTTTTTGTATTTTTAAATATTCTTTAATACTAGTCTTTGTTTCATATGCTTTACCCATATTGTATGGTGGGGAAGTAATTATCAAATTGATACTTTGATCTTTCAAAGTTTTTAAAAATGTTTTTATATCTTGATTGACTATCATATTAACTCCTTTAATATAGACAAATTTACTGACACCCTTCGCACTCGATTGAGCGGTCCGCGATGTTGTTTAGCTTCTCGCTATCTGGGCTTTCGGAGCGCAGGTAGTAGGTCGATTTTAGCCCCAGCTGCCACGCGAGCGTGTAAATTTCGCTCAGATAGCCGCCGCTTGCCTTATCCAGGCTCATGAAGATATTTAGGCTCTGACCTTGATCGATCCATTTTTGGCGGATGGCGCCCGCTTTTACGAGTAGGCGCTGATCGAGCTCGTATGCAGGTACGTACGCCTGCCACGTTTTCGGGCTTAAATTTGGCACGACGACCGGGATCATGCCGCTTAGGTTGTGCTCGAACCATTTGCGCTTATACACCGGCTCGATCGTCTGCGTGGTGCCTACGAGTATGCTGATACTCGATGTCGGCGCGATCGCCATCAGGTAGCCGTTTCGCATGCCGTCGCGCTTTACTTTCTCGCGCAGTCCGTTCCAGTCGCAGCCGCTCTGCTCAAAAAGCCCGCCGCGCTTAACGAGCGCTTTGGCGTTTTCGTTCGCTAAATCGATCGGAAAAATTCCTTCGCTCCACTTTGAGCCCGCAAAATCAGGGTATTTGCCCTTTTCTACGGCTAAATTTGAACTTGCCTTGATCGCGTTAAAGCTCACGCTTTCCATTATCCTATCGATCAGCTCGAAGTGCTCGTAGCTGCCCCACTTCACGCCGCGCTCGGCCAGCATTTGCGCCTCGCCCATTACGCCGAGCCCTATCGCGCGGGTTTTTAGATTGGTATGTTTGACCTTGGCGTGCGGGTAAAAATTTAGATCGATGACGTTATCGAGCATTCGCACGGCGATCGGCATCACGCGAGCTATCTCCTCGCGGCTGTTGATTTTGCTTAAATTTACGCTTGCGAGGTTGCAAACCGCCGTCGCGCCCTCGCTGCAGCCCTTTTCTACGATAAAAATTTCTTTGCCGCCCAGCGTGTCTAGCGCGGTGATCTTTTTCGCCTTTTTTACGATGCCCGCGTCGGTCGCCACATCTTCGTTTTCCTCAAACAGCCTCTCGCTGCCGTCGGCAAAAACGACTTTGATTTTGTAGTGGTTCGGCGCCGTGTTCTGAAAGATCTCCGTGCATAAATTTGAGCTTCTGATGAGGCCTTGATGCGCGTTTGGATTGATTCGGTTGGCGTTATCTTTGAAGCATAAAAACGGCATTCCGGTCTCAAAGTAGCTCGTTAAAATTTTCTTCCAAAGCTCCTTTGCCAGGATGGTGGATTTTGAAATTTTATCATCGGCCTCGTACTGCTCGTAGCGTGCTTCAAATTCCGCGCCATATAGATCGCTCAGATCGCTTACCTCCGCAGGATCGAAGAGCGTCCATTTGCCGCCGCTTTGAAGTCTTTTCATAAACAGATCGTTTATCCACAGCGCGGGGAAAATTTCATGCGCGCGGCGTCTCTCCTCGCCCGAGTTTTTGCGCAGATCGAGGAAGTCGCTCACGTCCATATGCCACGGCTCGATATACACGGCGATAGCACCCTTGCGCGTGCCCAGCTGATCGACGGCGACGGCGATGTCGTTGGTGATCTTTAAAAATGGGATGATGCCGCCTGCGGCGTTTTTATGCCCGTCGATGCTGCCGCCCATCGCGCGCACCTTACACCAGTCCCAGCCGATACCGCCGCCGAATTTGCTCAGAAGCGCCATCTCTTTGTAACTATCGAAAATTCCCTCGATATTATCGGGCGTGGAGCCCACGTAGCAGCTGCTTAGCTGATGGCGCGTCGTGCGGGCGTTTGAAAGCGTCGGAGTAGCCAGCATGACTTCAAATTTAGATATGAGATCGTAAAATTTTTTCGCCCAGCTCTGGCAGTCAAGCTCGTTTTGCGCGAGGAACATCGCGATCGCCATAAACATCTGCTGCGGAAGCTCGATCGGCGCGCCGCTTTTATCTTTGATTAGATAGCGATCGTAAAGCGTTTTAATGCCAAGATAGTTAAACTGCAAATCGCGCTGCGGCTGCAAATAAGAATTTAGATCCTCAAGATCGTATTTTTCCTTAAGCCCGAGCATTATGCGGCCCGCCGCCTCGCCGCGAGCGAAGTAATCTCGCAGGTTGTTGTAACCGCTAAAGCCCGTTACTTTGTGATACAGATCGTATAAAAATAACCGCGCGGCGACGAAGGTCCAGTTCGGGCGGTCCACGTCGATCTTCTCGACTGCGGTTTTGATGAGGGTTTGTTGGATCTCCTCTGTGGTGATCATATCGCGAAACTGGATCTTTGCGTCCACCTCAAGCTCGCTAAGGCTTACGTTTTCCAGCCCCTCTACCGCCTCGCTCGTGTATTTTTTGATCTTGCTTACGTCAAGTTCCTCGGTTCTGCCGTTGCGTTTGATTACTTTCATATCGTTCCTTGAAATTTAAAAATGCAAATTTAGCGTTAGTTTCCCAATATAAAATACGTCGTCAAAAGAGGCGGCGTAATAAATGCCGCTCATCTCCGCCGTCTTTTAAATTTACGCTAGCTGCGCTGCAAAAGCGCGCATTATAGCCAAAATTGCTTAAGTCTATCTGTCATTATTTTGGCTTATAGATTTTAAAATTTAATAAAGCGGGCGGAAAAGATGCGGTAAAATTCGAGCGGAATTTTATGGTAGCGGTGCGAAATTTTGTAGGTAAAAATTTGCGAGGAGCTTTGCGAAATTCTGCGCCGAAAAAGTAGGAAAACAAAGATCTTTGCGGGCAGGCTTAAAATCCGCCCGCAAAGCTTAAGAATTTAGTTGTGCGGTAGCGGGATAGGCTTTCCGTTTAAGATCATAGAGTTGCTTGCCTTATCGAAGCTAAACTCCATCTTAACTCCATCTCCGTCTGGCTTAAGAAACTGCGAGCCGTAAACTTCCGCCATCGGCGCAAAATCGCGCAAGCTGTCATAAGGCGATAGGAAGTCCGTGATGGTCGTATTTATCGTAGCTTTGCCGTCCAAGCTCATACGCTTAAAAAGCTGTGTCTCGTCGATGTAGCCGCCTACTAGCGCGCTTGCATTAAAAGCAAATTTCTTACCGAGGCTATTTTCAAACGAAAAATCATTCACGTTGATTTTCATATCATCTTTTAGCAACTTCATAAAAAGCTCTTTATTTTCCGCTAATTTTTCGCCTTCTTGCGGATTTGAGATAACAGACAGATATTTTTCGAAAAGTGCGGCGCTAAAGCTGGTATCGACACCTAAATGGATGTTTCGCACTAGCACATCGGCGATTTTTAGGCTTTGGGCTTTATCGCTTTCGTTGAAATTTAAAATTCCATCTTTTACGCGGTAGCTACCTTCTGTGCTCATATCCGTAACTACGACAAAGCGCTGCTTATCTACAGTTACGACAAGCTCTTTTGTGCTGCCTGTAAAATCTATGTCATTCAAAAAGAGCTTAGTTATATTATCGTCTAGATCTTGGATGCCATTTTTAAAGTTTGCCTCATAGATAAGATCCTTCACATCAAGACCCGAATCCTTGCCGTCGTCTATAAAAATTTCACCGATTTTAAAGCCCAAGGCTTTTATCGTTTTTCCGCTCATATCGCTCGTGCCGTTTAGGCTAAGGCCTGCAAGACGTCCCATTCCGCCATCTTCGAGCACATTTATATCGGCTAGCTTTGCGCTAAATTTAACCTCTGTAGGTCCGTAGTTTAGATGCGTGCTAAGCGGCGCGTCAGTCTTAAACAGCTTCTTGCAAGGCTCCGCGTAATATGGAGTCTTAATCGTTAAAATTCCGTCGCTCTCAAATCCATCCGCAGCGTTTTTTACGCTATGCTTGATAGTGTAGTCGTAGCGAAAAGCAAAATCCTCCGGGAAAATTTTAGCAGGATCTGGCTCGTCCGTATCGTTGCTATCTTGCGCGCCTGCTTTTTCCTTTAGCTTACTAAAGCCTTCAGCAAGGCTTTTTTGTAGTTTCTCTTTTTTTACTACGCCTTCGATAAAGCCGCTTGAGTTGCTATCTCCAGGATAAAATTTAGCGCTCTTAGTCTCGAAAATTTCGTTTCTAGCGATAAATTCCGCAATCTGCTGCTCAATCGCCGCGCTGGCACTCTTGCCGACCGCACCGTCAACCGTTTTGGTTATGCTATCGTTTACACTTTTAGCTACTCCCGTTTTAGCGTCCTTCGTCGCCACAAAAACGCCCGCTATAAGCGCTACGATGAGCACTAAAGCCGCGATGATCTTTTTCATCATCTCTCCTTTAAATTTAAAATTTATTTGGGTGCGTATTTTGCCGTAAATTTCTAAAATTTTCAAATTCTAGCTTAGTGTGCTTTAACCTAAAAGAAGTTATAATCGCGGCATTAATATCAAAATTTAGGAAAACTTATGGCAAAACAAACGAAATATATTTTCGTCACCGGCGGAGTGCTGAGCTCGCTGGGTAAGGGCATTGCGGCGGCATCGATCGCGACGCTTTTAAAGCACGCGGGGCTTAAAGTGCGCATCCTAAAGGCGGATCCTTATATCAATGTCGATCCAGGCACCATGAGCCCGCTGGAGCACGGAGAGGTTTTCGTCACCGACGACGGCGCGGAGACCGATCTGGATCTTGGGCATTATGAGCGGTTCTTGGATGAAAATTTAAGCCAAGATAACAACTTCACCACGGGCAAAGTTTACAGCTCCGTCATCGAAAAGGAGCGCAGGGGCGATTATCTAGGTAAGACGATCCAGGTGATCCCTCACATCGTAGGCGAGATCGTGCGCCGCATAAAAAAGGCGGGCGAGGGCAACGACGTGCTGATCGTCGAGATCGGCGGCACCGTGGGCGACATCGAAGGACTACCGTTTTTAGAGGCGATCCGCGCGATGAGAGTGGAGCTTGGTAGAGTAAATACGATGAATATCCACCTCACGCTCGTGCCTTTCATCAAGGTAGCGGGCGAGCTCAAAACTAAGCCCACGCAGCACAGCGTAGGCGAGCTGCGCCGCATCGGTATCAGCCCCGATATGATAATCTGCCGCTCCGAAATGCCGCTAAATCGCGCGCTTAAAGACAAGATCGCGCTAAGCTGCGGCGTGGATAAAAACTGCGTCATCGAAAGCCCCGATAGCGCGAGTATCTATCAGATCCCACTTGCGTTTTTGAAGCAGGATATTTTAACGCCGATCGCGGAGACTCTAAACTTAAATAAGCTCGAAGTCGATATGAGCAACTGGGACAGCCTCGTTAAGCGCGTCATCGTGCCTACGAACGAAACCACGATCGCCTTCGTCGGCAAATATATCGATCTGAAAGAAAGCTATAAATCCCTTACCGAGGGGATCATCCACGCGGGCGCTACGCTTGATACGCGGATAAGCTTAAAGTGGGTAGATAGCGAAAAAATTGAAGCTGCAAATGTGGATGAAATTTTCCGCGACGTAAACGGAATTTTGGTAGCAGGCGGCTTCGGCTCACGCGGGATAGAGGGTAAAATTTTAGCCATAAACTACGCGCGGGTGCATAAGGTGCCATTTTTGGGTATCTGCCTAGGGATGCAGCTTGCGATGGTGGAGTTTGCGCGCAATGTCTTAAAACTGAAAAACGCTAACTCCTCGGAATTTGATCCTCAGACCGAAGATCCGGTGATCTATCTGATCGACAGCTTCATCGACGCAAGCGGCAAAAAGCAGATCCGCACGCACAAATCCCCTATGGGCGGCACTATGCGGCTGGGCGGCTATGACTGCGACGTCAAAAAAGGCTCGCTTTTGGGTAAAATTTACGGCGAGCGAAAGACCATCCGCGAGCGCCACCGCCACCGCTACGAAGCCAATCCGAAGTACCGCGCCGAGTTTGAAAAGCACGGGCTTATCGTCTGCGGCGAGAGCGACGGGCTTATCGAAGCGGTCGAGCTAAAAAACCATCCGTTTTTTCTGGGCGTGCAGTTTCACCCAGAATTTACCAGCCGTCTAGTGCGCCCAAATCCCGCTATTTTGGGCTTTATCGAAGCATCTATAAAAAATGCTAGGTAAAAATGAGATAAGGGAAATTCTAAAATCGAGATTTGCGAACGATCGGCATACTAAAATTTCTGAAATTCCCTTACCCTGCGATCTGAAAGATACCTATAAGGCGGCTTTGCGCATAAAAACTGCCATCGAAGAAAACCAGCGCATAGCCGTAGTCGGCGATTACGACGTCGACGGTATCGTAAGCACCGTAATAATGAGCGATTTTTTCAATCAAATAGGCGCGGATTACGTTATCAAGATCCCAAACCGCTTCACCGACGGATACGGGCTAAACAGTGAGATCATAGGCGAGCTTGAGGACGTTGATCTCATCATCACCGTAGATAACGGTACCTCCGCGACGGAAGCTGCCGAAATTTGCGCCCAAAAAGGGATCGATCTCATCATTACCGATCACCACATGCCTCCGCCCGTGCTGCCGCGAGCTTATGCGATAATCAATCCGAAGCAGCCTGACTGCACCTTCCCAAATATCGAAATTTGTGGCGCGCAAGTAGCGTGGTATCTCGTAGGCGCGCTAAAAGAAACCCTCGGCGTGAACTACGATATGGCAAGCTCGATGGATATCCTCATCATCGCCATAATCGCCGATATGATGGAGCTGCGCGATATGAACCGCGCGCTTTTGCGCTTCGGCATCAAGCGGCTAAATAGCTCGAACCGCGCCTGCTTCAAGGCGATTAAAGAGCATTATTTTAAAAAACACTTCGAATTCGACGATATCAGCTACACGATCGCGCCGCTTATCAACTGCACGGGGCGGATGGATGATGCGACGATGTCGTATAACTTCCTATGCGCCAAAAATATCAGAGAGGCAAACCACTACTTAGAGACGATAAATTCCATCAACAACTCGCGCAAAGAGGAGGAAAAAAGCCTCTACGACGAGATCGTAAAAAGCGTTGATCCGAGCGACAACGTCATCGTCGTGTGGGGACCGCAGTGGCACGAAGGGATCATCGGCATCGTCGCAAGCCGCCTAAGCAAGACCTACAAAAAGCCCGCGATCGTCTTTAGCGTGAGCGACTCGCGCGCCAAAGGAAGCGCGCGCAGCATCGGTAAATTTGACATTTTAGAGCTGATCTCCTCGCAAAGCGAAATTTTAACGACCTTCGGCGGGCACAAGGGCGCTGCGGGCGTGGGGATCGATCCTGCGCTGCTGCAGGAGTTTAAGCGGCGCGTAAATGAGCGCATTACGCCCAAGGATCTGAGCGATTTTAGCGCGCAAGACGATCTGCTGGGCGAGCTGGACGCGTCGCAGATAGACTTCGAGCTGCTTGAAATTTTGGAATTTTACGAGCCCTACGGGCAGAAAAATCCGCGCCCGCTCTTTTGTATCAAAGGCGCGCGCGCCCGCAACATCAGAGAGATCGGCAAGGAGGGCAAGCATATCAAAATGGCGCTTGATAAAAACGGCGGTAGCGTCGAGGCGCTGTTTTTCAACTACAACTTTTTGCCGCGCGCGGGCGAGCGAGTGGATGTGATCTTTACGATTAGCAAAAACAACTTCCGCGGCACGATCACGCCAGAGCTCATCATCAAGGAGCTGACTCCGAACGAGAGCTAAATTTTAAAATTTAGGCCTGCTTGGTGGGCATTTCGCGCCGGACACGGCCTTTAAATTTAACGCTCGATCTATGAGCTAGGCTGCGCATTGCGCACTCGGCAGGGTCGCCCTACTACAGCGCCCGTCTGCTCTACTCGCCCGATATATATTGCGCGCTCGGCGCGGCTTTGAAATTTAACGCGCGAGCTATGGATTTGACTTGCGATGCGAGCTCAAGCGTGCGATTTCGGGGCTAGACACAGCGCGCAAACGCGATGCGCTATTTTCAGCTCCCGCACGGTTTGCAAACTCGGCGAAATTTTTGGGCGCGGTGAAAATAAAATTTAAACGTTTCTAAATTTTAAAATTTTGCGAGGGCGAGCGGGAGCAGTCAAAACAGGCAGAATAGCCTTGCGAATGGAATTTCGGATAAAATTTTATGAAGCGGCGGGCGGGCTAAATTTTAATTTGACCCGCCCTTAAACTTAGAGGCTAAAAAACCACCACTAAAAACCACTTAAACGGCACCGGCGCGGAGATCGCGTGCGGCAAGCCCGCAGGCATAACGATGCTTTGCCCCGCTTTTACGCGGTGCTTCTGCCCGTCGATCGTAAAATCGCCCTCCCCCTCAAGCACGTAAACGAACGCGTCGCCGTCGGATTTGTGCGAGCTGATCTCCTCGCCGCCGTCGAAGGCAAAAAGCGTCATATTCAGCGCAGGATTTTGCGCGAGGGTGCGCGAAATCACCTTATGAGGGGATACTTCGACTAGCGAAGCAAGCTCTACGGCCTTAGCGGCGTCGATATTTTTGATGTGTTGCATAAGCTCTCCTTGAAATGAAATTTGATCGATTGTAGCTAAAATTTAGCAAGCCCGCTTTGATGAGCATCAATCCGGATCCGCGCTGAAAGGATTTTTCAGAAAGATCGGAACGAAATTTATCAGATATAGCGCGACCGCGGCGATGAAAAGCGCCGAGGGGATCATCACGTATAAAACAAAGCTCTCGCCCGCAAAAACGGCTCTTAAAGCCCCCGCGCTCAGAGCCAAAACGAGCGCCGTGCGGCTTAGGCGCGGGAAGTTTAGCGGCGAAATTCCGCTGTGACGCTGTCCGGCGATCATTCCCACAAAAAGTATCGCTCCGTAGATATAGCAGATCGCGATGACGTGCAGCGGCGCGGCAGCGTATCCCCCGCGTATCAGCTCCCAGCCCAACCACGCATAGCCCGCCGCGCACGCAGCCTGCAACGCGTAGTAAAACGCCATATAGTGGCGGCTTAGAATTTCGGCGTAGTGCAACTCGCGAAGTTTCGCCAAAAACAAAAACCCAATGCCAAGCGCGATAAACCCGCACGCCGCGTCGCTTAAAAATGGCGTCGCGAACGCCAAAGCGAAGGCGAGGAAAGCGGCTAAATTTTTGTAGATAAAATTTGGAATAAAAACGGCGTCTTTGAGCCCCGCCTCTCTTAGCGCTTCGTTGCCGATTACCACGCTTATGCGGTAGCTTACGACGGCGATTGCCGCGACGTTGATATGCACGAAGC
>NZ_CALHHX010000207.1 GCF_938030685.1 uncultured Campylobacter sp. | reverse complement strand
CTTACCACGCACAAAGGCGCAAGCGCGATTAGTTATCGTTGATTACGTCCAAAATCTCTCTGGCGTGCACGGCGTAGTCGTTCGCCATCGATTTTTGAAAGATCCCGCCAATCTGCGCGTATGAGCCCTGACCGCCGCCGAAAAACTCCTCCTCGCCGTAGTTGCGCTCGTTTACGGCGATATTTTGGTTGTAGATCGGCTTCCCGTTTTTAAACATTTTTAGACGTAGATTGTAGCGCACGTAGGGCTTTGCCGAAACGTCGATGCCGTCGGAGCTGTAAAAGCCAAAGCCGAACGAGCTAAGCTCAGGCGCGATGACTAGCCCTTTGCCTTGTAGCACTTTTTCGTCGTCGGTGACGCTCACGCGCCTTAGGTAAGTGCTAAAGAAGCGCTTTGCCTCGCCTGCGACGAACTCACCGACATCGATTTTAAGCTCATCGTCTCTGCCTAGCTTCGAGCTTGCGGCGTAGCTTTTCGTCCCCATTAGCTCGCTAGGGATATAAATGAGCGCGCTTTGCATGGCGTTAGTCGCGCTTATAGTGTCATCAAACGGTGCTACGTCGGCGTTTTGATTAAACTGCGCTTCATATGCGCAACCGCTAAAAAGCGCGCAAACTATTGCGGCTAGAAAGAAATTTTTCATTGTTTGCTCCGTGTAAAAATTTTTGTAATTCTACCCCGCGGGTCTAAATTTTACGCTGAAACGGGCGTAATCGCTCTTTAATCCAAGCTAAAAAACCGCCTAAGCTTACGCTTAAACGTATCTTTTGGAATTTGCGTATCGCCGAAATCATCGCTCCAAATTTCATTTTTATCGGTAAACAAGCCTTTATTCTGCGCCTGCGGCATAAAGACCACTTTATCCGTAACTTGGACGCCTTTTTGCTTAAAATACTCTAGTATCTCATCCAGATCTCGCCTAGAATATATATTTATAAGGAAGTAATTTCTATTTTTGAACCTTAGCACGATATTTTTGCGGATTAAGCCCAAAGGCTCATCCGCTCTTATCAGCATATAAATTTTAAACGGCAAGATGAACAATATGAAATTTATCGTATGATATAAAAACAATACAACTTTTCCTATGTGTACCCCTATGGACGACTTTTTATACAGCTCGTATGACGAAAAATAATGAAATCTTCCGTAGCTATCATATAGCTCTGATATAATGCAAAAACTTACCTTATCTATATCGTAGGCATCGCAAATTTTTATTACTCCCTCTTTCTTGACAAAATAAAAATCATTTAGCGCCTGATTTAGCGACCCGGGCTTATCGTCGAAAGCATTTATATAGCTGATTTTATTATTTTCCAATAAAAAATACGCGGGACTGCCCTTTCTTTTAATAGGCCAAAGTAATGTAGCCGGCAACAATAAAAAGACCACTACGATAAACATAACTAAATCGGCACTAAAATGCGTGTAAAATTTCAAGTTTAACGGAGTAACTTCTAAATTGAATATTTTATATAAGCAACCGAGTGAAAGAAAAAGAACAATATTGTTTTGAAAGTAAACCGCTCTATCTATGATTTTGATCGGCTCTTTGTCGTAATCCCTCATAAAATTCCTTTTTGGTATGGTTTTCGTATTTTATCACCGCCTCGCTTTCGGTGCGTTTAATGGTGCGAGATATTTGCAGGGGCGGTTGCAGCGAGTTGCAACGAGCGGCGGCTGTCTTAGCCAAGCGGGCGCTAGCGGTTTATCTGCGACCGCTTCGATGGCTGCTTGGGACGCCGAGCGATCTCATCTGCGATTGCTGTGAGTAGAATTTTGCTCGAAACCTAACCCCACAATCTCGCCGCGAAATACTCTCGCAGCATCCGCCTTTGTGCTTCGTTTACGTTTAGCTTTATCCAGACATCCAGCGGGTCTAAATTTTACGCTGAAAACCGAAAAATTTCACGCCTTAATGTCGTAGCTGAAATTTTTCAAAAAATATATGCGTAAAGCCTCGCGCTCGGCGCGGCTGGGACGGATGCAAAAAAATACCGCCGCGCCCGTATCGTCCTTGCCGCGCAGTAGCAGGCAGTCGCGCAGTCGTAGCCCCGCTCGCCCGTCTAGCCTCCGCGCGACGACGAGCTTTGAGGCGATCAAAATAGCAAAAATGCCCGCCGCTGCATAGATCGCAGCTTCGACAAAGCCGAATTTGATCGTCAAAAACACGCCCGCGACGTATGCGAAAAGAAGCAAGAATTTTAAAATTTCTTGCAGTTTCAAAAACCTCTCGTAGCTTATAAGCGGCACGCGAAACGTCCGCACGAAGCCGAACGACGGCTCTATCAGATCGACGCATCCAAGCATAAGATCGTATTTGTCTAGCCCTCTGCGAAAGGATATTTTAAGCTCGTCAAATTCCACGCGCGCCGCCTCTTTGCTACCGCTTCGCAGATAAAGTAACGCTAAAAACATAAAAACGATCGTCAGGCTGGGCTTGGCTCGCTGCGAGCGTAGCAGGCTATCTGTGTAAAACAGCTCCCCCGATCCGCCGATGTCCAAAGAGATAAAAATGCAAAAAAACGCAAGGATAGAGGCGGAGAAAATTCTATAAAACGTATCGTCGCAGATGAGGCTGAATTCGGACTTTTGCATCAGTTTTTGTATAGCGGCGCGTCGGTGATTTTAAATCTAAATTTATTGCCCGCGCCGATAAATTTCACGAAGCTCGCTACGTCAAAGCCCTGCTGCGGCGCGCTTAGCGGCGGCTTGGCAAGGATCTCGAAGCTAAGACCTGCGTAGTTGAAAAACTTGCCGCAGCGCCCAAAGCCGTGCCTGCCGTAGAATTCTATGCGGCGCAGGCGCTGCGCGAGGTTGGGCGCGTCCTCGTGCGGCGGCTCGACGTCAAGGACGATTTGCGCGCGCGGATTTTGCTCGGCGATGAGCGCGAGCAGCCTTGAGCCGATCCCCAGCCCGCGAAATTTCGCATCGATGCCGAGGTAGGCCACGTAAAAAATCTCGCTCTCCCCGCCGCTTGGAATTTCACTCTTTTCGCGACGCGAAATTTTGCTTTCTGCGGTACCTGACGAAATTTTTCCCTCTGCGTCGCTTGATGAAATTTCATCCCTTCCGGCGCTTGATAAAATTTTGCCGCCCGCACCGCAAATCAAACGGTCTGCGTCGATTGAAATTTTGCTATCTGCGCCGGCGTTTAAAATTTCATCGCCGCTAAGAGGCTGCGTTTTTCGGCTCGCGATTTTACCGCTTGCAACGCCAAAAAATTTTGCCTCTGAAAATTCCGCTTTACCGCTTGGAATTTCATCCTCTGCGCCTTCAAATTCCGCGCCGCTATGGGCTTTGGATCTTAAAATTTTATCCGCATTGAGGCGAGGCGGCGGCTGTTTGTGGTGCGAAACCACACGCTTATAGGTTTGCTCGGTTCTATAGACGAAAAAGCCCACCAGCTCCTCGCCGCTTAAATTTGGCGCCGCCGTGGCGCAATTACCCGCAGAGCGGCAATTTTGGCTCGCTTCGCCGCAATCCCGCTTTGCCGCGCAAAAATCCTGCTTCGGCGCGCATAAATTTTTGCCTGTCGCCGCGCGATGTTTATCTGCCGAGCCACCGCCCATGGCGCTAAAATCCTCGAAAATCGCCGCGATTTCAAGCTGTCCTTTGCGCGACATTTTTAAAAAATTTTTTATGCTGATACGCTCGATTTCGGGGAACGCCGCGACGTTGATCGCCTCTATGCGCGCGATCAGCGCCGAGTCCTCGCCGATACGCTCAAGTCTCATTTTGCCCTCCTTGTCGCGATAGGCCTACCGCGTAAATTTAAAATTTGCCCGCCTTGCTCGCGGGAATTTCATCGCTCGGCCCTTGAAATTTCATGAAATTTCGCAAAATTTCGCCGCACCGCTCGTCTAAATTTAATCCTCGCCGTAAATTCGCTTCAAATTCCCCAGCGTCGCGCTCGCGTTTAGCAGTAGCGCATCGGCGATCGCCAGTCGCGCCATCGCGGTGGCTACGACGCTGCCGCGCACGGCGATACACGGATCGTGCCGCCCGCGCAGCTCGCAGACCGCGTCCGCACCGTGCACGTCCACGCTATGCTGCGCTATGAAAATGCTCGGAGTGGGCTTAAAATGCGTCACAATCTCGATAGGCGCGCCGCTACTTATGCCGCCCAAAATTCCGCCTGCGTTGTTGCTCGCGAAACTTGCGCCGATCTTGCCGCCGTTGGTGCGGATCGAATTTTTGCTAGCGCGCATAAAATCGTTGTTTTCACTACCTTTTAGCGTGCTTGCCTTCACTCCCGCGCCGATCTGCACGGCCTTTACGCCGTTTATGCCCATCAGCGCGCCCGCAAGCGCCGCGTCTAGCTTACCATACAGCGGTTCGCCTAGCCCCGCAGGCACACCCGTAACGCGCGTCAGCACGCAGCCGCCGATACTATTGCCCGCATTTTTGACGCTTAGAATTAGCTCTTTCTGCGCGCCTTCCGCAGCGGGATCGAGTGCGAAAATTTCGCTGTTTTGCGCAAAATCAAAATTTAAAGCTTTGGCGTAAATTTCGCCCACGCCGCAAATTCCGCTTTTTACGGAAATTTTAAAGTGATTTAGCAGGATTTGCGCGAACGCCCCTGCAGCCACGCGCACGGCGGTTTCGCGCGCACTTGCCCGTCCGCCGCCTCGGTAATCGCGCAGTCCGTATTTGGCAAAATATGTAAAATCGGCGTG
>NZ_CALHHX010000206.1 GCF_938030685.1 uncultured Campylobacter sp. | reverse complement strand
TCCTGCATCATCTTCTTTTCGTAAATTTTATACGTCGGTCGCCAGTACTCTAGGTAGTTGCGAAGCCCAATGCCGTGGCCCGCGCTTACGTGGCAGCTCGCGCATTTGAGCTCGCGCTCCGTGCCTAAGAGCTTTTTGTAGTGCGCGTGCATGCGTTGCGCCTGCTCGGAGGTGATCTTACTGTCGATCACGGTAGCGTGGCAGCTCGTGCAGCCGTTGTCAAACACATAGTGCTCGCGGTTTTCGCGCCTTTTGTTCCAGTCGTATTTTTCAGGCTCGTCAAAGAAGTGCGAGTAGCCCTCCAGCACGCCGTTTTTGGCCTTTTGATAGACGTATTTTACGATATTGTCGTGCGGTAGGTGGCAGTCGACGCATTGGGCTTTGACGCCCGTTTTGCCCTTGCCCGAGTGGACGTCATCTTGATAGGCGATCACCATCGGATCCATCTCGTGGCAGATGTCGCAGAATTTATCGGTGCTCGTTTGCTCAAGCGCGTAATGCACCGGCACGACGACGAAAAACCCTATAATGCCGCTTATTAAGATGATAAGCGCTAGTAATTTTTTAGAAATTCTCATGGTGTCACCCCCATCCATTGCGGCACTTCGTGCTCGTGGCATTCGGTACACATATTCGTAGATGCCTTGTGCTCGTTGTGGCATTCGTCGCAGTACAACGTAGGACCGTCGTGGACGGAGTTATGCGGATTAGCCTTAAGCGTATCCATAAATTTAAGCCTCAAAGCGAGCTGCTTTTTGTCGCCGTGGCAGCTGATACAGCCCTTGTCGCCGATACTTTTAAATTTAGACGGATCGCTTCCTTGATTTACGTGGCAATCGACGCAGTCAAACGCCAAATGCTCATGATGAGGTTTGATTTTGTATTTTGCCCGAAGCTCATCTGAAACGACTATGTTCGTGGCGTTAGCGTCGTTGGCAGACGGCGCGCCGAACAAAGTCGCGATGAAACAGCACAGAATCAATGCCGTAAAACTAATTTTTTTCATTTGCAACCTTTTAAAAAACCGCCTTACCAGGTAGGCTTTTGCCGCCCGGCAAGGCTTAAGAGAGCCTGTGCTCCGACTAAACTAAGCGATCTGCTCGCCCGCGATCATTCCGAAAACTATGCAGTCTGTGATCGCTACGGTGCCTAAGCGGCTCGCGCCGTGAGTTCCGCCGGTGATCTCGCCTGCAGCCCAAAGGCCTGGGATCGGCTTATTGGTTTTAGATGATAAGACCTCGGCTTTGGTGTTGATCTTTAGGCCGCCCATTGTATGGTGAGGCTTCGGCGAGAGGCGGATGACGTAGAAAGGTCCCGCTTCGTTGATCTCGCTAAGCGCGCTTTCTTGCTTGCCAAACTCGTCTTTTTTCGCCTTAACGCCTTCGTTGTATTTTTTGACGCTCTCTTTTAGCGCGTCCGCAGGCACGCCGTATTTGCTAGCTATCTCATCTAGGCTTGCACATTCGCCCACTAGCTTGCCGCTTGCCATGCCTTTAGAAATAACCTCTTCGCTTAGGTCTTTAAACGCCATTTTGGTGTCCGCAAATGTTATCGGATAGGCTTTAGGATCCTCGCGTAAAATTTTAAATTCCGCATCTGCGCGGGTCTTGCGATCTGCAAGCTCGTTCATAAAGCGCCTGCCCGTGCGAACGTCCACGGCGATGCCGTATTTAAAGGTGCCTTG
>NZ_CALHHX010000205.1 GCF_938030685.1 uncultured Campylobacter sp. | reverse complement strand
TACGTTTATAGTGTGTATGCATTTTCTGTCCGCCGCCGCTTTTATAGTCGCCGCTTTCATAATGCCCGCCCGAGATCTGCAAGCTGCCCCATTCATTGCCCACGACAGCGTCGGCTACGGTTTCGAAGCGTCTAAAGCTTCCGCCTAGCACGCTAAAATTCCCGCCGAATTGCGTTTTATCTAGTCTTAAAATATCTCGATCGAAGAAAATACCGCCGCTGATGAGCGCTCCATATCTGACGTCCTGCGGACCTTTGACGATGCGCACGGAGTTGTAGTTTTGCGCCGAGATGTAGGTGATGGGCGTATCCATACGCATGCCGCAGCCGCCGTTTAGCGTGCTGCCGTCGATGAGCACGGGCAGTCTGGACGCCGTCTGCGAGCGGTAATAAACCTCGCTGCCGCCTCCGCCCTTGCGCTCCATCGAAAAGCCGCTTAAGTTCAAAAGCGATTTTGCGATGTCGCCGTTTTCTAAAATAGTGTCTTTACCCGCGATCTCCACCTTCGTGGGCTCTTGCAAGATAGATTTTTTAAAATTCGACGATACGATTATCGTGCCTAAATTTACGTCCTTGCTCGCAGCATCGTCTGCGCTCAAGGCGCCGCATAGCAAAACCCCCGCCACAACGTAAGATAACTTCATTTTTGATCCTTTGGATATTATGATAAACGATTGCGAAATTTAATCACAAAAAATATTAAATTTATATTAAATTTAATATTTTAAAAAGTTAAAATTTTACGCCGTAGATCCCAAGCCGAAGGGCGCTTCGGAAAAATATATAGCGATCCTTTAATCGCTAGAATTTAAATTTCCTAAATTCTATCTTTTCGTTAAAAATCGACATCGTGCGTTGAAGATTACTTATATCTTTTTGTATCGTTTGCATAAAATAATCACGCAGCTGCACATACTCCTCTTTATCTGCCATCAAAATATTTAGTATCTCAACCTCGGCGTTTTCTTTATAAAGCACAAGCTGATCGTGAAGACCGAAAAAACTGAGGCTGCCGTTGCGTAGGTGCATAATAGCCTTTGCTCCGAAAATCCCCGACGCGGCTAAAACAAAAAGACACAATACATTAGTTATATATTGACCAATTGTTTCATCGTATGAGTCGGCGACAAAAGCTAATAAAAGCCAAAGAAGCAGCGCTATTTTTATAAACCAATTTACCCTTTGTCGCATACTGTGTCTGCAATCAAAGCTAATTATCATCGCACCTATACTATTTAATTCGAAAATTTTACGGATTTTGTTTTTGTAATAATACAGAATTTTATCACTTTTAAATTCAAAATACATGCCGTCTTTGTCCCTAATTACGGTCAACAATGAAACCAATATAGACGGAAGCATTCGAAAAGTCTTAAGACTAACTGGATTTACTATGGTAGCAAAAGTCAAAAATATAATAAAACCTATCAGTAGCGCCGGAAATTGATAAATCATAAATTCATAATATGTATGGTCTTTGATGATTATCGCTTCTTTGTCGTAATCTCTAGTTTTGTAATTTTCCCGCAAGGCGCCGCCGTCATTTGAGATAAAATTTTGTGACTCTGCGTTGTTCTCAAAGGCAGAATTCTGATCCGCTTCGGCTTCTAAATTTAAAGCGTCAGTAGCGGAATTTAGGGACTTAGAATTTGAAACTTTGGAGTTTACGTCGTCTAAATTTGAAGCATCGGAATTTAAAGATTTAGAATTTGTATCGTTTAAATCTGAGGCGTGAAAATTCAAAGCATTTAAATTTAATCTATCGGATTTTGAATTATCAGAATTTTCGGCTTCGAAATTTTGAGCGTTAAAATTTTCTCCGTCAAGCTCCTTGTCACAGCTTCGCTTTGCATTACCGCGCCGCTCATTCAAAAGCTTTCTTAATTTCTCAAGCCTACTTTGATCCATTTGCCGCCTTTAAATTTGATGGACGCACCATTTTATAGCGCCGCCACTTAAAGCTCATTAAATTACCGCTCACCCGCTGTGCGCCGTTTGATCAAAATTTAGCCTTCATATCTTTGCAGCGATTTTTTATATGTTTTCGCCGTAGCGCAGCCCGTGCTCAGATATGCTTCAAACTCCTCGCTGGTAAGCCTGCGCGGCTCATTCGCAAGCCTTGCCGCAGCCGCTGTACCCGTCGCACAGCTAGCGCTTGTACCGAAATTCGCTTCATTTACGATCTCGCCTCGTCGGATTCGGTTGCTAAAGCCCGCTGCATGCGCTATTTGCGGCGCACGCCGTAGCGAAAAGCTTAAATTTCGCGTTTGTAGATTTAAAATTTTACCCATGCATTTGCGCGGACCCGTGATAAAATCGCCATTTTTTACAAGCGTGGCGACGGCAGAGCCGAGCGGACCGCTGCCCGCGGAGCCGCTCAAGTCGCCCTCCGAGCCAGATAGGCGGCCTGCGAAACCAGGTAAGCCGCCCGCCAAAAGCTCTGCGCCGCTTAGGATGCGTAGGCTTCGTACCAAAATCCCGCCGCCGCTTTGCGGGACGCTGCGAAACGAAATGTCAAAGCCGAAATTGTGAAAAAATATCTCGCCCGCCCGCGATATGCGCTTGTAGGTGTTGCGATCCGCGCCCGTGAAATACGCCTCGATCTCCGCGAAGGCGAATTCCGCCCCGCTTACGCAAAGCACATAGTTTTGTAGCAGATCGCGCATGAAATTTTCGATCTTCGTCTGCGCTCGCTCGGCGTCAAACTGCGCCCGCGGCGGATGGGCACCTAGCCCTGCTTGTGATGGGCGGACGTTAAATTTTAAGTGTGCTTGCTCGGCATTAAACAGCGGCTCGGCATTAAATTTTAAAATTTCAGCTTGCTGCGCGCCGCTAGAATATGCCTGTTTGCCGCAAAATTCCGCGCCATTTTTTGATTTTAAAAGCTCGCTGTCGCTCCCGTCTCTCGCGCTTCCTGCAAGTTTATGATTTTTTGAAGCGAGCTTTGAGCCCGCTGAAATTCCAAACTCCGCCGCGTCGATTTTTGAAAAAAATTTTTCTAAATTTTCATCGCCCAGCATTTTGCTCTTCCGTAGAATTTCCTTCGCGCTTCGTCATGTCCGCCTTGCTGCCCACAGTGTCAGATTTGCCGTTGTTTGCCTCGGCGCGCGTTAAATTACCGCCGCCGCTCGTCGTATTTGCTTCGCCGCCCTTTGATTTGGGCATTTTAAAGCTCCAAGCGCTACAACGATCTTTACTATAACGCTCGAAATAAAATCTTTCTCGCTCACTCAAGCTTTCCACTCCCTTTTCGCATACGCGCTTGATATATTCCATAGTTGGGTATCTAAGCCTACTTTCTGCAAAACTATTTCCGTCGTCTGCGCGCTTTATCAGCTTGGCGATGCAAGCGTCATCCTCTTCGCCCTGTTTATCAGAAAAGAATTCCTCCATATTACAATACATACCGCCGCTGCTTATAACTCCATAAATAATAAAAACCCCCGCAATTAGCATAATAAAAATTTTACTTTTACTAGTTTTCAATTTCGCTTTATTGCCCAGCATTTAATCCTCCCGTAGAATTTACATCGCGTTTGATCGCGCCTGCTTCATTGCGGATCGTATTCGTACCTTTGCGCGTTAAATTTCCCTCGCTGTCCGTTGCGTTCGTATCGCTGCTCGTCGTATTTGCTTCGCCGCCCTTTGATTTGGGCGTTTCAAAGCCCCAAGCTTCGCAGCGATTTTGGATGTAGAGCTCAAAATAATATCTTTCGCGCTCACCCAAGCTCTCCACTTCCTTTTTGCATGTGCGCTTGATATACGCCTCTTGCGGATATCTTAGCCGATTTGCCGCATATATATTACCCGCGTCCGCTCGCTTTATCAGCTTAGCGATGCAAGCGTCATCCTCTTCGTCGTGCCTGCCTGAAAAAAATTCTCTCGCGCTACAATACCCGCCGCTACCGCTTACAAACGCGGCATAAATAATAATAAGCGCCAAAATTAGCACAAAAACATGACTTTTACCGATTTTCAAGTTCGCCCCCTTCGCGATTAAATGTTGATTTTTTCCGCAGATTTACGATTTGCGGGCGGATCGTAAACTCGCTCACGTTGGACTTTGTGCGCAGAATTTGCAGCGTAAAATTTGCGATCTCCCCCGCATCCACGAAGCTTGCCTCATCATCCGCGGGCTCGAAGCTCAAATCCTCGTAAAAGGGCGTTTTGGTGATGTCGGGGTTGATGCAGCTTACTCTGATCTGCTTGCGCGCCTCCTCAAAAAGGCAGAGCAGAAACGCCCGCAGCCCCGCCTTACTCGCGCTATAAACCGCGCTAAAGCGGCTCGCTCGCAGCGCCTCGATCGAGCTAATGCCGATGATATGGGCGCGGTTGTGCTTTAAATTCGGCAAAAGCGCGCGCGCGATGATGATGTTTGCGGTAAGATTTACGTTTAAAATTTTTAAAATTTCACTCTCGCTCATCGCTTCAAGCGGCGCAAATTTCGCCGTACCCGCGCATAAAATCAGCGCGTCAATCTCACACGCCGCAGCCAGCGCGCGGCACTCCTTCGCTAGCGAGTCCGTATCCTCAAAGCGCGAGGCTAGCGTTAAAATTTTATAGCCGTTTTGTCGCAGAAGCTCCGCAACCGCGCTGCCGATACCGCCGCTTGCGCCCGTGATCAATGCTTTCATCTTTTCTCCTTTAAATTTTAATGCCGCTTCGGCGCGTTAAATTTCGCGCGCCGAGTAAATGCCCCTACGCTAAATTTCTCCGCTCATTGTGTCCGACGCCAAATTTGCGCGGCCTAAACAATCCGCGCCGCCGACCTGCGCTGGGTAAAATTTTAAATTTAGCCCGCAGACTTCTTGCTGTGCGAGCGTTTTGTAAAATTTTATCGCCGCTCGCTGTACCCGCCCCGCACGATTTATAAAATTTAATTTTATAAAGCCGGGTGTGGCGCTAAATTTTAACCGCTCGCTCGCCGCAAATTTCGCGCCGTATCCTCGGCGTCACACATGAGCGAGCTGCGGTCGGTCCGCGACAAACAGCGCGTCTAGCGCCGCCGTATCTTTGCAAAATACGCCGCTTTCATCGCCTCCTCAAATGCGTCGTTGCTTTCGTACTCGTGTCCCAAAACCTCGCGCCACAGGCTCGCATCCTCCATGCAGAGGTAGAAAAACACCCGCTCGCGCCACGGCAAAAGCGCGTCTGCGGCAAATTTAAAAAGCTCGCGTTTGATCTGCAGCGGATAGGACAGCTTGCCGTTCGCGTCCGCAAGGGGCATCTGCAGAATTTTGCTCCGCAGCCCGCGAGAGCGCAGCTTTTTTACGACGGGCTTGATGAAGGTAAGCGTGCCGAGCGAGACCATCGCGACGCCGCTTGGATCGAAGCTGCGTAGCAGCCGCTCAAAAAGCGCACCGTAATCGCTTTGCCATCCCTCGTACCAAACCATCGGGTGGAGGTGAAAGCCCACCAAAATGCCGCGCGCCGCGAGCGCTTCGGCTGCCGCCAGCCGCGCACCCAGGCTCGCGCTTAGATGCTCCTCGTTCGCTATGATCGCGGGCGTATTTAGCGAAAAAGTGACGATGAGGTTGCGCGGGATCTCGCGCTGCAGGAAAAACCGGATATTGTTCGACTTGCTTTTAAGCTCCAAAATCACGTTTTGATGCCGCGCCGCGAAGTCACATAGCGCGCTTAAAATGCCGAAGCGATCGCCCCACATAAGCGAGTCGGAGCTCTGACCCGTGCCGATGTGGTAGCTGCGCGCGGGATCAAGCCGCAGTCGCGCTAAATTCGCCGCGAAATTTTCGTCAAAGCCGATTTTTCCGTGCTTGTAAAAGGAGCCGATCGCGCAATAGGAGCAGTCAAAGCCGCACGAATTGACTGCATCGAGCGTCAGCAGATTGCAGCAGCGCGTGTTTTCGCTCGCCACCGGACAGCGGCCCAAAGCGATACGGTCTGCGCGAAAGGAGGAAATTTCAAATTTTTTCGGCGCGTAATCGCTTGTGAAGCCCGCGTACGAGTGCGGGCGCGACTTAAGCTCTAGCCAAGCCTCACGCACGAAATTAAAAATTTGCTCGCCGCTTGGGACTTTCCCTGCTTTATTAAATTTAGCTTTATTAAAATTTAGCCCGCACCGCTCGCTCGCAAGCAGCTCATAAATTGGCGCCTCGTCCCACGCCTCAAAATCGCTCGCAAACTCCGCTAGCTGCTTTCGTTGCTGAAATGAAAAGTGAAATTTCTCAAATAGCGCGCCCAAAAACGCGCTTGATCGCTCGCTCAGATTCACGCCAAACTGCGCTCCTAGCTCCTTTTTTGCCTCCGTCATCTTGCTCCGCTTCGTTAAAATTTTGCAAATTATACTTAAATTTCGCGCGCCGTCACTGAAAATCGTTGAAATTTCAGATCGCGCCGCAGAATAGTCGCTCGAAATAAAAGGCGTAAGCTAGCGTAATAGCGACGTTTAGGATCAAAATTCCGCCGAGTATGAGCTTTTGCGGGATTTTTTTGACGCCCGTTCGGTAGTAATACGGCAGGGCGCAGAAAAACGCCGGCAGCACGAGCAGAACGATACCCAGCGGTATGCCGGTGCCGCCGGTGCCTATCTCCGCACTGCGCACAAACTGCGCCATGGCGGGGAATTTATGAACGGCGAATATAGCCGCTGCAAAGAGTAGCTGCACGCAGATGCAGTAAAATAGGTAGCACACGCCTATTAGAGCGTCTTTTAGCCATAGCCCGATACAGAAAAATACTAGCAAAAGAGCTAAACAGACCAACAAGGGTGGATCCGCGAACATATCCGCCACGGCATACGCGCAAACCGCGATGCATGCGCACGCCAAGAGGGCAAAATACAGATAAGAGCCTTTTATTTTCATCGTTTCTCCTGCGCCTCCGCAATACCTTTGAATTCCGCGACATATTCGGCATATGAAGCCGAAATTTATCTCTCGGCTCGGTTTTTTGCGCACGCATCCATAGTTAAATTTTGTCCTTTATCGCGGCGCGGATTTGCGGCAGGCGCGCCTTTACTAGCTCATAGACGAAGCTTTTGCAAAGCCGCTCGCCGTCCAAATGATCGCTTACGATCTTCATCATCGCCCACAGCACACCCGCGCGCTCGCAAGCGTTCACAAAAAACACGCTCTCCATATCGTAAAGCGTAACGCTGCGATTTGCGCACCCGCGGGTAGCGTCTTTTGCCGTGCACGGCGTATTTTGTGTTGCTCGTGCTGCGATATTCGTCGCGACGCTGTGCCTACCTACCGCGATTTGTGAGGGTTTTACGCTCGTTAAATTTTGCGCCGCAGCCTGCGTTAAGCTTTGCGCTGCGGCCCGCACCGCGTCGTGCGTGAAATTTTTTGTATCTGCTGCGCTGTTCGCCCCTTGCGTTAGGGCTTGTGCGTTTATCTCGCCGCACGCCTCGATCGCTGCGACATTTGCCCCGCAGGTCTGCTCCGCCGCGTTTAAAATTTTAGGCTCGCTCACGCAGATTAAATTTGCCTGCAGCTTGCCGTCCAAACTCGCGCCGCAAAATTTCCGCTCGCAAACGTTTTGAAATTTCGGAGTCTGCGCGCTGTATTCCCCAACCTGCGAGCTGCAAAGCTCCGATCCGTCCTCGCCGCAAAATTCCCGCGCTGCCGTGCCGTCAAAGTAAAACGCCTCGCCGATTTGCACACCTTTATTTGCACAGCCGCAGACGCCTATGTTTAGCGCAAAGTCCACGCGCCGCGAAAGTAAAATTTCACCAAAGCGCTCTGAATTCTGCGCGGAGTTAAAATTTAAAATTTCAAAATTTTCAGCCGCATTTCGCGCGAAGCCAGTTTCTACATCGCCGCCGCAGAGTGCGCCCGCGTCCGAACGGTGCTCAAATTTTGCGTCCGCGCCGCGCCGATCCCTGCGAAGCTCGCGCCCGAATTCTGCGTCTGTATCGGCACGGCAAATAAATTCCGCGCCGGGTTCGCTCTTAAATCCTATTTCTATGCCGCCTGCAGCACCCACTTTAAATTTAGCCCCAAACCTCACGCCGCAGATGTATAGAAGCATCTGCTCGCCTGCGAACAGATCGCCATTGCGCGTAAGTTTAAAACTCTCGATTATCGCTTGGGCTTCGCAGCGCAAAGCCGTGCAGATTAGTATCATCGCCGCCCCTTCCAAAAGCGCAATTTTAACAATTTGAGCTATAATATAAGATTAATTTGGCACAAAAGGGCGAAAATGAATGATCTTATCACCATCACGGGCGCACGCGAGCACAATCTGAAAAATATAAATTTACAAATTCCAAAGGACAAACTCGTCGTTTTTACAGGTCTCAGCGGCAGCGGCAAGAGTACGCTGGCGTTTGATACGCTATATGCCGAGGGGCAGCGCAGATACGTCGAGAGCCTAAGCAGCTACGCGAGGCAGTTTTTAGACCGCGTAGGCAAGCCCGACGTCGATAAGATCGACGGTCTGACGCCTGCGATCGCGATCGATCAAAAAACGACGTCGAAAAACCCGCGCTCGACGGTGGGCACGATTACCGAAATTTACGACTATCTGAGGCTGCTTTATGCGCGCGTAGGTGTACAGCACTGCCACAAATGCGGCAAGCCGATCTCAAAGATGAGCTCCAGCGACATCATCGCCGAGATTATGAAACTGCCGCGTGGCGCTAAAGTGATCTTAGGCGCGCCTTTGGTGCGCGAGAAAAAGGGTAGCTTCGCCGATATGTTGCAAAGCTTGCGCGAGCAGGGCTACGTACGCGCTCAGATCGACGGCGTACTGGTGCGGCTGGACGAGGAGATCGAGCTAAGCAAGACGAAAAAGCACTCGATCAAGGTCATCATCGATCGCACGACCATCGACGAGGAAAATTCCATCCGTATCGCAAGCGACGTCGAAAAGGCGCTCAAGCTCAGCTTCGGCGAGCTTGAGGTGGAGATCGCAAACGCCGCCGAGCTGGGGCTCGCGCAGAGCCTGATCCACTACAGCGAGCATATGGCGTGCTTTGATTGTAAAATTTCATTCAAGCCGCTCGAGCCGCTCGCGTTTAGCTTCAACTCTCCAAAGGGCGCGTGCGAGAGCTGCGACGGGCTGGGGATAAAATTTAGCCTCGATCTGGGCAAGATCATCAACGAAAACGCCTCGATCGAGGGCGGCGCGATCAAGGTGATGTCGGGCTTTAACAAGAGCTATTACTATAAATTTCTGCTCGGATTTTGCGAGGCAAACGGCATAAACGTTAAAATCCCGTATGCAAGCTTAAGCGAGGAGCAAAAAAAGCTGATCCTCTACGGCAGCGTCAAAGAGATCGATTTTTACTGGAAAAAACATAAGCTCGTGCGTAAATTTGAGGGCGCGATCAAATATGCCTACGATCTGCTCAAAAACGAAAGCGATCTGGACGATTATATGAGCGAAAAAATTTGCCCAGACTGCGGCGGACTGCGCCTGCGCCCCGAAAGCCTCGCCGTAAAGGTCGCGGGGAAAGGCATCGGCGACGTGATAAATATGAGTATTGCAGACTGCGTGGAATTTTTCAGCGACGAGAAGCGGTTTTCAAATTTAAGCGAAAAGGACGCGCAGATCGCGGCGCCGGTCCTAAAAGAGATCAACGAGAGGCTGTTTTTCTTAAAAGACGTAGGGCTTGGATACCTCACGCTTGGACGCGATGCGCGCACCATCAGCGGCGGCGAAGCGCAGCGCATCCGTATCGCAAGCCAGATCGGTTCAGGTCTTAGCGGCGTGATGTATGTGCTTGATGAGCCTAGCATCGGGCTTCACGAGCGCGATACGCAAAAGCTCATCAAGACGCTGCGAAGCTTGCAGGAAAAGGGAAATTCCGTAATCGTCGTCGAGCACGATAAAAAGACGATCGAGGCGGCGGACTTCGTCGTAGATATCGGCCCCGGAGCGGGCAATCTAGGCGGCGAGGTCGTATTCGCAGGGGACGTCGCGCATCTGCTTAAAAGCAATACGCAAACCGCGCTGTATCTGAATAACCAAAAGGAGATAAACTACCAAAAGCACCGCAAGCAGGAGCTTTGGCTAAGTATCAAAAACGTAAATATCAATAACATCCACGGCCTTTGCGCGAAATTTCCGCTGCGAAATTTAGTCGGCATCACGGGCGTTAGCGGCAGCGGCAAGAGCTCGCTGGTGCTGCAAACCATACTGCCTACCGCGCTTGAGGAGCTAAATCGCGCTAGGAAAGTGCACGCGGTAAAGGGCGCTAAAATTTCCGGGCTTGAGAGCCTAGATAAAGTGATCTATCTGGATCAAACCCCGATCGGACGCACTCCGCGCAGCAATCCCGCGACCTACACGGGGGTGATGGACGAGATCCGCGCGCTTTTCGCCGCGACGAAAGAAGCGCAGCTGCGCGGATATAAGATCGGCCGCTTCAGCTTCAATGTCAAGGGCGGGCGCTGCGAAAAATGCGCGGGCGAGGGCGAGATCACGATCGAGATGCACTTCCTGCCCGATATCAGCGTCGTTTGCGACGTCTGCCACGGCACGAGATACAATGCGCAGACGCTTGAAATTTTATACAAAAACAAAAGCATAGCCGACGTTTTGGCGATGAGTATCGACGAGGCGCTCGAGTTTTTCAAAGCCGTGCCTAAAATTTATCAAAAGCTAAAGACGCTCGCGGACGTCGGGCTCGGCTACGTTTCGCTAGGCCAGCCCGCCACGACGCTTAGCGGCGGCGAGGCACAGCGCGTCAAGCTCGCCAAGGAGCTAAGCCGCACCGATACGGGCAATACGCTCTATATCCTGGACGAGCCCACGACGGGGCTACATTTTGCAGACGTAGATCGCTTGGTAGCGGTGCTGCACCATCTGGTCGATCTGGGAAATTCCGTCTTTGTGATCGAGCACAATCTGGACGTCATCAAAAACTGCGATTACATCATCGACATGGGGCCCGAAGGCGGCGAGGGCGGCGGACAGATCGTCGCTTGCGGCACCCCCGAAAAGCTAGCGAAGGATTTTAAAAAGACGGGTAGCTACACGGGAGAATTTTTGGCACAGGAGCTAGCGGCGATGAAAAGTACAAGCAAAAATAAGCGAGGTTAAAGCGCCTTATCGGGGGCAAGAATGGATCAAAATAGGCTTGAGGAATTAAAAAGGTTACTAGATGAGCGGCGCGGCGATGCAAAGCAAAACCGCAGCGAGGAGCTTAATGTCAAAAATTCTAAAACTGAGAATTCCGAAACTGAAAATTCCGAAGTTTCGAATTCTAAAGCCCTGAATTTTGAAATCCAGAATTTCGAAGTTTCAAATTTTGAATCCCAGGATTCTGAAGTTTCAAATTCTAAATTCTTGAATTATAAATCTTCAAATTCTGAAATCCTAAATTCCGATCCTGACGCTTTAAATTTAGAAGCCGAAGCGGATCGGAATTTTACCTATGAAAATAACGCAGAGCCACAAAATTTTATCTCAAATGACGGTGGCTCTTTGCGGCAGAATTCAAAAGCCAGAGACTACGACAAAGATCCGCTAATCATCAAAGACCATACTTATTATGACTATATGAAATACTCTATAGTTCCTACTATGGTAGGCTTGTTAATAGCGCTTGCATTTGCGACTATCGTAAATCCCATAAACATTGAAATGTTTCGCCTCCTTCCTTTGGTCTTGGTAATATTCGTAACAAATTTTATGAATAGAGACGGCGCATACTTCGTGTTTTATAACGATAAAATTTTATATTACAATAAAAACAAGATTCGTAAAACGTTCGAGTTAAATAAGATTGGCGCTATGGTTTTGAGCTTTGACTGGAGATGGAGCTGGAAGCAAAAAATCCCAATTTTTATAAAAATCTTTCTTGTTATTTGGTTTTTGCTCGGTTGGCTTGCGACGGGAGAGCCGATCAACGGCGTGGCGATAATTTTTACTTTTTGCTTTTCCATTTTAACTACCAAAGCTTATATGCATCTACTTAACGGTAGTCTCGGCTTTTTCGGTCTTCACGATCAGCTCGTGCTTTATAAAGAAAACGCCGAGGTCGAGATACTAAATATTCTGATGGCGACTGAGGATGAGTATCTGCAGCTGCGTGATTATTTTATGCAGACGATGCAAAAAGATATAAGCAACCTGCAACGCACGATGTCGATTTTTAATGAAAAGATAGAATTTAGGAAATTTAAATTTTAAAGGAGTATGTTATGGAACAAATTGAGAAGGCAAGGAAATTTTAGCCATCGCGGCTAGATAGTAGAATTTTCGCGCATAAAATCCCATCCCGTGATACGGCGGAATGGAATTTTAAAATTTAAATTTGAAAACCTTAGCCGTTGTAACCTAAGCGGCGCATATTTGCGCACGCATCCTTGTAGCCGTAATAGCACGAGATGCGGTATAGATCGATGGCGTTAAATTTATTCTGCTCTACGCCCTCGCCTTTTTCAAACATCGCTG
>NZ_CALHHX010000204.1 GCF_938030685.1 uncultured Campylobacter sp. | reverse complement strand
AAATTTAGATCGGAATTTATTTGCTTTTTATTTTACAAAGGATAAAATCGCGCCTAAGAGATCGGTCGATCTAGATTATTTCAGGATTTTTTCATGAATAACGTTAAATGGTACATCATCGCAGGCGCCGTGCTAGGCGTGCTGGGTGCGACGCTGGTGCATTTTGGAAACCCGGGCAATATGGGCGTTTGCGTCGCTTGCTTTTTGCGCGACACCACGGGCGCGCTGGGCTTTCACCGAGCAGCCGCAGTGCAATACATCCGCCCGGAGATCATAGGACTCGTATTCGGCGGCTTTTTAGCAAGCGTGCTTTGGACGCGCGAGTTTGCGCCGGTTACGGGCAGTTCGCCGTTTGCGAAATTTTTCCTAGGGATTTTCGCGATGATCGGCTGCCTTGTGTTTTTGGGATGTCCGTGGCGCGCATTTTTGCGCCTAGGCGGCGGCGATTTGACCGCACTAGCCGGGCTAGCGGGTCTGATCTGCGGCGTACTCATTGGGTTTTTGCTTAAAAAGCGCGGCTATGAGGCGAGCAAAGAGGCAAGGCTTAGCGGCGCGATCGGAATTTTGCCCGTGCTACTGGGCGCTGCACTGCTTGCAGCCTTGGTCTTCGGACTCAAAACGGGCGAGGGCGGCGCGCTTTTTATCTCCGCTAAAGGACCCGGCGCGCAACACGCCGCGGTAGGCATCTCGCTGGCTGCGGGCATTATCGTGGGCGCCTTGATGCACAAGAGCAAATTTTGCAGCGTCGGCGCGTTCGGCAAAATTTTCAGCGGCGATTTCTCGATGTTTTGGGGCGTGCTAAGCGTCATCGCGTTTGCGAGCATCACAAATATCGCGTTTGGACAATACAAACTCGGCTTCGAAGGCCAGCCTATCGCTCATAACGATTTCGTTTGGAATTTCTTGGGTATGGTGCTCGCGGGTCTTTGCTTCAGCCTAAGCGAGGGCTGCCCGGGCAAGCATCTGGTACAGGCCGGCACGGGAAATTTAAGCTCGGGCATATTCGTCATCGGCATGGCGGCGGGAGCTGCGATCGCGCATAATTTCTTGCTCGCAAGTTCGTCTAAAGGCATCACCGAGTTTGCTCCTTACGCGGTTGCGATCGGTTTTGTTTTCGCGCTTTACGTGGGGATTTTTCAAAGACGCGGCGCTTAAGGCTGATATTTAATCTCAGAGATCAATTGAATACAGAGGCGGCGTATCTAGCCAAGCTCCGGCAGCGTACTTATAAAGAAATACG
>NZ_CALHHX010000203.1 GCF_938030685.1 uncultured Campylobacter sp. | reverse complement strand
ATCTCTTCGGCAGCCTACCTGAAATCGGCGATAAAATAAGCGATGAAAACTGCGATTACGAAGTACTGCGAATGGATGGCACAAGAGTTTCGCTCGTAAAAGTCACCAAAAGGTGCGAACAGGAACTGCAAGAAAGAGACGAGAATAAAAACGAGTAGAGATGAGGCACATTCGGTGCGGCGTGCGTAAATCCGGTCGCTTTGAGCGTGGCGCAAAAATTTCGGCGCAGGCTCTGAAGCGATCAAAATAGCGGTAAAACTTAATCGGCAAAGCATTTCGAGCTGCAGCGAATAGTATGTCGCCGTCTAAAATTAAAATTCCGAAATTTCTCTTAGAAAGGATTAGTTATGGAATTTCGTATCGAAAAAGACACGATGGGCGAGGTTAAGGTTCCGAATGAGAAATATTGGGGTGCGCAGACGCAGCGTAGCCATGAAAATTTCGAGATCGGAGTAGGGCTGGAGACGATGCCTAAAGAGGTCATAGAGGGCTTTGCCTATCTAAAAAAGGCGTGCGCGCTTGTTAATCGTAAGCTAGGCCGCCTAGACGAGCCTCGCACCGAGGCGATAGCGCAGGCGTGCGATGAAATTTTAAACGGCAAACTGGACGGAAATTTCCCTCTAGTCGTGTGGCAGACGGGCTCTGGCACGCAGTCGAATATGAATTTAAACGAGGTCGTTTCAAACCGCGCAATGGAGATTTTGGGGTTAAATTTTCGCGATAAGGCGGCACTGGACGTTAAAGACGCAAAATTCGTGCATCCAAACGATCACGTAAATAAAGGCCAGAGCTCAAACGACACCTATCCTACGGCGATGCGAATAGCCTTTGTGCTGGAGCTTCAAAAAAAGCTGCTGCCAGCGATAGAAAAACTTGAAGCGACGCTGGATAAAAAGACTGCCGAGTTTGCGGGGATCGTAAAGATCGGCCGCACTCACCTGCAAGACGCCACGCCGCTCACGCTCGGTCAAGAATTTAGCGGCTACGCACATATGCTAAAGGCGAGCAAGGCGCAGATCCTCGCTACTATGCCGTTTTTAGAGGAGCTTGCTATCGGTGGCACCGCGGTGGGCACGGGGCTAAACTCGCACCCGAAATTTAGCGAGATGGTAAGCGACGAGCTAAACGCGCTAACGGGCACGGCGTTTAAATTTAAATCCCATCCGAATAAATTTCACGGCCTAACCAGCCACGATGCCGAGGTGTTTTTAAGCGGCGCGCTAAACGGCCTGGCGGCAAATTTGATGAAGATCGCAAACGACGTGCGCTGGTTAGCAAGTGGGCCTAGGTGCGGTATCGGCGAGATAAACATCCCCGAAAATGAGCCGGGAAGCTCGATAATGCCGGGCAAGGTAAACCCGACGCAGTGCGAAGCCGTCACGATGGTAGCGGCGCAAGTAATGGGCAACCACGTCGCGATCTGCGTCGCCGCAAGCCAGGGAAACTTCGAGCTAAACGTCTTTAAGCCGGTGCTTACGTACAACCTCATCCAAAGCATCCGCCTGCTAAGCGACGCGATGAATAGCTTTGAGAAGCACTGCGCTTGCGGTATCACGGCAAACGCCGCGAAAATCGACAAGCTACTGCATGAAAGTCTGATGCTAGTAACCGCGCTAAATCCGCACATCGGCTACGCAAATGCCGCCAAGATCGCCAAAACCGCGCATCATAACGGCACTACGCTGCGCGAGGAAGCGATAAAATCGGGCATACTAACCGCCGAGGAATTTGACGCGTGGGTGGTGCCTGAGGATATGATAGCGCCGAAAGAATAAATTTTAGTTGCTTGACTTTTGGGCTCGGCAGGGTTCGCTCGGCGGAATTCGGCGAGATTAGGGCGTTTCGGCAAAATTTTATCGTTTCGATAAATTTTGATTGTTTCGACGAAATTTGATTGTTTTGCGTGACATTCTCGCCTTGAGTGATTTCGTAGAGCTTGCCTTGCACGGTTTTGCCGAGTTTACTTTAAAGCAATTTTGCCGAGCCTTCTTTAAAATCCGTAAATTTGAGAGCGAAATTTGCGGATTAAATTTGCTTCGATAATGCAGCTTTTGCGGTTCGCAAAATGGCGAGATTACCGAGGCTAAAGCCGCCTTTTGCCTTTAAATTTCTATCCGTCATTTCGCGCCCCGCCAAATACACATCGAAACCGCCGCTAAGATAAAATTTTAAATGCTTCGTAAGCACCCAAACGATAAAATGCGCCAAAATTTACAAAACGAGGATTTTATGAGGGACTATGATAAGGAGCCATTGATCATAAACGATTACACCGTCTATCATGTATTTTCCTGGAGCATATTTACTTGCATATTGGGTTTTTCGCTTTTGGGTTATGATCTGATTACGACTGGCACTACGGGAAAATTTAGCGCTTTCGGTATCGTTTCTTTAATTTTTGTGACATATTCTTTCATACGGCTAAGAATTTCGGCGGAGCAAAATTTTTCTAAAAATCCGAGCTATTTTTATTTTTCAAACAGCCTGATCCGCTACGTCGAAAATATAGATATGAAAGATAGCATAATTTCCGAAACCAAAATAGCCCCCGATCCGTCCGCAAATATATCTAGTGTTCATTTCTGCGTAGTATGCGAACTAGAAAACTTTTACGGCAGGTTCCATTATTTAAGCTCGTATGAGTTATATAGATATTCAAGCATAGGCGTTCATATAGGCAAACTTGCTCTTTATATAAAGCATCTAATGCTATATTTAATATTTGCTCTGCCGTATAAAATTTACAAGCTCAAAAAGAGCTCGGAGCCCCTTTGGCTGTTAAAAAGAAATTTTGTCGTTAAATTTAACAACAGAAATTACTTT
>NZ_CALHHX010000202.1 GCF_938030685.1 uncultured Campylobacter sp. | reverse complement strand
CGAAATTTGTGGGCTTTTACGACAAAGCGGGCGAGAATATCTTTAAAATTTACGTTTCGCGCGATGAGAAAGGACAGCTGCTAGCCGAGCAAGACGCGAAATTTGAAGCGCTAAAAGCCGCGATTTAGCGCTCGCGCAAGACCGCTCTTGCGCGGCTTGCGTAAAATTTGCTCTTGTCGGGCATTTAATCTTGATCTTGCCTTTTGCGCGCGAGATCAAATCCGCAAAATTTTATCGCAAAATAACGCTGCGCGCACTTCTATGCGCTCGCGCGCAAAGTCGATCCGCGCCGCCGCCTTCTTTATCTCTCGCCCATGCGTATTTATGGTTTTGATCTGCGGCGTAGAATCGCCTCCTTTTCTAGCCGCCTTCATTCAGAATCGATCTTGTCGGTTTAATTTACCAAACCGACTTTAGCGCGCAGGAATAGTTTTTCGAATTTGACGCAGAATCGTCCTTTTCTTTATTTCATCCCAAGCGCGCGCAGTATCTTGGGCGCAAAGAGTTTAAATTTAAACGGGCTCGCGGCAGGGCGAATTAAACGGATAAAATTTAGTCGGAGGATTTATGCAGCGGCGTTTTTAGCGGCCTTAAATTTTAAATTTTAGATTTGCTGCGCCACGCCGCCGTAAGGCGTAAATTTCGATCACGGGCTGTTTTGATCGAGTACAACTTCGGGTGATCGCAATTTTAAGCGCGCATGGTTTTAAAATTTGCGCCACACGGCTAGCTTTATTCTATCTTGTCGCACCGAGCCTCGTTCTGCCGCATCTCGTCTTGCCCCGCTCTCCTTTCTGCTCTGCGCCCACTCTTTTTTTCAAGGAAGGCGTGCGACCGGGATAAAAACCGCCCTACTTCGGATCAAAATTTTATTTTTCCTCAAAACAGAGCCGAATAAAGATAAATTTTATAAAATCTACCATTTTAATTTTATATCTCAAAAACTTTCTGCCGCCACGCAAGGAGCGTCAAATTTTAAAATTGAAATTTTATACGTTAAGCTTAAAGCTTATAAAACTCCGATATTTAGGGCAATACAGGCCTGAATTTTTATCTTTTATTGCTATAATTCCCTCATAAATTTAAATCTTAAGATTAAAAAGTATTCTTAAGAATTTTATAAGACGGAGGAGATCTTGAATAGATTGATTTTAAAGATTTACGCGTGGCAAAATACCGCTGCGCCGTGGTTTTGGCTCTTTGTGATAAGCGCAGGCTATCTTGCGACATCATATTTTTTCTTTCAGCGCTGCCTTTTTATGTCGCCTACGCAGATGAGCGCCCTCGTGCGTCTGGGCTTTGCCGTAGCGGGCGTGGGCGCATTCATCGGCCTACTGATGCCGTTTAGCTTCATAGCAAGCTCGTTGCTTACGCGCTTGGCTTTACGGGTGCGATATACGGCTATTTACAAAGCTCCGCGTCGCACCCCGCCGCAGATACCGCAAATTGCCTCGCAGCACCCACATTTCCTTTTGCGGCGCCGCTTGATAGCTTGCTGCCGGAGCTATTTCGCCCCGCAAGCTGCACGGGCACCCCGTCCTTCCCCGCAGGCACCGCGCTTAGCGATGTGCAGAGCTTTTTCGGCGGATTTTACGGCGAGGGATTTTATCTGGTGCCGAGCATTAAATTTGCAGACGCGGCGCAGTGCGCGCAGGTAGCGTTTGCGGCATTCACGGCGATTTTAACCGTGATGTTTGCGGGCTTTTTATACGGCAGATTTACGAGAAGTTTTTAAAATTTTTAGAAAGGATAAGCATGAAGTTTTTAAATTCTATTGCGGCTGCGGCGGCTCTTGCGGCTGTGATCGCAAGCTACGCTGGCGCCGAGGTTAAGGCGGGCGAGACGCTTTACGGCACGGTGCTAAAGCAGGTAAGCGTAAGCGGCGATTTGTCGCATAAGGACGGCAGGCTGCTGCCTACGAATGCCATAGAGGTACTGGAGGTCAAGGACGGAGTGGTGAAATTTTCGATCACCGGCTATCAAAATCCAAAGGCGCCTAACGTTATTTATTTCACGCCTAAAGCACGTATAATCGCGGTGGCGTTTTCGAAGCAGGCTAAATTTCAAAGCGAGAGCTTGGGCGAAGAGGACGGCTTTAATAAGGTTAAAATAACCGCCTACACCGACGAGGGCGCGCTAAGCGGCGACGTGGATAAAATTTTCGCGAGCGCCAAGGAGAAATTTGAAGCCTCGTGTAGCGTCTGTCACGCTCTGCACCAGCCGGCCGATTACGAAGCCAACAGATGGCCGGGCTATATCAAATCGATGCTTTCGCGCACGCCTATTAGCAAGGATGAGAGTTGGACGGTGGTACAGTATCTGCAAAAGCACTCCAAGGACGTAAATTTAAAGGATATGAAATGAAAAGACGAAATTTTTTAAAGCTCGGCGCGGCGGTTTCGGCGCTTCCGCTCATCCCAAGCTCGATGCTCGCGGCGGACAAACTCACCTCGCTTAAGAAAAACGGCGAAATTTTAACCGCGGCGCGGTGGGGAATTTTAAAAGCGAGCGTTAAAAACGGCAAGATCGTAAAATCCGCGCCGTGGAAGATCACCTCTAAAATTCCAAATACTCTTCAAAATACGATGGCGGATCTCGTTTATAATACGCGCATCAAAGCGCCGATGGTGCGAAAATCCTACCTCGCCGATCCCGATAACCCTAAGCCCGAGCTTCGCGGGCTTGACGAATGGATCGAGGTAAAATATGAAGACGCGATCAAACTCGTCGCGCGCGAGCTTAAAAAGACGCGCGAGCAAAAGGGCGCAGACTCGGTATTTGCGGGAAGCTACGGCTGGCAGAGCACGGGCAACGTGCATGTCTCAAGGACGCTGCTTCATAGATTTATGAACTTAAGCGGCGGCTTTACGGGCGTCACGGGCGATTACTCCACTGGCGCGGCGCAGGTTATCATGCCGCACGTAACGGGCTCAAATCAGGTTTATGAGCAGCAAACCTCGTGGCCCGTAGTGCTTGAAAACTCCAAAGTCGTGGTCTTTTGGGGTCTAAATCCGATCTCTACGCTTCGCGTGGCGTGGACGAGCTCGGACGAGCAGGGATTTAAGTATTTCGAGCAGCTAAAAAACAGCGACAAAGAGATCATCATCATCGATCCAATCAAAACCGTAAGCGGCAAGTATTTCGAGGGCAAGGCGCGATGGATCGCCCCTCGCCCGAACACCGACGTAGCGATGATGCTAGGTATGGCGCAGCACCTCTACTCGCAGGGCAAGTACGATAAGGAATTTTTACAAAACTACACCGTGGGCTTTGAAAAATTCGTGCCATACCTCACGGGGCAGAGCGACGGCGTGGCTAAGACGCCGGAGTGGGCTAGTGAAATTTGCGACATTAGCGCGGACGTGATTAAAGAGCTTGCGATAAAATTTTACGAAAACCGCACGATGATAATGGCGGGCTGGGGTATTCAGCGCGCTCATCACGGTGAGCAGGCGCACTGGATGATCGTAACTCTATGCGCGATGCTGGGGCAGATCGGACTTGCCGGAGGGGGCTTTGGCTTTAGCTACCACTATGCTAACGGCGGCGCGCCTACCTGCGCGGGCGGCGTGATCGGTAGAATGAACGCGGCAAGCGTCGGCATCGTTAAGGACGGAAAATTCCTAGGGCTTGCGCAGGATCAGAAGCAAGGCGGCGAAGCTACTCAAGCGTGGCTAGCAAATACGGCGAAGGTTGCCTTCCCTCTAGCTCGCATCGCGGACGCACTACTAAATCCTGGCAAGACGATCGATGCAAACGGCGAAAAGATCACCTATCCGAAGATAGACTTCATCTACTGGGTCGGTGGAAATCCGATCGTGCACCATCAAGACACCAACACCAATATCAAGGCTTGGCGCAAGCCGCGCACCATCGTAGTGAATGAAATTTACTGGACGCCGACTGCTAAGATGGCGGACATCGTGTTTCCGACCACGACGGAGTATGAGCGCAACGACATCACGATGAGCGGAGACTACTCCAACATGCATATCATCCCGATGAAGCAGGTCGTCGCTAAGCAGCACGGCGCGAAGGACGATTATCAAATTTTTACCGACCTTTGCAAGGCTTATGCAGATGGGCTTGCCGAGGTTTATACAGACGGCGGCAAAACGGAGATGGACTGGATCAAGGAATTTTACGAAGGGGCGGCGAGCGCCGTGAACGCAAACACCGCTTTGGGTATGCAGATGCCGAGCTTTGAGCAGTGGTGGGAGAAAAACGAGCCGACGGAATTTTACGAGACGCCCGAGAGTGCCGCATACGTGACGTTTGAGGATTTTAGAAACGATCCCGTTTTGGAGGCTTTGGGAACGCCTAGCGGGCTAATTGAAATTTACTCCGATACGATCGCTGCGATGAATTACAAAGACTGCGGCGCGCATCCGATGTGGTTCGAGCCCGTCGAGTGGCTCGGGATGAAGGATAGGCCTGCGAAATTTCACCTGCTTAGCATCCATCCGTATGACCGCTTGCATTCGCAGCAGAGTAACACCTCAAATCGCAAGAGATACGCCGTCGCGGATCGCGAGCCGGTGCTAATAAATACCGAGGACGCTAAGGAGCTCGGCATTAAGCAGGGCGATCTGGTGCGCGTGTTTAACGCTCGCGGCGAAATTTTAGCAGGTGCGAACGTAAGCAGCGACATAATGCGCGGCGTGGTGCAGATCTTCGAAGGCGCGTGGTACGATCCTAACGCCGAGGGGCTTTGCAAAAACGGAAGTCCGAACGTGCTTACGATCGATCTTCCTACGAGCGAGCTTGCCAACGGCAACATCTCCCACACGGCGCTGGTGGATATCGAGCTTTATAAACACAAGGCGGGCGAGGATATCAAACTAACCGCATTTATGCCGCCTAAAGGGGCGAAGTAAGGATTAGGAGTGGTCTGGGGTTTAAGACTGGCTCATTGCTGGCTTGGACTAGATACGCCGATCCCCTACAGGCTTTAGCCAAACTCGCCGTGGTTTTGCTACGGCGAGGCATATCGATTTCGACTTGCCGCTGCTTTATATAGTCTGGCTGTGTATTGGGACCAATTTGCTTGCTACAGCCTCGCGACTGCAACGATAGGTCGCGGAGCTGATTTAAATTTTATAGCCTTGCGCTTGCAGTGGTGACTGAGTTGATTTGACTTATCGTAACTTTGAGTTGCGGCAGGCTGGAGATAACAGCGAGCAATATTTGCCTCGCCGCCCTACTCTCTATTTGCTCGTGAAATTCTCGCTAAATTTAAGAACTTACCGTTTGGACTAAAATTTCAATCCAAACTAAAAAACCGCCTAAGCTTCCATTTAAAATTTTTCTTCGGAATTTGTGTATCACTAAAATCGTCGCTGTAAATTTCGTTTTTATCGGTGAAATAGCCGCTATTTTGAGCCTGCGGTATAAAGTCGGTCCGATCTTCTATTTTTACGTTTAGCGCCTTGAAATATTGTAGCAGCTCATAATACTCTTTTGTAGATACGGCATTTATTAAAAAGTAATTTCTGTTGTTAAATTTAACGACAAAATTTCTTTTTAACAGCCAAAGGCAAAATTTCGAAATTTGCTGTCTTAAATCTAGACTGAATTTCAAAATTTTAAGCCATAAAATAAGATAAAATTTTAAAATTCTACGCCTTTTTTGGGTGTGAAAGTTTTTTTGGGACAAATACTACCGCTTTGATATTGATGCTTTTGTACGTATTTTACTTATCTCCATAGTGAGTTTTACACTGAGCTATTTCTATGGCGCCATTAGATATTCTAAATACGAGCCGATTTTTTCCATCTATTCTAACACTATAAAGCCCCGATAAATTGCCCTTTAGCGCTTCGGGTTTGCCTATACAATCGTAGCCGTTACGCTCTATATCTAGGATTAACTTATTTATGCGCTTTATAATATTTTTATCATTTTCCTGCCAATACAGATAATCCTTCCAAGCTTCTTGCGACCAGATTTTTTTCATTGCTCCGCTTCTAATAAATCGCGTTCAATCCCGCTATTTTCCTTTAATTCGTCAAAAGAGCGCTTAAGATGAGATAAATTTTCGTGGCTATAAAAGGGATCTGCCGTCAACTCGAAAGGAATTTTGCGTTCTTGCAATACTTTTTTAGCAAATATTGTAAAAGCAGTAGTTAAATTTAGCCCCATTTCAGAGCATACTTCCTCCAACCCTTTTTTAAGCTCGGCATCCATTCTAAAATTTACGTTTATAGATCGCGTCATATTGTCTCCTTTTTGATTGCATTATACATTATTTATATGGATAATGCAATGATTTATAAATGTGATTTGCTAAAACTCCATTATGAGAGAATACTATTAATTATAAATCTAGAAAGATTTTAGTTCAAAACGAAATATGCATACTAAGCGCGATTATGCATAAAAGTAGCGCCAGCGGGACATAGACAAAGCGCCCGATATCATACCAGAGCTTGCCGCGAGCCCTATCTGCGCCCAGATTGATCTCATCTAAAATTTCATTCCGCTTAATCACCCAAAACCACGATATCGCGCCGATTACTGCTCCGATCGGAATGATATAAATTGATACGAAATCCATCCACGGTCCCCATGAGCTTATCGCTTCCATACCAAGGCCCGCACCAAGGCAGATCGCGCACAATAGCGCAAGCGTGAATGCACGGCTTAGCCTTGGAAACTTATGCATTAGCGATTCGGCAACTACTTCGAACATATTTTGAAGCGATGAAATTCCACCAAAAATCACGGCAGTAAATAAAATCACCGCAAAAATTCTACCACCTGCCATATCTTGCAAAATTTTAGGCAGAGTTACGAAAAGTAGCTTAGGCCCCGCCGCAGGATCCATTCCGTAGGCAAATACTGCAGGGATCATCACTAGCGCAGCTACCATCGCGGCTAGCGTGTCAAATAGCGCGGTATTTTTCGCCGCAGATACGACGTCTTCGTCCTTGGATAGATACGCGCCATAGACGATCATCCCTGAGCCCGTAATAGATAGCGAGAAAAATGCCTGTCCCATCGCAGAAATCCAAACCATCGGATCTGCTAGCTTAGTAAAATCGGCGCCGAAAAGAAAGGCATATCCGCCCGCAGCACCTTGCAGCGTCGCGACCCTAACCGCTAAAATCGCAAATAGCACGAAAAATAGCGGCATCATAATTTTATTCGTTTTTTCGATGCTTTTGGCGCCGAAAAATAGCGTCAGCAACGTGCCTGCGACGATTATGCAGTGATAAGGCACCACGGAGTAGGGCGTCAGGGCAAAAGAGTTGAACCACGTATCGGTATTTTCACTCATTAGCGAGCCGTCTATGGCTTGTACTAGCGCCTTTAGAACGTAGGCGATGATGACGGCATAGCCCACTGCGATACACATCGAACCGGCAAGCGGTAGCCAGCCGATAACCTTACCAATAGCGCCCAGTCCGCGGCTTTTCCACGCGTATTCGTATGAGCCTAGCGTGCCTGTTTTGGCGCGGCGACCGATCGCGTATTCGGCGCTTAGACCCACGTATGAAAACAGCGCTACGAAAAAAACGTAAATTAGCAAAAATGCGCCGCCGCCGTTCGTGCCGAGTTTATAAGGGAAGCCCCAGACATTTGCCATACCTACGGCGGAGCCCACGCAAGCGATGATAAAAGCCCAACGCGATGAGAATTTGTGTTTTGTCATAAAGCCATCCGTGCGAAAAATTTTCGTTATGGTAGCAAAAAGGAATTTAAGATTTATTTATGCGGAATTTTAAGGCGTGCCGATTTGATTACTTAGGAATTTTTAGAATTTAAAATTGCGAAGTTTTAAAGCAGGATTAGCGTAATTTTATGATCAAAATCGATAGAGTTAATTCTGCGATACTGCGCGGTAAAATTTTATCTTTATAATTTTAGAAAATTTTGCGCTTAGGCTTTGGCTTTAAAATTCGCTTGGTCTTGGCTTGTAGTGGGGCTTGATATTTAAGTTAGGCGAGAAATTTAGATCAATTAGAATTTTAAAATTCCGCAAAATTTTGAAATTTTTAAAATCTACGATCTCGCAAAATTTAAAAATAGGCTCATCAAGAAATTCTATCTAGCGTCGCTCTGGCAGAATTTTCGCGGTAGAATTTCGCCTTTTGTTTGTAATATGAAGAGGACTTATAAATAGCACTTTTATAAACCCTACAGGGCGGCGGGCATTCCTGTGCTCGCTATTAGGGCATCTATGTGGGAGCGGTGAATAAATTTTTGCCCTATATGGGGATTGAGAGCGTCGCAAGTGGCAGCATGTTTGAAATTTCCGGCACGCAGCATCGCAGAGTGAAATTTATTAACCCATACTTTGGCTTAGTTATTTTTCTCAGCTTCTTCATTTTCTTGGGGCTGCGCGACTGCTTTTTTGATCGCTTTTACGAGTGAAACTCTTGTGCCATCCATTCGCAGCACTTCATAGTCGCAGTTTTCATCGCTTATTTTATCGCCGATTTCAGGTAGGCTGCCGAAGAGATTAAAGACGTAGCCGCCGATCGTTAGCTGCTCGGTCTCCTCATCAAAGTCAATGCCCATAACCTCCTCGACGCCTTCGATCTCGAAACGCCCTCTAAACTCAAAGGTGTTCTCGTCGATACGTTTGAAATTTTGTGCATTCGCGTCGTGCTCGTCGTTGATGTCGCCAAAAATTTCTTCTATGATGTCTTCCATCGTCAAAAATCCCGCAGTACCGCCGTATTCGTCGATGACGAGCGCGGCAAAAATGCGCTGCTTATTCATCATAGGTAAAATTTTAGAGATCGGGCTGTTTTCAGGCACGATGATGAGCTTGCGCACGATCTTATCGAAGCTTTTATCTCCCTTTTGCTGGATGATGTCGCGGATGTGGATGAGGCCTAGGACGTTATCTTTGCTGCCGTCGATATATGGAAAGCGCGTAAATTTCGACTGCAATACGGTTGCGTAGTTTTCATCGTAGCTTTTTTGCTTATTTAGGCAAACTAGATCGCGCCTCGGCGTCATTATCTCTTTGGCGACCGTGTCGCTGAAATCGACGGCGTTTTTGATGATCTCGGTCTCTAGGCTATCGAGCACACCACCTTTTAGGCTCTCGCTCGCGATGATTTTGATCTCTTCGTCCGAAAGCGCAAGCTCGCTCTCTTTGGCAGGCTTTACGCCGATGATTTTAAGCGAGACGGCAGCGATGAAGTCAAACGCTTTTATGATCGGAAAAAACATAATCCAAAAAATATGAAGCGGTCTGGAGATAAAAAGCACGATCTTCTCGGTTTTGGCAATAGCGATGGATTTTGGCACCAGCTCGCCGAGCACGACGTGAAATAGCGTAACGAGCGTAAAAGATATGACGAAGGCGATCGTATGCGCCGCCGCTCCGCCGCCTATGCCGATGGATCTTAGTGGCAGCTCGATCAGTCTTGATACCGCGGGCTCGCCGATCCAGCCGAGGGCGAGCGAACTTATCGTGATGCCTAGCTGTGTGGCGCTGAGGTAGGTGTCTAGGGAGTTTGAAATTTTAAAAGCGAGCTTTGCGTTTGGAATTTTATCCTTGATAAGCTCTTCGAGGCGAGACTTTCTTACTTTGACGATTGAGAATTCCGAAAGAACAAAAAAAGCATTCATAAAGATGAATACAAAAGCTAAAACTAACATTAAAACCGAACTGTCCGTGTCCAAATTTTTTATCCTTTGAAATTTAAAAATAAATATTTATGATTATATCTAAAAACGCTTTAAAATCCAAAAGGCGTGGAAAATGCCTCGCGCCCGTGCGTAGAATTTTGCGGTAATTTAAAATTTCGCGCTGCGGCAGGCCTTTGTCGCGGCGAGATTCTATCGCGATAGAGCTTTGGCGCGGCGGCGGATAATCCTAGCGCTGTGCGCAAGCCCATTGAGAAATTTAAATGCGACGATAAAACCTGCTACTTAAAAAACCTCAGCGCGCAAACTCTTGCGAAATTTTAAATCGCAAGACTATCTATTTCTTGTGGCGGCCTCGTAAAGCGGCAAGACTTTCGGCATCACCTCTTTTAGATCGGCGATGCGATCGTCGTTTGAAGGGTGCGTGGACATAAATTTAAGCGGATGGCTCTCATTTAGCTTGTTCATCTTCTCCCAGACGTTTATCGCTGCCCTTGGATCGTATCCTGCGCGCGCCATCAGCTCAACGCCCATCAGATCGGCCTCCGTCTCATGCGTGCGCGAAAACGGCAGTGTGAATGTGTATTGAGCCGCCATGTTCAAAGCCGCTGAGCCCAGATCTCCAAGCCCTGCTGCAGAGCTTGCTACGGCGATACCGACATCTTTCATCTGTTCAGTCGAGGCTCGCTCGCGACTGTGTTCGCGCAATGCGTGCGACATCTCGTGCCCCAAAATAGCAGCCAGCTCGGCATCGGTAAGCTTAAGCTTTTCGATGATGCCCGTATATACGACGATGCGACCGCCAGGCATACACCAAGCATTGATCGTAGGGTCGTTGATTACGTTTACCTGCCAGTTCCATTTTAGTGCGTCTTTGCGGAATGCGCCTACTTGAGCTATTAGGCGCCTCGAGATGCCTCTAACACGATCAGTTAGCTTTTTATCGGTATTTAGGACGTGCTTGGCGTTTGCTTGGGCAGTAATTTGCTTGTAGGCAAGCGCGGCACTTTGATCCATTTCAGCTTCGCTTACGGTGATGAATTGCGAGCGATCGATGCCTACGGCGCCGCCTTGCGTGGTGCTCGCGCAGCCGGTAAAAATCATCATCGCAGCAAAGGATATTAAAAGAGCTAATTTTTTCATCTTTTCTCCTTGGAATTTTGCGGCGATTTTAGCGAAATTTGGTTAAATTTTTAGAATTTTATTTTGGATTGCCGGATTTTGCAGGCGCGATCTATTTGGAATTTGCCGTGAAATTTAAGAACACCCGTCGTCTTTAAAATAGAATTAGGCTTTGTAATTTAGGGATAAAATTTAGCGGAGATTTCGCAGAATTTTATCGTGGCGTAAACGAGGCATTGCTGTGTGAAAGTAGTGGATTTATCCAAATCCAAGTGCGACGTTGTATAAATAAGGCGCCTCTGCGCCCAAATAGAGCGGGAGCGCGGTTTTAAATTTACGCAACGATAAATCCGGTAGAATTTTATTTACACCAGGCGCTCGGCCCGGGCGCAGCAAGATCGGTTTAAAATTTATGCGATTAAATCGTGCGATAAAATGGGTTCGGATGTCGCTATGATTCGAGATGAGTCGCGCTAATCTTTGCAACGTAAAATTCTAATTGTTAGCTTAGTGGTAGCTCCTCACATCGCATCTTACGCTGCAGTGAAAATGATCGTAGAAATGCCAAACGCCAAGACGCCTTTTCGTAGAATTTATCTCGCGAAATTTCATTTGCGCGCGTCGGGATAAAATTTCAAACTGCAAACCACGCCGTATCATTTTGGATGGAATTTTAAAATTTTACGCGTTTAGAATTTTAAAATTCTGCTACGCAAATCTACGCGATGAAATTTCAAGCTTAAAAATCCGCGCCGTTTTTGGAATTTTATATATGCTCTGACAGCTATAAAATTTTGCACTTAGAATTTTATCACTGCGGCAAGATTTGGTTGGACCGGGGTCTCGCATCGCCGTAGGATTTTTGGCGGCACGGAATTTTGCAGCGCGCATCTAAATTTAGTTATGCAAAATTCGTAAAATTCTTTATCGGCATGGAATTTTACAGCGCTGTTAAAGCGCATAAAGAATTCTGCGCAGGCCTCGCAAACTCTAACGAAAGCTCCTTTCTTTTAGGGCACACGAGCTTTAAGGCATGCTAGTAAATTTTGCAGCGCAAAGCAGTGAGCGCTGAGTGTTTACCGCTAGGGATTTTGCGCCTGCGGCGCCCATTTAGTCCTTTTTGGACTTTAGCTTGGCGATCGTCTCTTTTGCGGCCTCGTAAGCCTTAGCGCTCATCTCGCGCGCCCTTTCGCTTACGTTTTTAGCGACGTCGGAGCTTTTTAGCTCGGCAAATTTTTGGCTCATTTTCTTTTCAAATTCGCTAAGCTCTTTTTTGATTGCGTCGAGCTTCTCGTCCAGATCGAGGTTTTCGATGATTTTGGCGCTTTTTTGGCTTAGTTCTTGAGTGATTTCGCGCGCTTTGGCGCTCGCCTTTTTTGCGCGCTCGCCAAGCTCGATCTCGCCGATTTTGGCGCTTAGTTGCTCGGCAAGATCGCTTGAAATTTTTCTAAATTTAGCCAAATAGCCTCCGAATTCTTCATCGGCGATCTTGGCGATTTCGCTTTTAGCGGGCTCCTCCGAGCTTGCGACCGCGTCGCTTAGCACGGCGCTAAATAGCTCGCTCATCTGCGAAATTTGAAGCCTTTCGTTCTCTAGGCTCTGCGCGTCGCTTGCTGGCGAGAAACTTAGCTCGTCGCGGTATCTTTCGGCGGCTTTGTTTATGCCGTCGTAGCAGCCTAAAATCGCGCCTCTAATCAGCGCAGAGGCTGTATTTTTGCTCTCGTTTGCGACGAAAATCGCGCGATTTATGATGATTTTTGAAATTTCTTTTGTACGGAATTTCGTAAATTCCCCGTCGCCTATAGCCGAAAATGCGATGTTTTTCGCCGTCTCGTGTGCGGTGTCCTCGATGTCGGTGCCGCTTTCGAGCACGCTTATGAAGGCCAGTTCGCTCGCTTCTTTCAGCACGTCCGCAAGCGGTAGTTTACTCGCAATCGCTTGCTGTAGCGCCGCGCCTATGTGCTCTTTTGCTTCTGTTTCGCTTGCGTTTTGCAGCGCGGTATCCAGATCGTCGTAGCTGCGCAAAACAAGGGTTTTAATCGCCTTTTGCTTACAAGCGATCTTTTTGCGCAGATCGTCGTAGTCGTAGATGAGCTTGTAAAGAGCCTGCTCGTCCTCGTCGCACAGCGCCTTTTTAACGCCGTTAAGTAGGGCTTCTGCCGTCTCATCGCTAAGCGCGCCCGCGTCTTTTAACTCGGCTGCGAAGTCTAGGATTAATTGCGTGCTTTTGGCGCTTTTACTCTCGTCGTCAAGCTCACACAAAGCCTTCGTGGCTTCTTGCAAGGCGAGCTCTTGCACATATGAGGCCAGCTCGGCTTGTGAAATTTGCGCGAGATCGGCGCCGAATTTTTTGATTATTGCTTCTTTCATTTCATCTCCTGTCACAATACATATTTAAAGTGGGCTTTTAAGCGCTCGAAAATTTCGTTTCGATGTAAGTCGTCCTTGACGAAAACGCTTACGTTGAAGCTCATATATTTGCCGCCGTTTGAAAAGCGCGAAAAGTCTATTTTGTAATTTTCGCCCTTTAAAATTTCATCGATCTGCTCGCGCTTTTGGGTGCTTGCGTCCAGGATAATTTTATATTCCCAGAAGAGCGGATAGTCGATTTTTGGCTTTTCAGCTCCTAGTATACACGCCACTTTTGCCTCCTTCTTTGCGCTGCAGCACTACATCCGTGATCTGCATCGACTTATCTATCGCTTTTAGCATATCGTAAATCGTCAGCAGCCCCACGCTCACGCCCGTTAGCGCCTCCATCTCGACGCCGGTTTTGCCGGTGATTTTTACAGTTACGAAAAGCTTAAACGCGCATTCGCTCGCAAGCTCCTCAATATCGGTTTTAATCGAAGTAATCGTAAGCGGATGGGTCATTGGTATGAGTTCGCTCGTCTTTTTAGCGCCCATTATCGCGGCAACGACGGCGGTTTGAAGCACGGGGCCTTTTTTGGCAGTGTTTTGCTTGACGGCGGCAAACGCCTCCGCACTCATTCGTATGATGCCGCTAGCAGTGGCTACACGCTCGCTATCGTCCTTAGCGCCGACATCTACCATGCGGGGCATATTGTTTTCGTCGATATGTGAAAGCATAAAATTTCCTTGCAGTTTTTGGCGGGATTATAGCAGAATTTCGGGCATAAAAAAAGCCCGAGCTTTTAAACTCGGGCTTCATACAAAAAGGAGGTTTTATCTTGTCGGACAAGGATGATTATACTACCTAAACAGTAAATAGAAATAAAATATATCCTTTTTAGGCGAACTCTTTATCGCTTAATTTATAGCCGTTTTTAAAATTTTGATGAAATTTGACGACTTATTATGCGCTGCGAGGAGATTTGAATCAGTACAAAATAAAACGGAGCCAAAGAGTGATTAAATTTGAAGCGGAGGTTAAAGAGCAAAGATAAAATTTAAGCGCATTTGAGATTGTTTCATCTTGAAGCGAGGATTTAAAGAGGGCCGAGCGGGGCGCTCCGTCGAGGTGCCATAAATAAAATTCTGCAAAGGCAAAACGGGCTTAAATTTTAAATAACTTTTACTTTAAATTTGAGTTCGCCTTAATTAAGCGCGAGGTTTTTGTGCGCGACGTAGCGTAAATTTAAACCTTCATGTGAGCGCCGCATTGCGCAGGCGCGGATTAAATAGCGCGCGCGAATTTAAACATCGTCGCGCAAAATCCGGCCTGCGTTTTAAATTTAGCCTCGTTTAAATTTTAAACGTTTTTAGCAGGCTGCCTAAATTTAACCCCTTGTCTTCGCCGTTTGCGCCTCCTCCTAAAAGATCGCCCAAAAAGCTACTTGCGTCGTTGATATCGATTTTGCCGTCGCCGTTGAGGTCGAGCTTGGCGCTTGCGATTTTGCCGATCAGCGCGCTAAAATCCACGCCTTTGCTATCGACGGCGTTTGCTTGCACGTCCTCGCCGCCGCCCAAAAGTCCGCCCAGCATCGAGCCTAGCGAGCTAGATCCGCCGCTTTCGTTTTTGCTTAAAAAATTTGAGCTGATGCCCGCAATTATCGCATTTGTCTGATCGTCTGGCAGATCCACGCCTAAAAATTTCTCGATAAAAGCGACCGGACCGCTTTGAAATTCTCTTAAATTTTTATCGTCGCTTTTAAGCGCCGAGACCATATTTACAAGTCCGTTTATGTCCATTTACGCCTCCTTGATCTTGGCTTTTGGGGCCTGTTTTACAATAAGTTCTATTACTTTTAGGGCGTCCGCCTTGGCCTCAAAATCCTTGCTAACGGCGATGATCTGTCCGTTGCTAGCCGTTAGGCGGAAGCGAACCTTGCCTGCTTTATCGGTGTAAAGCTCAAATTTCGGATTATTTAGCTTTTCTCCGCCTGCGATTTGATCCTCGATCTTATTTAGCGCGGCGTTTTTTGCGACGCTTTCGATGCCGTTTTTGCAAGCGGCCTTGCTCGTGTAAACCTCGGAGGTGCACAGTACGTGCCCGTCATAAAGTAGATCGAATTTGCAGCCGTCCTTGGCGTCTTTGATTAAAAACTCAGCCATTTTTCATCCTTTCGTAAAAGATATCGTTATTTTAGCTAAAATTTTAATAAATATTTTTAATAGGCGTGGAATTTTCTGCTAAAATTGCGCACAAATTTCATTTACAAAGGATCATAATGATAAAGGCTCTACGTTTTAGCTTGATTTTCGCCGCTACTTTAGGATTTGGCGCGGATGAGAGCGATGCATTATTTAAGGACATAAGGACGCGTCTGGGTTGCAATCTAGCCGCACAGGACTGCGAGACTAACGCGGGCGGGCAGAAGGCGCTCTTTAGCGTGGCGCGCCATCCGATCGAAGCGGGAGCAAACGAGCTAAAAATAAGCGGAATTTCGCGTGAGCTGAAAAATCCGAGCGTTAAAATTTCGGGCGTGAGTATGAATATGGGCAATGCGGAATTCCCGCTAAAGCGCAGTGCAGACGGCTATGAAGCGACGCTTGACGTTGCAGTGTGCACGCACGCCGTAATGCGCTACAAGCTTGAAATTTACGAGGATGGCGAGCCCAGCGGGCTTTTTGTGTATTTTGATCTGCGAAAGCGTGCTACGGATCGAGACCGCGGCGAAGACATCCACTTGCATCACCACGAACATTAGACGCGCCCTGTTTGTGCGCGGGGTAAAATTTTACGCTTCTTTGCGACGTCTGCTAAAATTTACACGTTGCTCGGAGAAAATTTTATAAATTTTATAAAGCGCCGCTTGCGATAAATTTTATGTATCTTTCGAGCGACACGCGTCGCGAGCAGATACAGATGCCTGCGTAAATACGCGGCTAGCCGTGGCTACCTGACGCGCTTATGGGCATTTTGCACGTACACCATTGACTTATAGGCGCGCGGCTATTTGCCGCGCATTCACCGCATATGTTTCGTAACCACTACCGAGGCACATCAAATTTAGCCCCTCGCCGCCTTTAAATTTTAAAATTTTTAAAATTCGCTTGCGTTTCATACGCCTAATCTATGCGGAATTTTGAAATTCCTTGTATAATCTGAAGCAAATTTTAAATCTAAGGAAAGCCATGCAAATATTAAGACAAAAGCACTTTAGCGGCGAGCGCGCGCTGTTCGGCGCAAAGGATCTGCGGATCGAAAATTCCGTCTTCGGTGAGGGCGAGTCGCCGCTAAAACACAGCGCAAATATCGTCGCGCAAAACTGTAAATTTGAGTGGAAATATCCGTTTTGGTACGCCGAAAATATCCGCGCGCAAGACTGCTTCTTCGACGAGATCGCGCGCGCAGGGATCTGGTATAGCCGCGGCGTGGTGCTAAAAGATTGCCTCTACGGTGCGCCTAAAGGGTTTCGCCGCGTAAAAGACGCCGCGCTACAAAACGTAGAATTTCACGACGCGCAAGAGACCTTGTGGCACTGCAGCGAGGTCACGCTAAAAAATGTCACCGCAAAGGGCGCTTATTTTGGGCTTGATTGCGAAAGCTTAAGTATCGAAAATCTATCGCTTTTTGGGGATTACTGCTTTGACGGCTGCAAAAACGTAACGATCAAAAACTCTAAGCTCCTATCCAAGGACGCGTTTTGGAACTGCGAAAATATCCTTATCGAGGACTGCTTCATCGCGGGCGAGTACTTCGGGTGGAATTCCAAAAACGTAACGCTTAAAAATTGCAAGATCGAGAGCCTGCAGGGCTTTTGCTATATGCAAAATTTGCGCTTGCAAGACTGCGAGCTCATAAATACGACGCTAGCGTTTGAATACAGCGACGTCCGTGCCGAGATAAAAGGTGCGATCGATAGCGTCAAAAATCCGAGCAGCGGGCTGATCCGCGCGGCAAGCATCGGCGAGCTGATCCTAGACGGCGCAACGGACGCGTCTAAAACTGAAATTATTACTGAATTAAGGGCGTAAGATGGGACTTTTTGATTTTATAAGTGGCAAGGAGAAATACGACTTCGACACTCTGCCAAACCGCCGCGGCACGAAGTCGCTTAAATGGGACGTAGGCGAGAATGAGCTTCCGATGTGGGTCGCGGACATGGACTTTGCCGTAGCGCCCGAGATCATCGAGGCTCTGCAAAAGCGGCTAAATGAGCGGGTTTTGGGCTATTCGCTTGTGGATGATGAATGGCGCAGCGCGTATCAAGGCTGGTGGCTCGCGCGCCACGATTATGAAATCCAAAAGGAGTGGCTAATCTATGCTAGCGGCACGCTGCCTGCGATCGATTCGATCATCCGTAAGCTCACCTCGCTCGCCGAAAACGTGCTGCTAATGAGCCCCGTTTACAACTGCTTTTACTACTGCATCAAAAACGCCGCCCGCGTGCCTGTGGAGAATGAGCTTGCCTACGCTAACGGCGATTATAGCATCAATTGGGAGGATATGCAGGCTAAGCTCGCCGATCCGCAGACGACGCTTTTTATCCTTTGCAACCCGCACAATCCGGTCGGCCGCACCTTTAGCAGAGACGATCTTGCTCGTATCGGCGAGCTGTGTGAGAAGCACGGCGTTACGGTGCTTAGCGATGAGGTGCATTGCGATTTGACCGAGCCCGGCGTGCGTTACACGCCATTTGCCGCGGCAAGTAAGAGCTGTGAGAGGATTTCGGCTAGCATAATCGCGCCAACCAAGGCGTTTAACATCGCGGGGCTACAAAGCGCGGCGGTCTTTGCCGCAGATAAGCGCTTACGTCATAAAATTTCAAAGACGCTAAATTCCGACGACATCGCCGAGCCGAATTTTTTCGCAGTGCAGGGCGCGATCGCCGCATTTACGAAGGGTGCGGCGTGGCTGGACGCCTTGCGCGAATACCTCAGCGAAAATCGCAAATTCGCGACGGAATTTATTGCGCGTGAGCTTCCGCAGGTGCATGTCGTGCCGCAAGACGCGACCTATCTGATGTGGCTCGATGCGGGCGCTTACACGCAGGATAGCGCGGAGCTTGCGCGCTTCATCCGCGAAAAAACGGGGCTGTATCTCTCCTGTGGCGCGCAATACGGCAAGGGCGGCGAGAAATTTTTGCGCTTAAATATCGCGACCTCTAGGGCGCTGCTAAAAGACGGGCTAGGGCGGCTGAAAGATGCGCTAAAGATTTGCCCGCATTAAACGAACTGCGCCGCGGCAAAGACGAAATTTAAAATTTTATAACGGCTAAATTTAAAGCGGTGGAGTAAATTTTAAAATTTATCACAGCAGGGCGCTAAATTTAGCGGCGATCAGGCTGCGGCGCGCGGTTAAATTTAAACATTTGCGCGGCAAAAACCGGCGCTTAAATGCGCTACAAAAGGCGGATTATGGATAGAAACGGCGATTTAGAGGAGCTTTACCTGCTTGAAAAACGGCGCGAAAAGCTCGCGCGTATTAGCAAGCTCGTCTCATTTTTGATAACCCTGCTGCTGCTCGGGCTTTACGTGCTTTTAAATACGAGGGCGAAGCCCGTCTCGTTTGATACGAATTGGCTCATAGTCGCGCTTTTCATCATCTTTCCCCTCTTAAATGGGCTGCTCTACCGCCTATTTTACAGCTTAAACTTTGGCAAAAACGGCGGCACGCAGCGCGCAAATTTTGATAAATTTAGCGACTTCGACACGGCGCAAAATACAGGTGCGCTAGGGCAGGGCACAGCGCAAGATGGGCAAATTTTAAGCGCCGATGTGAAAGAGGGGCAGGTATTAAAAGCTGAAGCGGGCGAGGGTAGCGGCTTTAAGGACAGCGATAGCCGCATGAGCGCTACTTACGGAAGGTTTGAGCCCAAAGCCGTCGAAGGTGAGGGCGGGGGCAAAGAGAGCGGAGCAGCCGGATCAAAATTTAACTTTCTAGCCGATCTGCAGAGCCTGGAGGATGAGCGCGCGGCGCTGCAAAAAGCGGTGAAAAAGGCCAGTCTCATCGCCGCTGTCGTAGGGCTCGGTGTGGGCGCACTGGTGGCGCGCTTTTGGGACGAAGTGGCGCCCGGCGTATTTTTCGGCATCTCCGTTTATGGCGTCGTGAGCGCTCTTTTGACGGCGAGCAAAAGACGGAATTTCAGATCAAATTTCAAAAGCAGGATCATCGCGAGCATCGCAAAAAGCTTCGGGCTTAGCTACGACGAAAGCGGCGGGCTGGGGGTGGATGAGTTTTTTGAAATTTACGACTGCTACATAAACGAGCAATCGAGCGAGGATATGATGAGCGGGGAGGTGCAGGGCGTGCGCGTGAGGTTTAGCGACTTTTACGCCGCCGAAAAGGTGCGCACCAAAAACGGCACTCGCACCGACATAAAATTTCACGGAGTGCTTTTCGTCGCGGACTTTCATAAAAGGCTTAACTGCGAGGTGCGCGTATGTCACAAAAACTCGCGAAATCTGCGCAAATACGGGCAGCGAGCGAATATGGACGATGTGAAATTTGAGGAGTTTTTCGACGTCTATACGACCGATCAGGTAGGCGCTAGATACGCTCTGACGCCGCTTTTGATGCAGCGACTGACGGAGATCTATCTAAGGCTGGGCTCGCAGATAAACGCGGTGCTAAGGGAGGATAAAATTTACGTGGCGATCGAGACCTGGCGCGATAATTTCGAGCCTAGAATCGACTGCTCGCTAAAGCAGGACGCCACGATAGCGCTTTACGTAGATGAGATCGGCGCGCTTGCGGGTATCGTGAGCGAGCTAAATTTGAACCGCAAAATTTGGAGCGAATGAGGCGAGCAGCAGCGCTGTGGAGTATGGCAGAGGCGGCTGCATACGGCCGTAGCGGCGTAAGATAGGACAAAGCGCGCGGGATTGTAGGCTCAGCTACACGACACAGATGCGCTGTCTAGCTAAACGTAGAAATGGATGCGTTGCGCGGATCGTGCGTTTGGCTCATCGGTACGGAAATTTAGCCCGCGCGTAGCCTACAAGCTGCTTTGAGCTCTAATCAAAAGATAGGATGAGTGCGCGGTTAGTATCTGCATAAATTTTGCAAGCCGTCTATAAAATTTTTATAAATTTTCGATTTGTTTAATGCACGGCCGCTCGCGATTTATCACTGCTTGTGCGATATAAATTTTTATCGCACAAGCAGTTTGTATTAGAATTCTACTATCGCTTGAAATTTTACGCCGCCGCGCGCGACTTAAAATTTGCCGCGACGACGGGCGCTAGGCTGCATTTCGGCTAGGCTAAATTTACTCTCTGTCTCATTACAGCATGGCGGTAAAATTCCGCGGCAAGATAAACCGCTTAGTCCGCCAGCCCCTCTTTGCCGCATTTTGCGATGAGAGCGTCAAATTCCGCTTTGCTAAATGCGCTTACGATTATGTTTTTCGCGTCGATAAATTCGTATTTTTCTTTCGGCAAATTTTGGATGAAATTTTCATATTTCAGCGTCGCAAGAATATCGTGCTTTTCACAATGATCCTCATCGCCTCCAAAAATGGCGACGCTCCACCGCGAAACTTCCTTCTCGCCCAGAATTTGTAAATTATTGTAATCCACTCTGGGCTCAAAGGGTAGTACGGCAGCAATATCTTGCGGAAGGATATATCGCCCTATGATCTCACTATCCTCGTTTATGCCGGAAAACATCTGATCTGAAAAATATGCGTTTAGGTTTTGGATATCGGTTACGAATTTGCTAAATTCGTCTGCGGGATCCGGCGCGTCCATAATGTGCGCGATAATTTTTTGATCAAATGAAACTTCGTTTCGCACGCCGTAAATCGTACACATTACCGCTTTCTCTTCCAAATTTCGTTTTATATTTGCAAGTCCAGCGTGTATATCAGACTCGAAGTCAAAGCCCTCGATATTTTGCGCGCTAAATTTCTCCCCGTCCTCGCTCGTGATTTCGCCGTCCATTTTCAGGGCCAAATTTTTGAGGTATTCTAGCGCGATCCGCCAGTCTGAACGGGTGCTAGGCGTGCCGATACAGACATTATACGCGCCATCCTCGTAGCATACCTCAAGACCGCGCCCGCTAAGTCCGTCCGCACCTGCAGTCAAGCAGCTAAGCTCGCTTAGCTTCGTGCTGTAAAAACCCTCAGCGTCAAATTCCTCGTCGTCTTCATCCGCGTTAAACTGCGATAAATTCGGCACCAGCCGTAGTGCCTCCTCTACGCTCATCACGGGCGCTTCGTCTCCCGAAGGCTTCTTTTTGTTTTTGACGAAAAACGTGATACTCATTTTGATCCTCTGGAATGAAATTTAGCTCAAAATGCACTTTAAGCTTGGACTAAATTTATAACTTCCCGCCCTCGATTACGACGTCGTCAGCTTTGATGTCGTCGCCGTATACCGGCGCTAGCGTCGCGTCGTAGTCGGCGTGGAAAAATTTCTCGCCCGCAAGCTTTACGATTAGATCGTCAAGCCATTTGCGAAGCTCGTCGTTGCCCTTTTTGACCGCAGGCGCGATGACGTCCTGATCGCCGAGCGAGCGGATGCCTACCTTAAAGCCAGGGTTTGACTTCGTCCACGCAAACAAAAGCGTATTATCATGCGCGATCGCATCGCCTCTGCCGTCCAGCATCGCACCGAAAGTCTCGGTATTTTGGTCAAATTTTAAAAGCTTGATCTCGGGGTGGTTTTTCGTAAAATACAGATCCGCGGTCGTGCCTTTGTTGATTAAAAGCGTTTTGTCCTTAAGCTGCGAAACGTCGGTGATATCGCCGCCCTTGCTCGCGACGCCGAGAGCTACCTTCATATACGGTAGCGCGAAATCCACGACCTCTTTACGCTCCGGCGTGACGGTGAAATTTGCAAGCGTGATATCGACTTTGTCGGACGCCAAAAATTCCGCGCGATTGGCCGCCTCTACGAGCACGAACTGCACCTTGCTCTCATCGCCCAAAAGCTCCTTTGCGATGCGTTTTGCAAAATACACGTCGTATCCCGCGTTTTTGCCCGTCTCGTCAATGTAGCCAAACGGCGGCTTATCGCCGAAAACGGCGATCCTTACCACGCCGCGCTTTTTAACTCCGTCTATATAGCTTTGCGGAGCGGCGGAACCTTGTGCGGAATTTGAGGAGCCTTTGCCCTCGTCGTTGCAACCTGCGAAAAATAACGCAACTAAGATAAAAAGCGTGCTTAGCGTTTTTTTCATCTTTTCTCCTTTATTAAAATTTATTTTTTAAATTCAAACATATTTAAAAATTTCTTCGCACGCTCGCTCTTCGGAGCGGTGAAGAACGCTTCCGGCTCGTTAATCTCCACGATACTTCCCTCGTCCATAAAAACTATGCGATCGGCTACGGCGCGCGCAAAGCCCATTTCGTGCGTCACGATTAGCATCGTCTGCCCCTCTTTGGCAAGATTTAGCATTACGTCTAGCACTTCGCGCACGATCTCGGGATCAAGTGCCGCGGTAACCTCGTCAAAAAGCATAATCT
>NZ_CALHHX010000201.1 GCF_938030685.1 uncultured Campylobacter sp. | reverse complement strand
GCGAGCGCGAATTATTAAATTTTAACCCCGTTTTGAATAAAATAGCGCAAAAAATTCTAAAGGCTTAAATTTGAAAAATCGCTATCCGACCCGTCAAATCTCCGTCGGCTCCGTCAAAATCGGCGGCGGCGCGCCCATCTCCGTGCAGTCGATGAGCTTTTCTAAAACGAAGGATGTGGAGGGCACGCTAGAGCAGATAAATCGCCTGTATTTCGCCGGCTGCGACATCGTGCGCTGCGCGGTGCTTGATAAGCAGGACGCGGACGCGCTCTCACGCATCAAAAAAAGCTCGCCGCTTCCCATCGTAGCGGATATCCATTTTAATTTTCGCTTGGCGCTGCAGGTCGCGGAGTTTGTCGATGCTATCCGCATCAATCCGGGCAATATCGGCGGCAAGGAGCGTATCAAAGAGGTCGTGCGCGCGTGCAAAGCTCGCAGCCTGCCTATCCGCATCGGCGTAAATTTGGGCTCACTCGAGGAGCAGTTTGAGCAAAAATACGGTCGCAGCGTGGAGGCGATGGTGCAAAGCGCGCTGTATAACGCCGCGCTGCTTGAGGATGAGGACTTTAGCGACATTGCGATCTCGCTTAAGACTTCGGACGCGCCGAGCACGGTGGCTGCGTATCGCGCGCTGCGCCCGCTATGCGAGTATCCTTTTCATCTGGGCGTGACCGAGGCGGGGACGAAATTTCACGCGAGCATCAAAAGCGCGATCGCGCTGGGCGCGCTTTTGATGGAGGGTATCGGCGATACGATGCGCGTGAGCATCACCGGCGAGCTCGAGGAGGAGATCCGCGTCGCGCGCGCGATCCTACAGGACGCGGGCGTGCAAAAAAGCGGCGTCAATATCATCTCGTGCCCTACCTGCGGGCGTTTGCAAAGCGATCTGCTAAGCGCGATCAAAATCGTCGAAGAAAAAACCGCGCATATCAAAACGCCGCTAAACATCAGCGTCATGGGCTGCGTCGTAAATGCGATCGGCGAGGCGAAGGGCGCGGACGTAGCGATCGCGTTCGGCAACGGGCGCGGCATCGTGATGCGCCACGGTGAAGTGGTCGCCAAACTCGAGGAGAGCAAGCTCGTGGAGCGGTTTTTGCAAGAGGTCGAGGACGAGGTGCGGGCTCGCGAAGGAGCGTGAGGGCTGCGGCGCCTAGCAGCTTAAATGTCGCTATGATTCGTGGCTCTTGGGCGGCTCGGCTCTGAATTTTGGCGCGCTTGGGTTAGTTGTAGTTTGCTCGGCGTTTTAAGGCGCTCTCGGGCTCATCGCGGTTCGTTTAGGCTCATAGGTACAGCGTGTCTTGGCGTAAAATTTTAAAATTTAATTCCGAGGCGGCGCTTTTAAATTTGAGCCTTTGGGGAATACGGCTTGGAATTTTGGTTTGAAATTTCGCGTGAAATTTTGAGTTAAAATTTTGGCTTTGGAATTTCGTCTTGAAATTTCATTTTAAAATTTCAACCTCGCGATTTGAAGCGAAATTTTATAGAGTAGAATTTACCGCGCGAAATTTTAAGCGGTAGAATTTTATGCTGTCTATGAAATTTAGGCGCAGGCTCTATGCGCTCGCCAATTTTACTCGCAGGATTTGCCTCGGTAGAATTCCGTGCCGCAAAGCGGAATCTTGACGGATGAAATTCCGATACGCCACGAAATTTCATCCGGCTGGATTTCGTCCTGCACCTAAATTTAAGGCGAGCGAAATTTTAAGAGTCAAAATTTCAAAGGGCGAAATTTAAAATTGACGGAATTTTAAAGGCGAAAATTCTGAGGATGAAATTTTAGATAAAAATTTAAAGCGGTCCAAATTATAAAATTTTGCCCGATAGAATTTTGCTAAGAGGCGAGATTTCAATTCTATAAAATTTAAAATTATCGCGCCGCAGAGATTTGCGGAGGCGAGCCTGAAATTTTATAGAATTTAAATGCGAAACGAGGGGAAGCGATGGCAACGAAGCAGAATGTGCCTGCAAATTTATACGATCTGGATATGGAGCGCGCGATTTTAAGCTCGCTTTTGCAAAACGAGGACGCATACGGCGAGCTTAGCGAGATAATCTCGGTTGGCGATTTTTTCTACAAGCCGCACGCTGACATCTACGAGGCGATCGTCAAGTGCTCCTCGCACAACGAGCCGATCGCGCCGAGCTTTGTTAAAAAATGGCTAGCCGAGCGCTACGACGATGGCGCATTTACCGAGGTCGTAGCCACCAGCGGCGTGGTCGATGCCCCAAAATACGCGCTCGAGCTGCGCGAAAAATCGATCAAGCGCTCGCTAATTAAGGTCGCGCACGAGATCCCTTCGATGGTAAACGAAGCCGTGCGTAGCAAAGACACCGCTGATAAAATCAGCTCCAAAATTTACGAGCTCATCGACGAGGAGCGCCACGGCGGCATCAAAAAATCGCACGAGATCATCGCCGACGTAGTAGAGGAACTGAAGCGTCAAAAAGCGCTCGCAGGCTCGGAGCTCGTGGGGCTGGATACGGGCTTTCGCTTCCTAAATGACTGCACGAAGGGGCTAAAGCCGGGCGAGCTCATCATAATCGCCGCCCGCCCCGGCATGGGCAAGACTGCTTTTGCGCTAAATTTGATGATGAAAACGCTGCAAAGCGGCAAAGGCGTCGTATTTTTCTCGCTCGAGATGCCCTCTGTGCAGCTGATGTATCGCATACTAAGCGCGCTTAGCTCGATCCCGCTAAGCGACATAATGAGCGCCAAGCTCAGCGACGACGACTGGACGCGCTTCAACGACGCTTGCGACGCGGTGCTGAATATGCCGCTTTTCGTCTATGACAGCGGCTACGTGAACATCCACCAAGTCCGCACCCAGCTGCGCAAACTCAAATCCGCAGACGCCAATATCGAGCTATGCGTGATCGATTATATCGGACTTATGACGAGCACGAGCAACTACTCCGAGCGCCACCTGCAAATCGCCGAAATTTCGCGCGGGCTCAAGCTCTTAGCGCGCGAGCTCAACATCCCGATCATCGCGCTATCGCAGCTAAACCGCTCGCTTGAGGCGCGCTCGAACAAACGCCCGATGCTAAGCGATCTGCGCGAAAGCGGCGCGATCGAGCAGGACGCCGACATCATACTTTTCGTCTATCGCGACGAGGTTTATAAGGAGCAGATGGAGCGCGAGCGCATTTCGCGGCTGGAGGCCGAGGGCAAGGACGCGGGCGAGCCCGTATTTAGGCGCAACGACTATCAGGAAAAAGCCGAAATCATCGTCGGCAAAAATCGATCGGGCGAGGCGGGCAGGACGATCGAGGTGGGCTTTCAGGGCAGATTTACCCGCTTCGTCGATACGAGCTTCGGCGGCGAGCCCAGCGAGAGCGCGATCTTTAACGAAAATGACAATCTCGACTACGTCTCGCAGCTGCAAGATCAGGGCTTTGAGGAGCCTGCTACGCCGCACCTAGATATGCCGAATACAGATGCGGCGCAGAATTTGCAGCAAAATTTAACGCAGAATTTTAATGAAGCCCAAAATTTTAACGAAGCGCAAAATAGCGGCGTAAGCTTAAACGAAAGCTCTGCGAGCGCCCGAAACTCAGGCGTAAATATCGATCTTGACGAGATGCCTAGCTTCGGCGAAAGCGGCGAGGAGATAGACGGCGAGTCTAAATTTAGCGCAGAGCAGGGCTTGGCAGAGGTACAGCACGCGGCACAGAGCGTATTGCAGAAGCAAGAATTCGGGGAGCAAAATTTAGATGATGCAATAGCGGGCAGTGTCGTACCCGAAATAGAGGCGCATAAAGAGTTAGCGGGCACTCCGCAGGGCGTAAAAGACACATCGCGGGGCACGAAAGGCGCGCGGCAAGGTGAAGAGGGTGTATCGCAAAGCGCGGAGAGTGCGCAGCGAATGGATGTTCCAAATTTTGAAAGCGGCGAGGGCGATGAGCCGCCTTTTGAGCCGCAGGAGCCGCAAGAGGACGAGGCGAAATTTAAACCCGCGCCGCCTTTAAATATCGAAGAGATGGGTATTCCAAAGATCAATGAGGCAAACAGGCTCGATGACGACGACGCGCCGCTGGATCTGTGAAATAGCGCTTAGGCTAGCGCTGATCGTTAGCGTTTTTTGCTTCGCGCTTTACGCGCAGGATTTGGACGATGCGGGCTTTTGCGCGCTGGCGGCGTTTTGGGCTTACGCGCTATTTCGGGTGCTATTTAGCTTTTTTTACGAGGCGAAGCAGCGCGCCAATGCAGCTCTATTTCGCAGCAGCGGGACTTTGATTAAAATTTTTAGAGGCAGGCTGATAAGCGGGGTTTTAGCCTTCGCGGGCGCGATCCTATTAAGTGTCACTTTGGCGCTAGGCATAGCCGATCTGCGCGGCGCGGAGCTATTCGTGACGCTCGCGGCACTACCTGCAGCTCTTGCTCTGATGCGCCTAGCGGTGCTGAAGCTCAGCCTAAAAGAGATTAAAAATCCTAGAATTTTATCGCTCAAACTTAGCATTTTGCTGCTCGCCGCGCTTGCCGTAGCGGTAAATTTCGCTATAAATTTAGCCTATTTGCGGCTTGCAGACGCTGCTGATTTAGCCGTGCACTTTCAAAATTCCGCGATAAATTTTACTCCGCCCGCCAGCGCTACCGCATCCGTGGGAAATTTCGCGACAAATGACGCTTCCGCGCCCGTCGGAAATTTTGCAACAGATAATGCCGTCAAATCCGCTAAAAATTCCGCGGCAAATAACTCCGTCATAGTTGTGCGAAATTCAGAGGCTGATAATACCGTTAAGTCCGCGCCGGACGCCGCTAAAAATCTCACCGCTTCGGCCGCAAATTTTAAAGCGGGCTCCGTCAGAGCGGCGCAGGTCTCGGCTGAAAATTATAAGGCAAATACCGCCGCTGCGCTGCAAATCAACGCTAAAAATTCTACGGCAAGCTCCGCCGCAGCGCAAAATTTAACTCAAAATTCCGCCGCACCGAGTATGGCTGCCGACAATTCCGCGGCAAACTCCGCATCAATCCCTGAAATTTTTGAAATTTTAAAATCTACCGCGCCGCAAGCGCACTTCAGATCCGCTCTGCTAAATGAAATTTACGCTTTGAAATTTTACAAAAACGCGCTGTTTGAGCTGGCGCTGTCGCAGAGCCCTAGCGCGCTAAAAATCGCTCTTTTGTTTCTGATCTGCGCGGGAGATTTCCTCTTTTACTGCGCGATTTTGCATCTTTGTGCCTTCGTGCTTTTTATGCCGCGAGCCGCAGCCGCGCCCAAAATAGGGCGCTTTAGCGGCACGATCTTTGCGCTTGCCTACGTCACGCTGTGTTTGATCTGCGCCGCGCAGACGCGAACGGCAGCGAGCAGGGCGGAGGACGCACATCCTAAAAGCGCGGTCGAGACGAGCGTGCAGATCGTGCTGCAAAGCGGCGAGCGGCTGATCTTAAGTGCGCGCGAGGCGGACGCGCTAAGAGGTGAGCTAAACGCTACGCGCTTCGCTGCGGAGGCAAACGCCGCATCCGCGCTAAATAGCTACATCGACGCCGTTTACGACGAGGGTGCGAGGCTTAGCGCGCAGAAAATGGCGGATTTCAATTACTCGTTTTTGAGCGATTATCTGGTGCTGTGGCACGGCGTGTGGGACGATGACGCGGGGGCGTATCTGAATGAGAAATTTGCGGGCTTCGTAAGCGAAAGCTTCCCGAAAGATTTTGGCGAGAATATCGCTAAAATCGCTGCGGCAAACGTCAAAAATTATGAGAGTTCGCTAAATTTTACGCTCAAAAAATACGGCGCGAAAATCGATCTCAACGTCACGCAGAGCTTCAACCTAAAAAGCAAGGCGTATCGCGCGAGTGGGACGGGGCTGGGGGCGCTGGGCGGCGTACTGGGCGCAAAGCTGATAAGCAAGAGCCTCGCTAAAACTGCGGCTAAAACGGGCGCAAAGACTATTACCAAGGCGGGCGCCAGCGCGACTAGCGGTAGTGCGGGGCTCGTGTGCGGCCCGGGCGCGGTGGTATGCGTGCCTGCGTTTGCCGTGGCTACGTGGTTTGGGCTGGATTTTGCGTTTGCCAAGGGCGATGAGGCGCTGAACCGAGAGGAGTTTGAAGCTGCGATCGTGCGCGATATGATGGCGGCGAAAGAGGAGCTAAAGCGCGCGCTGGCGGAGGATTTCAACGCGACGATAGATGAAATTTCGAGTGAAATTTTAAATTTAGACGGGAAGTAGGGCAGCGGATTATGCCCGCGCAACTTAGACCCGTTGCGAGCGAAATTTTACGGCGGATTATGGAGCTTTCGTGCGTAGCGGGTGGCGGGCGGCGTGCATCAAAATGGGTGGTTCGGTAGGCAGTTCGGCGGATGCGAAACAGTAGCGAAACTAGCGGCAAAAAAATAGGCGCACAAAACGACAGCGCAGCGGGTGTGCAATAAACAGCGCCTCGGGTTTTTGAATTTATAAAATTTTATCCTGCTTTGCTTGCTTTGCCGCACCTGCGCGATTTAAATCGGTTGCGAGTAAAATTTGGCGGCGGATTATGGAATTTTCATACGCGAGGCTTGCGCGACAGCGGCTAAATTTTAAAATTTTATCTAAGCGCAGGCGGGTGGGATTACGGCGCATTTATCGCGCCGCCGCACCCTTTAAATTTAAGAGCTAACTAAAAATTTTTAAATATAATCGCCGCTTAAAATAAGGAGTGCTAATGAAAAAATTCTATCTTAAAATTTATATACTCACGTTTATGGTGGCATTAATAGCCATCCCTGCTGCAGCAAAATCGCATTTGACAAGCTTGATAAAGTTGGAGGATTTTAATAACGAAGAGCAAAGGACGCTTTTTAAATCTTGCGATTACGGTGACGGAAAATACGGTTCGTGCAATAAGCTCGTTGAAATTTTATCTAAAGAGTGCGAGGATGGCGATATGCGCTCATGTGCTAGGCAGAGTGATTTTTTACAATCATTATACAGGGAAGAAGAGGCTATGGCATATCTGATTAAGCTGTGCGATGCCAACCTTATCGAATATTGCATGGGGCTAGGTTGGGAAGATATAGAATTTAACGGCAATATACAAAG
>NZ_CALHHX010000200.1 GCF_938030685.1 uncultured Campylobacter sp. | reverse complement strand
ACGGCGTGCGCGGCAGGGTCGAGAGCAAGGCGCCGAAGCATTTCCGCGAAGCGCTGTATCAGATGGCAAATTTCCTTGGAATTTTACAAAGCGAATGGGCGGGCGCGCAGGCGTTTAGCAGCTTTGACACCTATCTTGCGCCTTATGTTTTCCGCGACAAGCTAAGCGATAAAGAGATCAAAAAGGCGATAACGAGCTTTATCTTTAACCTAAACGTGCCCGCTCGTTGGGGTCAGAGTCCGTTTACCAACGTAACGATCGACATCACCTGCCCGTCCGATCTGCGCGACCAGATCCCGACGCGCGAGGATAGGCATATATTTAGCGACCTTGAGGACGCGGAGTTAGCGCACGAGGCGCAAAAACGCGGCTTTGGCAAGCTAACGGATATGACCTACCGCGCCTTTGAGCCCGAGATGAACCGCATCGACAAGGCGTTTTACGAGATCATGACCGAGGGCGACAAGTGTTCGCAGCCCTTTACCTTCCCGATACCTACCGTAAATATCACCGAGGATTTCGACTGGGACAGCGAGGTGGCGAGGGTGCTTTTTGAAAACACGGCAAAAATGGGCTCGAGCTATTTTCAAAATTTCGTCGGCAGCCAGTACACGATCGATGAAAACGGCAACCGCGTTGCAAACGACAAAGCCTATAAGCCGGGTCACGTGCGCTCGATGTGCTGCCGCTTGCAGCTAGATTTACGCGAGCTACTAAAGCGCGGCGGAGGGCTGTTCGGTAGTGCGGAGATGACCGGCAGTATCGGCGTCGTGACGCTAAATTTAGCTCGCCTGGGCTATCTATATAAAGGCGATAAAAAGGGGCTCTACACGCGCCTTGAGTATCTACTAAATTTAGCCAAATCCACGCTTGAAAAAAAGCGCGCCTTTATCCAGGAGATGTACGAACGCGGCCTATATCCGTACACCGCGCGCTATCTAAAGCACTTTAACAACCACTTTAGCACCATCGGTATCAACGGCATGAACGAGCTTTTGCGAAATTTTACAAACGACAAGGAAAATATCGCGACTGATTTCGGGCGGGAGTTTGCGATCGAGATGATCGAGTTTTTGCGCGGTAAAATTCGCGAGTTTCAAGAGAGCACCGGCAACCTTTACAACCTCGAAGCCACGCCTGCCGAGGGCACGACGTATCGCTTTGCCAAAGAGGACAAAAAGCGCTATCCCGACATCATCCAGGCCGGTTTTGGCGAAAATATCTACTACACCAACTCCACGCAGCTGCCGGCAAATTTCACCGACGACGCGTTCGAGGCGCTCGACCTGCAAGACGAACTGCAAAGCTCCTACACGGGCGGCACGGTGCTGCACCTATACATGAAAGAGCGTATCAGCTCGGCCGAAGCGTGCAAAGACCTCGTGCGCGGCGTGGTAAACAACTACAAGCTACCATACATCACGATAACGCCGGTCTTTAGCGTCTGCGCTAAGCACGGCTACATCAGCGGCGAGCACGAATACTGCCCGAAATGCGACGAGGAGCTTTTGGCTAAATTTAAAGCTGAAAATAGCGTAAAATAGGCTAAATTTGAGCGGCGAAGTTGGGTTTTGCTGCTATCTAGTTGAAGTAAATTTATGCTTTACAGCTGCATCGTAAATGCAGGTAGCAGCGTCTGTGCGCACGGCGGCGAGGAGGTAAAAAGCTGTGTTTATGACGAATACGGCGTGCTTGTGGGCGGCTTTTGCTTAAGAGCGTTTATCGTGCTTGGCGCGGTCTATATATTTTAGCTTCTCCCTTTTCCTAATACTTGGGTCAGATGAAAGTCCGACTTTTTTAAATTCGGCTTTAAATTGTGATTTTTCGATAAATTACCAAAAGCGACGCGACATTACGTAGCTCTTTATTTTAAAATTTGCAGCAAAATTTACCGCATTTGGTAGGTCTGTTGTTAAATTTACGCACGGCGTCGCAGTCCGCGTAAGAGTGCGAGTTAAATAGCAGACTCTTGCCTATTATCAAATTTGTGTTTCCTTGCGGGTCTCCCAAGTAGCTAAAAGATAACTAGCCAATGATCCAGATAAATTAACAGCCAGTTCGGCATGACGCGATGCAGGTTTCACACCGACCTTTCCTTTGCCGTGAGCGTCACTTAGACGGTTACGAAGCGTTCCTAATCCTTCAATAACAGCCGTGCAACCACCAAGAATTTGTTTGAATACTTCTTCTGTATGTTGCGACGGAGCAAGATTTAAAACTTTCGCGGTTTCTTTGTAAAGTTTAGGTAAATCTACCGCGTCATCATATTGGACATTCATATCATCAAGGATATGCTTGCAGACTGTTTCTATCAGCATTCGAGCTGATGTAATTGCGCCTTCCGGATCACTTACTCTCCTATCTAATGCTTTTGACCATGCTGCTTGAACGTGAGCAGAATCAAATTTCTTTATGCCCTTAGTCACAAATTCATCAGACGGAGCCAAGCCGCCCCGTTCTAGAGCTTCTAATAACGAAGAAAACTCAGACCATATATAATTCCGACGTTCAGCATAGCTACCGAACTTATATTTTATAAACTGCCAAAATTGATCGAGATTTCTACATGTTTTTATAAATTGAGGGACAAGTGTTTCAAATGCAGCATTTGCAAGAACTGTCTGCCTCAGACGCGTGTATTCAACATTATTTTCTTGCCCTCCGGTGGCGCGAGAAATCAAAAGGTTTTGTAGCGTTTCGGCTTGAATGAATAATTCGTTCATTTAATTCTCCATAAAATCAAAAAATTATGTAGATAGTTTACTAAGATATTTCATCTAATTTCATAGCCACTAACGGTTTTTTAAGCTAAATTTACGACGACATTATAGCGAACAGAGCTTTAAGCGATTTAGCAAAAAGAAAAACATCAAAGTCGTTTGGTGGTTTTGGATGAGTATAAAAATATAAAATTTGATCGCCGAACGAGAAGTTACACGCCTTGTTTTAAATTATCTATAAATTTAAGCCGCCCAAAAGACGGCTTAAATTTCACCTCTCAAAAACGAAAATTTTATTCGTTCCGTTTTCTCTCGTCGCGACGTAAAATTTTCCATCCTTGACAGCTAGCGCATGCGCGTCGTTTGCGCCTTCAAAGCTATAAACCTCCACGATCTTTCTGCTGCGCGGATCAAGCTTTAGGATGCTTGAGTATTGCTTTGAAAGCAGATAAATAAACTCGCCTTGCGCGTCCATGCCCGTGACGTAGTAGTCGTTTATATCCCTGCCGTCCTTTACGCCGAGAGCCTCCTCGAAGCTCGGCACGAACTCGCTCGAGAGCAGATTGTCGGCATCGCTAAAGCTCGCTATGCTCCAGCTTGCTTTGATGTCGTCGGGCACGCTAGCGACGAAAAACTCGCCGTAGAAATCCGAGTGATCCCACGAGAGGATAAACTGCTGTTTAGCGCGCACGGTGGAGTAGCGGTCCTTGAAATCGAGCGTGAAATTTTCATATCCGTCGTGCAGATAGCGCCACGCCTTGTTCGCTTCCTCTTTACTTTGATTCGGTGCGGGCTTGAAAAACTCATAGGTTTTATTATAGCCCATGAGTCCTACCGAGCCTTTAAAAAAGCTCGCCGCGACGGTTTCTTCCATCTGCATTATCCAATCGGGCGTGCTTCGTAGATAGCTTTTTACGGTTTTTAGCTCGCCGTCCATTTCGTAGAGCTCGAATTTTAGAGTGCCGAGCAAGAAGCTTCCGCTTGCCGCGTCGTAGTCAAGCCCCGTGACTGGGTTATTGTTGTTTAAATTTAATGTTATCTCACCGCTTTTACGTAATGGTGTTAAATTTGTCACTGCGCCGTCCGCAGGATTTAGATTAAACTCGCCGCCCAGCGCCAGTGCAGCGCACAAAAGGGTTAAGGTTAAAATTTTTCTCATATCGCGACCTCACTTCGGTAAATTCGGTAGTTTTGGATTCCAGTTTTCGCGGAAGTCAATTTCGGTTTCCTCCCAGTGATCAAGCTCCCAAAACCACTTTGACGGATCGATGCTCATGCGCGAAGGCGTCGCGGAGGCTAGATAGGGCGGCGGGCCTGCGGTGATAAAGGCCTGCACGCAGTTAAAAGCCATGATGATCGCAAAGGCCGCAACTGCAACTTTGCCTAGCGCAAATTTGGGTAAAACCGCGCCGTATGCGCCCTCTTCGCTTTTTTGCATTATTTTACCTACGTTTTTGCCTAGCAGCAAAATCACGCCCAAAAATATAATGACGCAAAAATGCACCACTACTACCCAAAACTGCGTGTGTGCGCCTAAAATTTCGAGCCCGAAGCCCTGCTTTATGTCGCGAGGTAGCCGCCGCCGGTGCCGTCGAGGCTGTAGTGCAAAAAGCCGTCGTATAGCCCGAGGCATGCTAAAAAGAGGATTGCGGCTAGATATTTGACCGTAAAGCCGTATCTAACGATCAATAGGGCCATAAATGAGATCGCGACCATGCAAAATCTCTCGTGCCAGCACATGATGCAGGGGCTATCGCCCATGCCAAAGCCCAAAACCAAACACGCGATACCTACGGGCAGGGCGATGAGGGCGAGGGCAGCAAGGGCGAAAAGATTAAAAAACCGCTTTTCATCTTCGCCCCAGCCTGCAGAAATCTCGGCGCCGCGAATGAGGCTTTGAGACATTTTATCTTGCAAACTTTTCATTGCTCGCTCCTAAAAATTTCCCATAGGCACGATGGCAAATTTATTCACCCACGCCATCATGATGACGAGTATAGCGATACCCGCGATACCAAAGCCCATAACCGCGCGCTTTTTCTCGGGTCTAAACCACAACAAAAGACCTGCGACGAAAAACATCAGAACCATTAAAAATTCCATATTTTCTCCTTTCTCGCTGAAATTTAATATCGTAAAAATATTACTATTTTGCTTATTAGACGTATATTAAAAATTATGTTTTTATCAGTGTAAATAAATTTTTTATGAAATTTTATGATACTAAAATAGCTATTTTTAAGAAAATTTTTTCTATTTCAGCTTGATTTAAATTTATTTAAAACGTTTCGGTTGACTTGATTCTGCTTGTGCAGGTCGCGTGATAAAACGCTGCGCAATTGAAATTATAAAATTTAGCAACAAGATGGGCAATGACTTTTAGCGTAGCAGCAAGCAAGCAGGGGGGCAGTTATCGTTACGGTATAGGCCAGCTTTCTTGTAGTGTGATACCCCCTTACAGTGTGTTAGCCAATACTGCACGCAACTATTCTCTTGTGTCTTGGTTGCCCCTCTTATGACGTGCCTATTTTTCTACCAAGCGTTTGTTTCTGTCGCGGATGCTACTTTATTGCGTAGTTATTTCGGCTTACGCTCGACATAAAATTTTTAAGATTGCCGAAGCTCATCCAAGCCGACCGTTTTAATTTTACCTACTTCTTAGCCTCGAAGCGTCTGCGCGTGAGCTTTAGGCGGCATGCCGAATATCCTCGCGTACTCCCTGCTGAATTGCGACGGGCTTTCGTATCCGACGTCAAAGGCCGCTTGAGAAGCCGTGCTATCGCTGTTTTGCAAGATATATCTAGCTTCCTGCAGTCTAATGCGCTTTTGAAAATCAAGTGGGCTTAGCGCGGTAATTTTTTTGAAATTATGGTAAAACGACGACGGGCTGATGCCGAGTTCGGCTGCTAATTCGCTCATATTGATCGGCTCTTTGAAGCGGCTTTTAATTTCCCTCATTGCACGCGCGATATAGTTTTCCGCTGTGCCCTGCATGACGAAGCGGCTGAGAAATCCCTCAGCGCCGCTTAAGATCAGCGTGTATAAAATTTCTTTTATCGCCAAACGCTCGAGGTGCTTTAGGCTCGCAGGCTCTCGCCGTAGCAAAGATATGAGCCTAGAAACGGCGTCCGCGATCTCGTAGCTCATATCACCGAAGTATAGGCTGCTTTTAAGTCTGCCAGCGCGGCTCTGCCCCTCTATTTCCTTGAGTGCTTCAAGAATGTCCTCGCTTTGAAATTTAATGCTTACCGATAGAAATGGGCAGTGCTCTACTCGCCCCAAAAGCGGCAGGTCGCTTGCGCAAAGTAGGAATTTCTGCGTGTCGTAGCGATACTGCTTGCCGCTAAATTCCACCATTTTACCGCCGCTCAGGCGCAAGCACACGCTAGGCTCATAGATCGTCGCGATGAAGTCTGGGGTTTCTTTGACGGTAAAAGCCGAGCGCCCCTATAGGCGTCTGAACGTATCCATAGGCGAGATACAGCTCGCCGGTGATCTTTGCGGCGTCTTTTAAAATTTTATCTGCTTTGTTCATCTAAGCTCCTTTAAATTTACACGGGTTATACTTAAATTTGCACGATTAGGCAATGAAATTGTAGTATCGTGCTACCGCAAAATTTTAAAAAAGGCTATAATTTAGCAACTTTATTTAAAGGAGAAAAGATGACAAATTTTAGTTTTTGCAACCCCGTGAGGATAGAATTTGGCAAGGGTAAAGAGGAGCATATCGGGCAGTATATGAAGGAAGCGGGCGCGAAAAAAGCTCTCGTACTATACGGCAGCGAGCGCGTACGAAAGAGCGGTCTGATGGGCGTCGTGGAGAGCAGCTTAAAGGCAAGCGGTATAGAATTTACCCAGCTTGGCGGCATAAAATCAAATCCCGTGTTAAGCAAAGTAAATGAAGCGATCAAGCTCGCTAAAGAATTCGGCGCCGATAGCGTGCTTGCTGTGGGCGGCGGAAGCGTGCTGGACTCGGCGAAAGCCGTAGCCGCGGGCGCCTGCTACGAGGGCGACGTGTGGGATTTTTTTACCGGCAAAAGCCCGAGCGTTGCGCTTAAAATTTTTGATATCATTACCCTTGCCGCGACGGGCTCGGAGATGAACTGCGGCGGCGTGGTGACCAAGGAGCAGACCAAGCAAAAATACCCGATCAGCGCGCCGTGTCTATACCCGAAAGTCTCGGTCATAAACCCGCAGCTGCAAGCAACCGTCAGCCGCGAGTATCTCGTATATAGCGCGAGCGACATCATCGCGCACAGCATCGAGGGGTATTTTACCGCTAGCGTCCATCCAGACATCGTTCGAGCCTATATCGAAGCCAACATCAAAACCGTCATCCGCACGACTGAAATCCTGCTCGCAGATCCGAGCGATTACGATGCGCGCGCCGAGTTTGCGTGGGCCGCGACGATGGCGCTAAACGGGTTAACCTACGTGGGCGTGGGTGACTTCGGCTATCCGAACCATATGATCGAGCATGCGATGAGTGCGGTCGTGGATTGCGCGCATGGAGCCGGTCTTAGCGTGGTAATGCCTGCGTGGATGAGGTGGTATAAGGATAGAAATTTAAGCGCGTTTGAGCGTTTCGCTCGTGAAATTTTCGGCCTTAAAAGCGCGGATGAGGGCATAGCAGCGCTTAAGGCGTGGTTTGGTAAGATCGGCACGCCGACTAGTCTCGCGCAGCTCGGCATCGAAGGCAAGGTGCTAGACGAGGTCATAGACGTAGCCGCGACAAACGCCAAAGCGTGGAATATGGCGGAGCTCTACAGCCGCGAAAATATCGCTAAAATTTTAGATTTTGCAAAATAAGGCGCGAGCGCATAGATAAAATTTAAACCGAAGGGGCGAGCGATCGCCCTTTTCTGAAAAAGCAGGCAGTAGTATGGGCGCGCTAGAGATTACCCCTACTAAAAAATAAGCGACAGCACGGATAGCGAGATGATCGTTTTGCCCCCAAGTCCGCGGAGCTAGCTGTAAGAGAGCAGAGGCGACAAGCGGCGCGTCTAAATTAAAGCTTAGACGACTACGGATCAAGCGTGAAATTTAGCTATGTTTGTCAGGGTAAATTTGCCATATAATACTTGCGCCGAATTTGATGCGCAAATCTCGCAATAAATTTTACTCCGGCGCGAAGTTTTATCGCGTTTAATGGCTTTGCTTAAACGCTCTTATCTCGCGCTATCTAAAAATTCGCTCGTTAAATTTTAATCTCGGCTTTATATTTGTGATTGCGAAATTTGCTTTTGCGTGCCGTTAGGCACATTTAAATTTACCCCTCGATGCTAAGCAGATCGCCGAAAATTTCTTTGCAATACTGAATGAAGCGTTTGGGAATTTTGACGCCGCTGATATCCGCGGCGATGACGCTATCTTGGACTTCAAAAACGATAAGCTCTCTAGTGATTTTTGCCGCCTTGCAGCCGTTATAGCATACGTCGCCTACACTTGGCGTATAAGCCGTTATGCGGCGCGTCTACGTACTCGTATCGCCCGAGCTTGATGGGTCTTTGGAAAAGCAGATAGTTCTTATAGTCGTACTTGTCGTCCGCAAAGCCTATCATATAATAATTCTCGGCGCTGTTTTTGGAAGCTGTCGCAATACCTGCTTTAAAATTTAGTCTAAACATAAATTCTGCTTTGGCAAAAAACGGCAAATTTTACCGCTTAAAATTTACACGAGCTGTGCGCCCGCGCCTTTTACGATCTCGCCGATGACATAGCCGTCGGTTCTAGCTAGCACAAAGTCGGCGTTTTCTTTCGGAGCCACTATGATCATACCAACGCCCATATTAAACGTCCTCATCATCTCTGCCGGCTCCACTTTTTGCGCGATGATTTTAAAGATTTCGGGCGTGCGGATCGCGGCATGCTCGATTTTTGCACTCAGCCCCTGTGGAAATACACGCGGCAGATTTTCCACGATGCCCCCGCCCGTGATGTGCGCGAGCGCATGGATCTTGTCTTTTAAATTTAAAAAGTCGCCGACGTAAATTCTTGTAGGCTCCAAAAGTACGTCGATTAGCTTGCGCTCGCCCACTTTATCGTCAAATTTTAGCCCCAGCTCGGCGACCACTTTTCGCGCGAGCGAGAAGCCGTTTGAGTGCAGACCGCTGCTAGGAAGCGCGATGAGCACATCGCCTTCGCGTACGAATTTTGAGCGGTCGATCTCGTCCTCCTCGGCGATACCCACGGCAAAGCCTGCAAGGTCAAAATCGCCTTTTTCATACATCGATGGCATCTCCGCCGTTTCGCCGCCGATTAGCGCGCAGCGCGCGAGTTTGCAGCCCTCGGCGATACTTTTTACCACCTCTTTGGCATCTGCGATTTCAAGCTTTGCCGTCGCGTAGTAGTCGAGGAAAAATAGCGGCTCGGCGAAGTTGCAGATGAGGTCGTTTACGCACATCGCGACGAGGTCCTGGCCGACGCCGTTAAATTTACGCGCGTCGATCGCGAGTCGCAGCTTTGTGCCCACGCCGTCGGTGGCGCCTAGGATCGCGGGCTTTTTGTAGCCTGCAGGCAGTCTCACTGCGCCGCTAAACGAGCCGATACCGCCCAAAACGTGCGGAGTTTGCGTCGCTTTGACGAACGGTTTTATCGCGTTTACGAAGTCATTTCCCGCGTCTATATCGACGCCAGCGTCTTTGTAGCTTATCAAATTTTATCCTCCAAGATGGTATAATTTCGCAGATTTTAGCTAAAATCGAATAAAAACGCTATAAAGGCCCACCTTGAAATTTAAACACGCCATCGTCATCACGGGCAGCATCGGCAGCGGCAAGAGCGCGGTTTGCGAGCTACTTGCTGAGCGTGGATTTGAGATCATCGATGCCGATAAGATTTCGCATTGCGTTCTTGATCGCTGCGCTGCGCAGGTGGCTGAAATTTTCGGCGCGCAATACGTCGTGCAAAAAGACGCGCGAGCTAAAAATTTGATTTCGCATGCAGAATTTGACGTCAATCCTGGCGATGAAATTCCGTCCGCCTCCTGCGCTTTTGTGGACCGCAAAAAACTAGGCGAACTGGTGTTTAAAAACCCTGCGGAATTGGCAAAGCTCGAAGCGCTACTGCATCCAAAGATAACGGCTGAAATTTTATCGCAGGCGCAGGCTTTGGAGGCGAAAGGAAAAATTTATTTCGTCGATATTCCGCTGTTTTTTGAGGGCAAGAGGTATGAGTTTTTTGACAAAGTGGTGGTCGTTTATGCGCCTAAAGATACACTGATCGCGCGCGTGATGAAGCGAAACGGGCTGGATCATGCCGCCGCAAAACACCGCGTGGAACTGCAGATGGATATCGAGCAAAAGCGCGCTATGGCGGATTTTGTGATAGACAATAGTGGCGATCTTGCCGCGCTTAAGGCCGCGGTGGAGAGATTTTTAAAAGAGCTAAAAGATAAAATTTAGCCCTTTGCGCGAGAGCTCGTAAAATTTATACGCGAATTAAGATGAGACTAGAAATAAAGGATAAAGCAATGAGAATCGGTAGCTTCGCCCAAAAGGGCGCTAAATTTCAAAATTTTAAAAGCGCATCGCTTAAAGAGCGGCTAAAATTTGCGGTGCGAGCGGTTTTGCTCTCTGCGCTGTTTGCGACGGGCGCTGCGGCGGAGATCGACGATCTAAGAAAGGGCTGCGCCGCGGGGAGCGAGATGGATTGTAAAAAACTAAGCCGCGTGATAAATGAGCTACAGCGCAACTGCGACGCAGGCGGCGAGGAAAACGCGCTAGACTGCGCAAATTTGGGCTATGCATACGACTCAAATAGAAGCTTCAAGCAGGCCGCGCGCTATTACGACAGGGCGTGCAAGCTCGGCGAGCAGAAGGGCTGCGTCTATTTGGGACTGCTCTACAACGACGGGCAGGGGGTGGCGCAGGATCGCAAGAGAGCGAATGAGCTTTTTAGCGACGCCTGCAAGAAAAACAGCAGCGAGGGGTGCGCGAGCCTTGCATACAACTATAAAAAGGGGCTCGGCGTCTATCCAGACGCTAAAAAGGCGATCGAGCTTTTGATCAGGGCTTGCAAGATGGGGCAGGTAGAGGCGTGTCATAACCTAGGGCTTAGCTATGTTTTCGGCGAAGGCGTGAAAAAAGACGCGGACAGGGCTAGGACATTTTTTACGAGGGCTTGTGAGCAAGGACACACGGATTCATGCGTAAATTTGGGCGTTACGTATTTTAAGGGCGACGGCGGGCAAAAGGATCACGCGCTTGCTGCGAAGTATTTTAGCGAAGCGTGCGAGAAAAGCGATGAGCCGCTAGCCTGCTCAAATTTAGCGTATCAATACGAAAAGGGCTGGGGCGTAGCGAAAGATAAAAAGAGGGCTCGCGAGCTTTATGAAAAGGCTTGTAAGCTCGGAAGATTTGATGCTTGCGAGCATTTAAAAACTATGAGGTAGACTCTAACATCAAGCGCGAAAGGCTTACGATAAACCAGCTAACTAATGGGGGCGAGTTAGTAAAATATGTCTCAAAAGGGTCTAAAATAAGCGATACGCTTAAATTTAGATAGAAGTAAAATTTTAATAAAGCGTTAGTGAGCGTTAGTAATTTTAAAAATTTGCGAGGTAGATAATGAAAATTTCAAAATATAATGCGAGCGGAAATGATTTCGTAATATTTACGGATTCAGTTAAGGCGGATAGATCCAAGCTAGCGCGCGAGCTATGCGATAGGCGCGATGGAGTAGGTGCTGACGGGCTCATCGTCGTGCTGCCGAAATTTAACGGTATCGAGGGGATAAACTTTGAGTGGGAATTTTATAATAGCGACGGCAGCAGCGCCGATATGTGCGGCAATGGCTCGCGCGCGGTATGCATGTATGCGTATGAAAATTTCTTGGCCGCGCAGAGTATGAAATTCCTAAGCGGCGCAGGCGTAATTAGCGGCGAAATTTTCGGTATTTTCGGCGGAAATTTGAGCGAGAGTATGCGCGGCGAGCTACGCAATGTAAGCTTCGGCGAGATTTTCAATCTGCGTCCTAACGCTCACGCGTTAGTAGCTAATGTCGAGGTAATGTTAACTCGTCCTAAACGCCTGGGCGAGAGCTTTGAAGAAGCAGGGCTAACGTGGTATTTTTATAACACAGGAGTGCCGCATTTGGTAACTTTTGTTAGAGATTTAAATGAGTTCAATGCCGCGTTAGCCCGCGATTTGCGCGAAAAGTATAACGCTAACGTTAATTATGCGTTAGTTCAAAGCCGCCTCGCAAGCAAAATTTTAAAGGTGCGCACCTTTGAGCGTGGCGTAGAAGCCGAAACGCTCGCATGCGGTACGGGGATGGCGGCATGCTTCATCGCAGGCGTCGAAAATATGGGGCTAGCTCCCGACATTCGCGTGATACCTGCAAGCGGCGAAACGCTAAATTTGCGCTTAGGAGATGGAGGTAAAATTTACTTTCGCGGCGACGTTAGGCATACTTTCGATGGCGAATTTATCGGATACGTGGAGTAAGCAGGGCGGAATTTCGAGCCGGTTTGCGTGAGAATCCGTAAAATTTTTGAGTGTAATTTATACAAAATTTCGCTTTTCGCTCTGTTTTATAAAATAATAGATTTGCAATACGACATTGGAATTTTAAAATTTTATGATGATGAAATTTTAGAATTTTCGGGGATGGTTTGGGTGAGAATTTTAATTGCGAAGTAAAATTTGCCGTCTCATTGCAAAATTTAATTCCTAAATCTCGGAATTTTATGAAATAAAATTTTAAAATTTTGGTGCGCGGAATTTTACTACTAAGTTTGAAATTTTTTGATTGAATTCTGCACTTGTATTGCGCTAATTTAGGCTTCTGCGGAATTTAAGCGTTATAGCATTATAAAATTTACGCTCTAACCCGCTCATTTGGTTTATAATTTTTGCTGCCACCGCAAAAAATCCGCCGTGTTCGCACAAGTGAAATTCCGTCGCATTTGCACGAGTGGAATTCCGCCACTGATAGCAGAAAGCGCGGCATCAAGCGCAAATCCTCGCTGCGGGTAAAATTCTGTCATTGACAATAAAAGCTAGATTTATCGATACAACAATTCTTGAAGCGCGGTAGAATTTACGAACGACGATAAAAGCATAGTGTGGTTACGGCGAAATTTAAAATTTGCGCCCGCCGAATTTCGCCGCGCCGTCATTTTGTCGTTTAAATTTTAAATTCCATCCGCGTCGGTTTCGCCGAAACTAGGCATAAAGCCTGATAATTAACTCTCTGGCGAGCGCTAAAATCACGACAAAAATTATAAATTTTGACAAAGATTTTTGTCGTATCGCGACAAGCATAGCGATGCCGAATAAAACGAGCGCAATGTCTAAAAATGTATCTTTCATGCGCTCAACTGAAATTTAATCAAAATCCCAAGTATGATAAGAAGTATTATAAAGCGCAGGATTGAGCGCATGGAGGATAGGTCGTCAAATTCTTTGTCATATTCCTTTTTTACCTCCCACTCAGCTTTCCATGCGAACATTTTTACTATAAAATCCAGCATTTTCATCTCCTTTTTTTAAGGCGAGTCGCATAAAAATGAAATTCTATCGCTCTACGTGAAATTAAAGAATTCTATCTAATTGGCGCTTAAAATTTTTAATTTTGAACTATTTGTCGGCGTTTTGGACGAGGGCTTTTTCGTATTTTTCGATAAAGCTTCGCCCTGACTCGCATAGGCGGTAGATGAAAATCTTCGACGCCTTGCCCGCATCAAGCCCCGTGTCCTTAATGCTTTCGCGCTGCAGATAGCCCCAGTTTTTATGAATTATATCAAGAGTCGATTTGACCGAGGTATAGTTGCGCCCACTCGCAGCTGCGAATTCGTTCACGGCCCTCATAAACTCCGCATCGCTTTGCTTATTGCGACATAAAAGTCCCTCTTCGCCTTGTGATTCGACCAGTTTTAGCGTTTCATAAATGAGTTTGTCTTTTAATTTGATCATCGGCTTTCCCTTGCGTAATTGATATGGGTTTGCCAAAATTATATCATAAAATTTATATTTTTATGATATTAAATGTCAATAATTAGAAGCTAAGCACGAACTCATGAAACGGCACGACATCGCAGCGAATACCCTCAATCTCGAGCCTACCGGAGTTTGCCATAGAAACGACCTTTAGACTCGTGATGCCGAGCCTCTTGAGCACGCTTAAAATTTTGCGAAATTTTAAAAAGATAATGTCCGCGTCGCTGAATGGAATGACCAAAACTCCCATTTTTAGAGCGGGCAGGTAAAAATCCAGCTCTTTTGTATAAAAAATCGGCGTATTCAGCCCCAAAAGCTCGCAGAAAAGGACGTTGGCAAATTTTTTCGAGAAGTCCTTTTTGCTTGTTAAAATTTCGCGCATATTAAAATGTGAAAAATATAGTTTTTTTGCGCGCGCGGGCTCGCCCGCTTTGCTTAAAAATCTGATGAAATTTTCCCGCTCAAGTTTGGCGATAGTGCCGTATACGGCGTCTTTGGAGATCTTGATGCGCGGCTTTAGCGCGGTGTAAATTTTATTTGCGCTAAATGCGGCGTGGACAGAGCTTAGGCACTCTTTGAGGATTAAAATTTCCGTGCGGCTAAAGTTTGCCGTAAGCAGACTCTGCTCGAATTCTAAAATTTCGGCAGGGGCCATGAAGGGATTTTTTGCGCCGCCGCCTTGGGCTAAAAACGCCGAAATCATCGAGTTTATCTCGTTGTGGTGCTTATCGAAGGCGATAAATTCTTCAAATGAAAGCGGCAAAAGCTCAAGCCGCTCAAAGCCCGGCAGAATAAGCTCTCTATCGCGCGTAGAGATGATAAAACGCTTTAAATTTAGCCCCCCAGCGAAGCTTTGAAGCGATGAAATTTCAAAATCGGCGCTACTAAAATTATCCAAAAAAAGCGATGAAATTTGCTCGTTGGCGGCTAAAAATTCTTTGATCTCGCAGAAGAAATTCTCGCTCCTGTTTTTTGCGCCATCGGACTCCGCATTTTTTGCATTGTTTGAGACATTTGCGCTTGCGTTTTTTGTATCTGTATTTTTTACGGTGGCGCGGTAAAATTCGCCCGTATCCGAAATTTCCGCGTCTAACGTAGCTTCTCTGCTTATTTCATGCTCGTTTACTTCGCTAGCCTTTGTATTGCCTGCGCTATTTCTAGATGCAAAAATTGCATCATTCGCTACCGCCTCTTCAAGGCGTAGATCGGCTAAATTTAGATACAAAATTTCGTCTTTTTTAAGTTCTGAAATTTCATTTTTCAGCACGGCGCTTTTGCCGGAATTTAGCACTCCGTAGATTATGGTTTTGGCAGAGCCGATACCTCTTTTGCGCGGGATAAAGCCTGCAAATTCCGGCGGATTTTCGTAAAAAAATTTTAGATCATTCATGGCGAGTATTTTAAAATTTTCCTTATTAAAAGGAAATAAATCTGAAAAAATCCTATGAAATTTTTATATCTATTTCAAAGTTATCTAAAATTTTTGTATTGAAAATTTCCGACACTCTAAAAAATTTTCGAAATTCTATATATTTTTCCTTATGAAAAGGAAATATTTCAATAAAATTTGGCTATTTTCTTGACAAAAATGGAGCGCTTTTATATAATGTGCGTCTTTTGTTCGAAACAAAAGGTCGCGCGTTGCGACAAGTTCTTTTTAAGGAAAAGCAGATGCAAAAAATTAGGTTGAAACTCAAGGCATATGACCATCGAGTTTTAGATCGCACGGTTGCGGCCATAGTAGAAGCCGTCAAAAGAACGGGTGCGGATGTAAGAGGCCCTGTTCCTATGCCCACAAAGATCAAGCGCTACACAGTTTTAAGATCTCCACACGTAAATAAAGACTCTAGAGAGCAGTTTGAGATGAAGATCCACGCTCGTATGCTAGATATCGTAGCGGCGACTCCGGACACGGTTGATTCGCTAACTAAGCTTGATTTGGCTCCGGAAGTCAACGTCGAAGTTCATGCGATGGGCAAATAAGGGGTAAAACAATGGAATATATCGTAGAAAAAATAGGCATGAGTAGGACGATCGACACGAGCAGCACGCCCGTGACTCTTTTGCGACTTATCAATACCAAAATTTGCGAAGTTTGCGATGATAAAAAAGCCATCGTAGCATACGCAGACGGCAAAGCGTATAATAAAGCTATCGCTGGAATTCAAAAGAAATATAGCCTAAGTAAAGAATTTAATAAATTTGCGACTCTAAGCTTAGAAAATGCCGAGCTCGGCGATCAAAATTTAGATGTTTTGAGCGGAGCTAAGATCGTAAAAGTAAGCTTCAGATCCAAGGGCAAGGGCTATCAGGGTGTCATTAAGCGCCATGGCTTTGCGGGCGGTCCTGCAGCGCACGGCAGCCGCTTTCACCGAAGACCGGGCTCGATCGGCAACTGCGAGTGGCCCGGTCGCGTTCAGCCTGGTATGAGGATGGCGGGACACACTGGAAACGAAACGATCACTGCCAAAAACGAAGTCGTAAGCTTTGATGCCGAGAATAAAATTTTAGTGCTTAAGGGCTCGGTTCCTGGATTTAACGGTGCAATGGGCAGAATAAGGATAGTAAAATGAGTAAAGTAAGCGTGCTTAACGAAAAACTAGAAAAAGCAAGCGAAATTGAAATCCCTGTGAAATTTTCGGAAGTCAATTCGCACAATCTATATTTGTACATCAAATCTTACCTTGCTTCGCTTCGTGCAAATACGGCTAACGCTAAAACTCGCGCCGAGGTTAGCGGCGGCGGTAAAAAGCCATGGCGACAAAAGGGTCGCGGCGGTGCACGTGCGGGCTCAACCAGAACCAATGTCTGGGTAGGCGGCGCGGTTGCATTCGGTCCGACTAACGAGCGAAATTACGAGCAGAAGGTCAATAAAAAGCAAAAACGCCTTGCGCTGGAATTTGCTATCAATGAGAAAGCAAACGATGGTAAAATTTTTATCTTCGACGATTTGGAGCTAAAAAGCGGTAAAACCAAAGATGCGGCAAATTTTATTAAGAAACTGGGCGTTAGAGATGCGCTAATCGTTAAAAACGAGCTGGACGCGCAAACTCTTTTGGCCTATAGAAATCTAAAAAATTGCTATGTCATCGATGCAAGCGAGGTCAATGCTTACCTAATCGCAGTTTACGGCTCGGTCGTATTCGAAAAAGCGGCATTTGAATCAATAGTGAAAGAGGACTAAAATGGCAGATATAACAGATATCAAAACGATCCTTTATACGGAAAAGTCTCTCGGTCTTCAGGAAAACGGCGTGGTCGTTATCCAAACTAGCCCGTCGGTTACGAAAAACGGACTAAAAAGCGTTTTAAAAAACTATTTCGGGATCACTCCGCTAAAGATAAATTCTTTAAGACAGGACGGCAAAGTAAAAAGATTTAAAGGCAGAACTGGCGCTAGAAACGATGTGAAAAAATTCTACGTCAAACTACCTGAAGGCGTAAGCCTAGAAAGCGTGGAGGCGTAAAATGGCGATTAAAACTTATAAACCGTATACTCCAAGTAGAAGATTTATGACAGGGCTTAGCAGCGAGGATATCACTGCAAAAGCTAGCGTTAGAGGCTTGCTTGTTAAAATTCCTGCCGCAGCCGGAAGGAACAATAATGGCCGCATTACCAGTCGCCATAAACAAGCTGGAGCTGCTAAACTTTATAGAATTATCGATTTTAAGCGAAATAAATTCGGCGTTGTTGGCAAGGTCGAGGCGATCGAATACGATCCGAATCGTAACTGCCGAATCGCATTGATCTCATACGCAGACGGCGAGAAGCGCTACATTATCAAGCCTAACGATCTTAAAGTGGGCGACGTGGTAGCCGCTGCCGAGGGCGGATTAGATATTAAACCTGGCAACGCGATGAAGATGAAAAATATCCCTGTGGGAACTATCCTGCATAATATCGAGTTAAAACCGGGCAAAGGTGCTCAAATGGCGCGTAGCGCTGGAGGCTATGCTCAGCTAATGGGTAAAGAGGAAAAATACGTCATTTTGCGTCTGCCTAGCGGCGAGATGAGAAGAGTGCTTGCAGAGTGCATGGCTAGTATCGGCGTAGTGGGTAACGAAGAGTGGGCAAACGTCGTCATCGGTAAAGCCGGACGCAATCGCCACAGAGGTATCCGTCCTCAAACCAGAGGTTCTGCAATGAACCCGGTCGATCACCCGCACGGCGGTGGCGAGGGTAAGAAAAACTCCGGCCGCCATCCGGTAACTCCGTGGGGCAAACCGACGAAGGGCTATAAAACTCGCCATAAAAAAGCGAGCGATAAGCTTATAATTTCAAGAAGGAAAGGAAAATAAAAATGGCTAGATCGCTAAAAAAAGGTCCTTTCGTAGATGATCACGTAATGAAAAAAGTCGTTGCGGCAAAGAAAGCCGGCGATAATAAACCGATCAAGACTTGGTCGAGACGAAGCACGATCGTGCCTGAGATGATCGGACTTACGTTTAACGTTCATAACGGAAAGAATTTTATCCCGGTTTACGTCACCGAACATCATATCGGTTATAAATTAGGCGAGTTCGCTCCTACGCGCACTTTCAAGGGCCACAAAGGCTCCGTGCAGAAAAAGATCGGCAAGTAAGGATAGAATATGAGTAAATCAACTATTAAATTTGTTCGCCTTTCGCCGACAAAAGCAAGACTTATTGCAAAACAAATTCAAGGCATGAATGCGGAATTTGCCCTCGCTACTTTGGAATTTACGCCTAATCGCGGCGCGAAATATATCGCTACGGCTATTTCAAGCGCGGTCGCAAACGGCGGCTTTGAGCCTGAAGAGGTCGTAGTTACGAGCTGCCGAGTGGATGCAGGTCCCGTACTTAAGAGATTTCGTCCGCGCGCCAGAGGTACGGCTAGTCGTATCCGCAAACCTACTTCGCACATCATCGTCGAAGTAGCAAAACCAAGTAAGAAGGAAGCGTAAATGGGACAGAAAGTAAATCCGATCGGTTTAAGATTAGGAATTAATCGAAATTGGGAGTCTAGATGGTTTCCTTCTAAAGCGACGCTTTCCGAGAGTATCGGCGAGGATTATAAGATCCGCAAATTTTTAAAAGCTAAGCTTTACTATGCGGGAATTAGCCAAATTCTTATCGAAAGAACGGCTAAGAAAATTCGCGTAACGATCGTAGCCGCAAGACCGGGCATCATCATCGGCAAAAAAGGCGGCGAGGTTGAAAATTTAAGAAGCGAAGTCGTTAAGCTAGTCAATAAAGACATAGCCATCAATATCAAAGAGGAGCGCAAAGTAGGCTCGAACGCACTTTTGGCTGCGGAAAACGTAGCTATGCAGTTAGAGCGCCGCGTTGCATTCCGCCGCGCTATGAAAAAGGTCATCCAAGGCGCTCAAAAAGCAGGTGCAAAAGGAATTAAAATTTGCGTCGCAGGTCGCTTAGGCGGTGCGGAGATGGCTAGAACCGAATGGTATTTGGAGGGACGCGTTCCGCTTCATACTCTAAGGGCTAGGATCGATTACGGCTTTGCCGAAGCGCATACAACCTACGGTAATATCGGCATTAAGGTTTGGATCTTTAAGGGTGAAATTTTACAAAAAGGCATCCAGGCTGAAAAGACCGATGATGCGCCTAAAAAAACACGCAGACCAAGAAGAGGTAAATAGTTATGTTGATGCCAAAAAGAACAAAATACCGCAAGATGATGAAAGGTCGCAATCGCGGCTATGCGACGAGAGGAAATTCCTTGACGTTCGGCGATTTCGGTATCAAAGCGGTAGAGGCGGGTAGGGTAAATTCTCGCCAGATCGAAGCGGCTCGTGTCGCGATGACGCGCTTCGTGAATCGTCAAGCTAAAATTTGGATTAAGGTATTCCCAGACAAACCGCTTACTAAAAAGCCTCTACAAACTCGTATGGGTAAAGGTAAGAGCGGCGTAGAAGAGTGGGTAATGAATATAAAACCGGGCAGGATCATTTTTGAGATGACCGGCGTTAGCGAAGAGGTTGCTAAAGAGGCGCTTATGCTTTCAATTCATAAACTACCTTTTAAAACGAAAATCGTAAGTAGGGAAAGCGAAAATGAAATATACTGATTTGAAAGATAAAGATTTAGCTGAGCTAAATTCTATGTTGAAACAAAGTAAGTTGCTTTTATTTACGGCTAGACAAAAGCTAAAAACTATGCAGCTAAGCAATCCTAACGAGATTCGCGCTATCAAAAAAGATATCGCTAGAATCAACACCGCTATTAAAGCTAAATAAGGATAGGTTATGGCATTTAAAAGAGAAATTCAAGGCGTAGTCGTAAAGAAGGCGGGCGATAAAACAGCTACCGTTTTGGTGGAGCGAAGGGTTATGCACCCTAGATATAGAAAGATCGTAAAAAGATTTAAAAAATATCTGATCCACGATGAAAACAACGTCGTAAAGATCGGCGACACCATATCTGCGATCGAGTGCAGACCGCTAAGCGCTAGAAAATCGTTTCGCTTAAAAGCGGTTTTGAAAACAGGAGTTGAATAATGATACAGAGTTTTACCAGACTTGCGGTAGCTGATAATAGCGGCGCAAAAGAACTTATGTGTATTAAAATTTTGGGCGGCAGCAAGAGAAGATACGCCACAATCGGCGATATTATCGTTTGCTCTGTAAAAAAAGCGCTCCCTAACGGCAAGATTAAGCGCGGTCAAGTAGTAAAAGCCGTAGTCGTTCGTACGACTAAAGAGTTGCATAGAGGCAACGGCTCGCTAATTAGATTCGATGAGAACGCAGCCGTTATTTTGGATTCAAAAAAAGAGCCGATCGGCACTCGTATTTTCGGTCCTATCGGTAGAGAGGTCAGATACGGCGGTTTTATGAAGATCGTTTCGCTGGCTCCGGAGGTTTTATAATGGCAGTAAAATTTAAGATTAAAAAAGGCGATCAAGTAAAGATCATCGCAGGTGACGATAAGGGTAAAACAGGCATCGTTAAGGCAGTGTTTCCTAAAAAAGCTCAAGTTATCGTCGAGGGTTGTAAAATGGCTAAAAAGGCTATCAAACCAACCGAGCAAAATCCGCAAGGCGGCTTTACGAGCAAAGAGATGCCTATGGATATTTCAAACGTTGCGTTGGTAGAGGGTTGATTATGAGCAGACTAAAAGATAAATATGTAAATTCCATCAGAGCTGCTTTGCAGAAAGAATTTGATATAAAAAATCCTATGCTTATCCCGGCGCTTGAAAAGATCGTTATCAGCGTAGGAACGGGCGAGTCGAGCAAAGATCAAAAGGTGCTTCAAAATATGGCCGATACTATCTCGCTGATCGCAGGCCAAAAAGCGCTTATCGTCAATGCAAAAAAATCGGTCGCAGGCTTTAAAGTTCGCGAAGGTTTTCCGGTAGGCATAATGGTTACGTTACGAAAAGAGCAGATGTTTGCCTTCCTAGATAAACTGATCTCTATCGCGCTTCCTAGGGTTAAGGATTTCCGAGGGCTACCTAGAGCGGGCTTTGACGGACGCGGCAATTACAACTTCGGCTTGCAAGAGCAGCTGATGTTCCCTGAGGTCGAATACGATCAAATTTTAAGAACTCACGGTATGAATATAACCGTCGTAACGACTACAAATAACGATAAAGAGGCATTTAAATTGCTAGAGCTATTCGGCATGCCTTTTGCAAAAGGAAAATGATATGGCAAAAAAATCAATGGTAGCCAAGGCGAAACGCCCCGCTAAATTTAGCACTCGCGCATATACCAGATGTCAAATTTGCGGTCGTCCGCACTCCGTTTATAAGGATTTTGGAATTTGTCGCGTTTGCCTTCGCAAGATGGCAAACGAGGGCTTGATCCCGGGTCTAAAAAAAGCAAGCTGGTAAGGAGAAGAGATGATTAACGATCTTATTTCAGATGGACTAACTCGCATCAGAAATGCTGCGATGCGAAGGCTAGATACGACTAAGCTTTTTCACTCAAACGTAGTCGAGGCTATGCTTAAAATTTTAGCTGAGAAGGGCTATATCGAGAGCTACAACGTAGTAGAGGAAAACAATAAAAAGATCATCAACGTAGTGCTTAAATATGACGAAAAAGGCAGGAGCGTGATAAACGAAGTTAAAAGAATTTCGACTCCGGGCCGCCGCGTATATCAAGGCAAAGACGAGATCAAGCGCTTCAAAAACGGCTACGGAACCGTTGTCGTTAGCACAAGTAAAGGCGTTATGAGCGGTATCGACGCGCACAAAGCGGGCGTCGGCGGCGAAGTGCTTTGCACGATCTGGTAAGAAGTTTCTACTTTTTATGGCATTGTGGTATCCATTCGTAAAAGTAGACATACCCTAGACAAATAAAAAGGAAAATTATGTCAAGAATTGGTAAAAAACCGATCTCTATTCCAAACGGCTTAGAGGTCAAAATCGACGGCTCGTCGTTAAAATTTAAAAAATCAAATAACGAAAAAGAGCTTGATTTAAAAGGTCATGTCGATGTAAAAATCGAAGACGGAAAGATAGAATTCTCACCTAAGGGCGAGGATAGACAGAGCAGGGCGTATTGGGGAACATACCGCGCTTTAGCTAACAATATCGTTCTCGGTCTTACAGAGGGCTTTTCAAAGCAGCTTGAAATCAACGGCGTCGGCTATAGAGCTGCGATGAAGGGCAAGGTGCTTGAGCTAAATTTGGGCTTTTCGCATCCGATAAATTTTGAATCTCCAAAGGGGATTGAAATTTCCGTAGATAAAAACGTCGTAACCATCAAAGGCGACGACAAGCAGCAAGTAGGTCAAGTAGCAGCCGAGATCAGAGGATTCAGACCGCCTGAGCCATATAAGGGTAAAGGCATCAAGTATCTTGAAGAGCATATCATCCGCAAAGCCGGAAAAACAGCTAAGAAATAAGGGTTGAGAAATGACACAGAACGTATTAAAAAGAAAGATCTCTTTACGAATCAAGAGAAAAAGAAGAATTCGCGCTAAAATTTCAGGCGTCGCATCTTGCCCTAGAATTTCTATTTTCAAATCCAATAGGACGGTCTACGCTCAGGCTATCGACGACGCGGCGAGCGCGACTTTGTGCGCTAGCAGCGGTAAGGTTTTAAATTTAAAGGCAAACAAAGAGGGCGCGGCTAGCTTAGCTAAAGATTTAGCCTCCAAGCTAAAAGATAAAGGCATTTCTGAAGCGATTTTCGATCGCAATGGCTATTTGTATCATGGCGTAATCGCAAGCTTTGCCGAGTCGCTACGCCAAAACGGCATCAAACTATAACCCAAAGGAATGATTGTGGAAAAGTATAATAGAGAAGAATTCGAAGAGGTAATCGTCAATATCGGTAGGGTTACAAAGGTCGTTAAAGGCGGTAGAAGGTTTAGGTTTACGGCTCTTATCGTAGTAGGCAATAGAAACGGCCTAGTGGGCTTTGGCTTTGGCAAGTCCAAAGAGGTTCCAGATGCGATTAAAAAAGCGGTAGACGATGCGTTTAAAAATATCATCAAGGTAAATTTAAACGGCTCCACTATCACTCACGATATCGAAGTTAAATACAATGCGAGCAAAATTTTACTTAAGCCGGCGAGCGAAGGTACCGGCGTTATCGCAGGTGGTTCAGTCCGCCCAGTTTTAGAGCTTGCGGGTGTTAAAGATATCCTCACTAAATCGCTAGGTTCGAACAACTCCTCAAATGTCGTAAGAGCTACGATGAAAGCTCTTAGTATGTTAAAACACTAACAAGGATAAAAGATGGGATTAGAAAATCTTAAAAAAGCCCCAGGCTCGACTCACGCTACTAAGCGCTTGGGTCGTGGTCAAGGAAGCGGTCTAGGTAAAACTGCGGGTCGCGGTGGCAAGGGCCAGACTGCGCGTACCGGCTCTCATGAAAAAAGAGGCTTCGAGGGCGGTCAGCAGCCGATTCAGCGAAGGCTTCCAAAGGTAGGTTTTACTTCTAAATTTGAAAAGCCTTACGTGATCAATGTCGATAAAATCGAAGCTATCAAAGATCTTAGTGAGATTACGATCGAAAGCATCAAATCCGTTCATAAAATTTCAAATTCCGTTAAAAAGATCAAGCTGATCGGCGTAGGCGCAAAAGCGCTCGCGAGCAAGATCAAAGACGAGAACGTAAAGTATAGCGGACAAAAATAATGAATAAATCGCTACGCAACAAAATTCTCATTACTTTGGGCTTTCTTTTTGCCTATAGGTTGCTAGCTTACGTGCCGGTTCCGGGAGTGGACGTTGAGGTTATAAAACAATTTTTTCAAAACAATAGCAACAACGCTTTTGGAATGTTTAATATGTTTAGCGGTAACGCGGCGGAGCGATTCAGCGTTATCTCGCTAGGCATTATGCCTTATATTACCGCTTCGATCATTATGGAGCTGCTTGCCGCAACCTTTCCAAATTTGGGCAAACTCAAAAAAGAGCGCGACGGTATGCAGAAATATATGCAGATCATCCGATACGCTACCATAGCGATTGCTATGGTTCAATCCATCGGCGTTAGCATCGGCTTGCAGGGCATTCACGGGCAGACCGGAGCGCCTGCGATAATGGCTGAAAATACCAACGAGTTTGTTTTCATCTCGTGCATTTCGATGCTGGCAGGCACCATGCTTTTGATGTGGATCGGCGAGCAGATTACGCAGCGCGGCGTCGGTAACGGCACCAGCCTTATTATCTTTGCAGGTATCGTAAGCGCCATCCCTAGAGCGATCGGAAGTACTGTAAATTTAGTAAATACCGGCGAAATGAACGTTTTAAAGCTAATCGCGATCGTGCTAATTATCCTGGCTACTATCGGAGCAATTTTATATGTGGAGCTAGGTGAACGCAGAATTCCGGTATCGTTTTCGCGCAAGGTATTGATGGCAAATCAAAATAAGCGCATTATGAATTACGTACCGATCAAGCTAAATTTAAGCGGCGTCATTCCGCCTATTTTTGCAAGCGCGATTTTGATGTTTCCGACTACAATTTTACAAGCAAGCACCAATCCGATCATCCAAAAGATCCACGATTTCCTTAGCCCTAGCAATTACTTCTTTAACTTTTTGACCTTTGTGTTGGTTATATTTTTCGCTTATTTTTATGCGTCAATTGCTTTTAATTCCAAGGATATTAGTGAAAATTTAAAGAAGCAGGGCGGCTTTATCCCGGGCATTCGTCCGGGCGAGGGAACGGCGAGCTTTTTAAACGAAGTTGCTAGCCGTCTTACGTTTTGGGGCTCAATCTATCTGGGCCTCGTAACCGTCATCCCGTGGCTACTCGTTAAATTTATGGGCGTGCCGTTTTATTTCGGCGGCACCAGCGTGCTGATCGTCGTCTCCGTCGCTCTTGATACGATGAGACGCATCGAAGCGCAAGTTTATATGAGCAAATATCAGACCCTAAGCGCGGTCGGGCTATAAATGGCGATTTTACTTAAAACAAAAAAAGATTTAGAGGGCCTGCGTGCGGCGAACAGAATCGTCGCGCAGGCCCTTGATTATGCAGCTTCATTCATAAAGCCGGGTCTTAGCCTACTCGAAGTCGATAAGAAGATCGACGATTTCATCACATCCAAAGGCGCATATCCTGCTTTTAAAGGGCTATACGGCTTTCCAAACGCCGCTTGCCTCTCGCTAAACGAAGTCATTATCCACGGCATCCCAGACGAAACGATCTTACAAGAGGGCGATATCTTAGGCGTCGATCTGGGCTCGAAACTAAACGGATATTTTGGCGACAGCGCACGCACTCTGCCCGTCGGTAAAATTTCAAAAGCCGACGAAGATCTCATCGCATGCAGCAAGGATACGCTAGAGTTTGCCATCAAAACGATCAGGGTAGGGATGCACTTCAAAGAGCTAAGCTTCGAGATCGAGAAATTTATCCGCGCGCGCGGTTTTGTGCCGCTATACGGCTTCTGCGGTCACGGCATCGGCAAGCACCCACACGAAGAGCCTGAGATCCCAAACTATTTGGAGGGCAACAATCCAAAATCAGGTCCCAAAATCAAAAACGGCATGGTCTTTTGCATTGAGCCGATGATCTGCCAAAAGGACGGCACGCCGGTCATCGCTGAGGATAAGTGGAGTACGAGAAGCAAGGATGGGCTTCGCACTAGCCACTACGAGCACTGCATGGCGGTTTTCGACGGTAAGGTAGAAGTCCTAAGCGTCGCATAGAATTTCCGCGCAAAAGCTGGCTCAGCCTAGTTAAAATTTTTTCACTTTGTCGCTGCGAAATTTTGCCCGCGATCGGTCTTTGATAATTTTACACTGCTCGTGTCGTAGAATTTTACTCCAGTCGCTTAATGCATAAATTTTATCCAAAGACCGTTTGAAGCTTATCGCACTAGAAATTTTAAAATCTATTGCGACGGTTTGCGGTCTAGCCACAAAATTTTAAAAAATATCGCGTCGCAGTCGCTTCATCTACTCTAGCCTCGTAGCCGGCTTTATGAGGTATGCAAGCATTGTAAAACGCGCCATT
>NZ_CALHHX010000199.1 GCF_938030685.1 uncultured Campylobacter sp. | reverse complement strand
AAATTTTCATCCCCTGACGCAACCGCCAATAATAAGCTTTTTATGCGACGAAATCTATCGAAAATATTTGGCTTTGTATCTTCTTGATATTCATACGTTTTAAAACATTCGCTTTTTGCGTCTATATCTACGTCGCGCCAACTTCCGTTTAGAAATATATCATTAGAGATAGAAATAATGCCTTGCATTATTTCTGGGTCCAACTCTTTGTTTTTATAATGCTGCAAAATCTTTTTTAAATCGGCTTCTAATTTCCAATATTCATCATCGGACCATAAATTATAATCCAAAATCATACCTATGAACGAATTTGCATCATATCTATCATCAAATGCGGTATTTCTATAAAAATTTACAAGATTCATTGCATTAATCCTTTGGAATATACCAAAAACCGCTATTGTCAAGCTTTTCTTTGAATACGATGCTGTTGCACAGAACGTTTAATCTTTCAAATCTATCATATATGCTAGGCACCACGCCGTCGCTGTTTTTCGCGCACAGCATATTGCTTACATAAATTTCCGATTTGTCCTCCACGCCGATAACATCATTAAATATCGCTAGTATTGCGGCGAAAATTTCTTTTGGAAGCGTTTTGTTATGATAAAAGCTCAAAATTTGCATTAAAGCTTTATCCAACTCCCAATAATCGCAATCCGACCAGGTTCTTTGATATATAAATTTCCCGACAAACGAATTGATGCTGAATTTATCAGAATTCGTTGAATTCTGGTATAAAAGCTTTAAGTCCATTAATCACCGTCCTTTTTTCATTCTTTATTAAACATTTAGCCATCTTTATGACAAATTTATATTCATAAAAATTGATTATTTTCTGCTTGTCAACTCTTTAGATAAAATTTTTGAATCGGGATACAATTTTTTTAAAAATTCTATCTCTTCTCGGTCTAGCTCGTTTAAAACCTCTTCTATCGGTTTTTCGCTTAAAATTTTTCCATAAACTAAACTCAGTCTTTTATATGCGCGCGGGTTACCGTTCTTTTCAAATTGCCTTATTATAGTAATTCTACACTCTTTTGTTATTTCAGAATCGCCCATAAAAAGATCTTTTATACCGCAAGAGGCGCTTTGTTCTTTATATAGATAAAATATCCACGCAAATAATATTATAGCGGCGGCAATAAAGTAAATTTTATTTTTCATGAAATCTCTTATTCTTTCGGCTTTCTATCCGCGTAATATAGATGTATGACTTCATCCATGTTAATCTCTTTTTCCTTTCCGATCCGCTCGGTACACAATGTGAAATTTCCCTCTTTCAAAACGCACTTTTTTAATAAACCAACTATAAAGTCGTTATTCGTGCATAGATCTAAATTTCCAGAATGAAATTTTTTAATAAAATTTAGCTCTTCTTTGTCTAATTCTTGCTGCGCCTTTTTATCTACACAATATCTATCTAAAAAATATCGCTCATAAAAATAAAAAAGTCGCCTATGCGCCCCGCTGTTGCCATTATTAGCCCGTCGTATCAATTTTAGTCTGCATTTTTGCTCCATACGATTGTAGTCTCGCCTCAACATGTCGTTAATATCGCAAGGTGAAAAATTTAGCACCGAAAGAACAATATAAATACAAAGAAATATACTAATTATTTAGTGATAAAAGTGGTGTCCTGCGTTGGATTCGAACCAACGACCCCCTCATTAAAAGTGAGATGCTCTACCTACTGAGCTAGCAAGACATCGTAAGAAGTGGCGCGACGAATGGGGCTCGAACCCACGACCTCCGCCGTGACAGGGCGGCATTCTAACCAGCTGAACTACCGTCGCACCAAAAATTACACTCGCAACGCAAGTGCTAAAGAAGTATGAAATCCAAGGATTTCAAAATGGTGGTCGCTGTAGGGATCGAACCTGCGACATCCACCTTGTAAGGGTGGCGCTCTACCAGCTGAGCTAAGCGACCGTTTGGGTTTAAAAAAGAAATGTGATTATATATCCAATACGATTAATTTTCACTTAAACAATGATGAAAAGACTGAAATTGTGCTATACTTGCGACATAAAATTTTATCAAAGGCTCGGTAAATTTAGATGAAAAAGTTGGTTTTCGCCCTATTTTTGGCGCTTCAAGCCCCCGCTTACTCGCCGAACGAGATCGTAAACGCCATCGCCGCAGTAGCGCAAAACGAAGGGGTAAAGCCTGAAATTTTATACACTATCGTCAAAATCGAAAGCGACTTCGAGCCCTACACGATCTCCTTTTTGACAAACAAAGCAAACGCCGATTATTTCGCGAGCCTGCACAATCAAAATATCCGCATCAAGACGAGCAACTATAGCCTAAATTCCAGCAAATGGGTCGTTACGATCATACCGGCAAACGAAATTTACGCCGTGCAGATCGCCAAATATCTGTACGAGGACGGCTTTAGTATCGACGTAGGGCTCGGGCAGCTAAACGCCATAAATTTTAGCCAAAATGAGATCGATTATATATTTAACCCGATATACAACCTTACCAAATGCGCCAAAATCCTGCGCAAATGTTGGAACGCCAAAGACAAAAATATCAAAGACACGATCGAGTGCTACAACTACGGCATGCGCAAACGCTACTCAAATCCCTACTACAAGCGCTTTTACGAACATTACGAGAAATTTTTCGGCAAGCCCTATTAAGAGTTAGTAAAATTTCGCTAAAATCGCGCAAATTTTAAAAAAGGATATTTCATGATACTGATCGCAGGACCCTGCGTGATCGAAAGCCGCGAGCTGATAATGCAAGTCGCGGAAAGTTTGCGCAAATTTAACGAAATGAGCGGGGTGGAATTTTACTTCAAAAGCAGCTTCGATAAAGCCAACCGCACCAGCATCTCAAGCTTCCGCGGCCCAGGGCTGCAGCGCGGCTGCGAAATTTTAGCCGAAGTAAA
>NZ_CALHHX010000198.1 GCF_938030685.1 uncultured Campylobacter sp. | reverse complement strand
CTGCAGCTGATCCTGTGGGTAGAGATAGCCGCGTCTGCGCCCGCCAACGTCGTCATAAAAGCCGTTTGCTTCGATCCACGCATAAAGCGCCTCAAGTTCGCTCGGCACGCGCATGCCCTGCGGTAGCGCCTCGCGCAACTGCGCTAACAATGAATTTTCCACGATCGCTCCTTTTGCTAAATTTGCCGATCGAATTTTACTGCGTTTCGGCTAAATTTACGGATATTTTGTCAGATATTTGCGACGTTTTACGCGCCCCGTCGCCGCAAGCGCAAATCGAGCTCTTTAAATTTAGCCGATTTGATTGCGATACGCACGGGCGGTGTGAGTGCATATTTGAAAAAGGGTATGAGAATTTTCAGTAGAAAAATGCGTAAAATTTTACGACTTAAATTTTACTATTTTAAGGCCTCTTTGCTTTTTTACAGGAATTTACGCTTTTAAAATTTGCTGCGCCGCAAAGAGTAAAATTTTAGCGATACTTATAAATTTAAAATTTCCCGCGCCTTTTGCTTGTATGCCTCAATTTTTGCTCAAATTCCGCGCGTCTTTGCAACTCGTTTTTCGCCCCCATTTTGGTGTATCCAGAGCCTCGCCCTAGAAAATATACATAGTCGGTATCTTTAAACTCCACCGCAAGCGGCATTTGCGCGCCCTCTACCCCCTCATAAATAAACTGCGCAAGCGCGTACTCTTCCAGCGCAAAGGCGTGCGGATACAAACTTATCTTTTTTAGATTTTTAAGAGCGACGAGCGGCAAAAGCGCTGGATATGGGGCCTTGCACTTCACCCAGGTTAGTTTTAGCACTTCAAGGCCGCATAGGCCTTTGAGAAACTCAAAATCTACAATCGGCTGATCCCAATCCAGCGTGCCGTTAATGCACAGATATCGCAGCGAGGCTATGCCGCTAAGTCCCGAAAAATCGCTTACTCTGCGTAAATTTTCAAAATGCGTCGATCTTAAGCTTCTCAGCTCGCGCAGAGGCGAAAGATCGCAAAATCCCGAGATGTATTCCAAAACAAGCTCCTGCAAAAGCGGCAGTTTGGCAAGAAAATCGATATTTTTCACTTGAACTCTCGTAATGCGCAAACGCTTAAGCTGCCTAAGCCTAGATATCGCGGCGATCTGCTCCTTGCTTGGGAGGTGCAGAGTAAGCCCCTGCACCTCCCCGCACTCAAAAATCTGCTCTCAAAAAGGAGTATCCGCCCCTATTGTAGCGATCTGTAAGCTCTGCTTATCCGCCACGGGGCCGTTTAGCGCGAATGCGAAACGCTCGCGGTTGGGCACCATCGCCCAGTAATCGTCCTTTCGATCTAGCAGATCCGCAAAGTGATGTATCATTCGTAGTCTCCGTTTTTGAAATTTTAAAGCGCATGATTTTATCGCTCAAGCGGCGCGCTAAATTTAAGCCCGTTTTCGAGCTCGCTAAATTTAGGCTCGCTACGGCTCGGCCCGCAAATGTCTTCGCCACAACAGCTTGCTGCAGTTGGTCTGCCTTTAAATTTAAGCCTGCCGAATTTAAGCCGGTAGGCTCTAGTCGAATTTTAAGCCGCGCAAGCTCTGGTTAAATCAAGCTGACACGCTCCGAATTCGCAAATTTCACACTGTTTGACCTAATGGGCGAAATTTCGTCTAAATTCCAAGCTCAGCTCTTACGAGCGCTTCGTTTTGCGGCGTCAAAAAGCCAGCGATATCCTGCCACATGGAGTGAAAGCCGTATCTGCCGTCTATCATCTCGCTGCGCGCGGCGTCCAGGCTCCAGCCCTGATAGATCACGC
>NZ_CALHHX010000197.1 GCF_938030685.1 uncultured Campylobacter sp. | reverse complement strand
CTCTAGCCTCGTAGCCGGCTTTATGAGGTATGCAAGCATTGTAAAACGCGCCATTTGCCGCGCATCTTATTAAAATTTTTGCCCGAGCGTTTTGACCGCGGCAATATTACTTCGAAATTTCAATTAGCTAAATTTTTTGAAATTACGTTTTAATAATTTTATCCCAGAGCTTCTGTCTCATAACCTCACTCATAAATCCGCTTTAATAGAATTTAGCCTCAAAATTCCGTCGTCCAATTCTAACCCCCGCCCGTATCTTTAAAATTTAGCCGCAAAATTTGAAGCGTAAAGGCGCGCAAGTAAGCAAGCTCAAAGCTTTAAGCGGCTAAGATTGCGCCTTGATTTTAAAGCGAAAACATGTAGCGCTACGCAGAGTGCGTGCCGTCGCGTCTCTTCGTACAAGGCAGGAAATATAAAATGAGAGAAAAATTTTATGTAGCGCTAGCAAATATAGGCGGGCTTATGGCGCGGACGAAAGCGGGCGGGCTCGTGGCGCGCTTGCTTATGCAAATCGACCGCGGTTTTTTTGCTGCGCTACGCGAGCGTCCCGTATGGAGGATGTTTTGGCTTAGCACGGCGCTATGCTTGCTCGCTTGCTGGGCTAAGATACATTATCAGATTAACGGACCCATCTTCGCCTACGTCGCCGAGAGTTTTCCGGTAGTATTTATCATAAATTTGCTCATCTTTCACCTCTGCTATTTGCTTAGCGGGCGATTTTTTAAGCTCGTTTCGTTCGTGTTACTAGCGCTAATTGCGCTGATTGCGAGCGCAGCTTTGTTTTTGATCGTAAATTTCGACTCAAGCTTCAACGTCGTGGCGATCGACGCGATCGTCCATACCGACGCAGCCGAGACGCGCGAGTTTGTTTCGCAGTTTCTTAACCCCGCAACGATTTTATATTTAGCGGTGCTGCTCGGCTGCATTTGTGCGGCACTAAGAGCAGGGCGGCGAGAGAAGGAGCAAACGCATAGCGGTCTAAGATTGCTGCTAGCGGCGCTTTATCTTATCTACGGGACGATCTTTTGCGCGGATATTGCCACTAAAGCTTTCCAAGGCAAGCAGGGCTATATAAACAAGCTATCGCAATACGTCCCGCTGGAGTTTGTCTTTACGATAAAAGACTATCTGAGCGATAAAAATTTCATCACCGATATGCACGAAGTGCAGCTCGGATATGACGAGGCCAAGCGCGCGAACGAAAGCGTTTTAAATGGCGGCGGAAATTCAGATCCGCAAGGCGCCGCCTCGGGCTCCGCGTCTGAAAATTCCGCGCCCGCATCAAGCGTCCAGGCGCAAAATTCCGGCGCAAATTTAAATTCTACGTTCGCTTCAGACGCTGAGCCGCAAAGCTGGGGCAAGACTTTAAATTCTACGCCGCAAAGCCTTAGCGTGATTTCAAATTCTAAAAACTCTGAGGCCGCTACAAACCCCGCCTTGCAAAAGTCTCGCGTCAAAAATATCATCCTAATAATCGGTGAGAGCTTGCAGCGCGGGCATATGTCGCTCTACGGCTACGGCGTTAAAAATACGCCGCTTTTGGAGGGTCTCGAAGCAAGCGGCAATCTGATAAAATTTAGCGATACAATTTCGCCTTACGGCACGACTAATCAGGTGCTGATGCGGCTTTTAAATTTCAGCGATTACGAAAGCGAGCGCAAAAGGGCGTGGTTTCGCAACCTTAGCATCATCGATATGTTTAAGCTAAGTGGCTACCGCACCTTTTGGATTAGCAATCAAGAGGCTTTCGGCGCGCATGCGTTAAGTGCTAAAAGCGCTGCCGATCGCGCGGACGCGGAATCCTTCCTCTCAAAGAGCAATCTTTATGAAACCGTCCGCATCAAGCCTGACGGAGTGCTGCTTCCACTCATAAATCAGGCGAAAACGGAGCAGAGCGAGCGAAATTTCTACGTGATCCATCTCATCGGCAGCCATATGGATTACAGCCTGCGCTATCCCGAGGGATTTGGCAAGTTTAGCGCGGCGGATGTAAAGGCAAAACTTACTTCCAAGCAGAAAGATGTCGTCGCATATTATGATAACAGCGTGCTTTACAACGATTTTGTCATAAATGAAATTTTTAAAATTTTTTCGGGTGATGACAGTCTCATCGTCTATCTTAGCGATCACGGAGAGAATTTATACGAAAATGGACGCCTTGGGCACGGCATGGAGAGCCGCTTTACTTACGAAATTCCGCTGCTTTTCATAGGCTCTCGCGAGTTTTTGAGCGATCACGCTAAACTATGGCAGAGGCTAGCTGCGGCGAAAGATAAGCCTTTTATGAGCGATGATTTAGCGCATTTGCTAGCAGATATTATCGGTGTCGCGCCACTTGAGTTTGACGAGCGCAAAAGCCCGATACGAGCGGATTTCAATGCTTCGCGCAAGCGAATTGCTAACGGAGTCGATTATGACGAGAAATTAAAAAGCGCGAAGGGCTACGAGCTCGAGTAATAGATGGTTTTGCTTTTATTGCGCTACAGCTGCATGAGCTAGGAATTGGCCCATCACACTTTTGATCGATTCATCAAATTCAGATTAAATTTGCGTCACTCCAATGGCTACGCTGATAATAAGGCGCGCAACGCTTATTAAATTTGAGATCAAATTTATGCACCGCGGCTAGCTCTCCTTCTTTACCTCATCCATATACGAGTAAATCGTGACTTTCTGCGTCCTAAGCGCCTTTGCGACGAGCTCTACCGCACCTTTTACCTCAAAAATTCCTTTTTGCGCGAGGAATTTTACGATACGCTTTCGATCCTCTTTCTTCATCCCCTCCACATCCAGATCGTGCGTAGCCGATGCGATCAGGTCCTGGACGATGTCAAGGATATTTTGCTGCAAATCGTTAGAGCTTTGCGTTTCTAAATTTACGCCGTCCTTTAAGCTCGCCCCATCTAATGCCGCGTTATCGCAGCCTCCGTTGGTAAAATTTACACTTTGCAACTCCTTGCTATCGAGTTTCGCATTCGGCAGCAGATTTTTTATTGCTTTGTATGCAGCCATGGCGCTTGAAGTATCGATATTTACGCATAGCGCGCCTACTACTTTGCCGTCTGCGCCGCGGATCAGCGAAGTCGAGGAGCGTATGAGCTTGCCGTTTTGCGCGGTGAAGTAGTAGTTTGCGGTGCAGTCGTTTTCAAAATTTTTACTTAGCAACACGTCCTTTACCAGATGATCGAAGCTTTGACCGATCCTCCTACCCGTTACGTCGCCGAGGACGAAAACGACAGAGTTTTGTGGCGTGCTCATATCGTGGATGACCACCTCGCAATCGCCGATCGTATTTTTAATAAGGTGCGCGGTCGGTATAAAGGCTTGCAGAAGTTGATTCAATTCGGGCTCCTTAAATTTCATATAAAAAAATCTATAAATTTAGATTAAATTTTAGAATTTTTGCAAATTTATAGAAATACTTATATATTTTTAATAAATTTAGAGTAAAATTATATAAAATTTTATATGCAAAGGAGCTTAAATGAAAGAAATTTACCCAAGCGGTTTCGCGCCGAAAAAGGCGCATTATGCGCCGGGCATCTTAGACGACGACGGTATGCTCTACGTCTCGGGGCAGCTAAGCGTGGATCCGCGCACGGGGGCCGTTCCGGAGGGTCTTGCTGCGCAGGCCGCGCAGGCTCTAAGCAACGTCGCGGCAGTGCTGGCCGCCGCGGGCGCGGATAAAAACGACGTGCGAATGTGTCGCGTCTATACGCCTGACGTCGCGAACTGTGGGATGTGATCGACGAGCAGTACGCGCTGTTTTTCGGCGCGCACAAGCCCGCCCGCGTCGTGGTGCCGACTACGGCTCTACACTTCGGCTGCCTCGTAGAGATCGAGGCCGTCGCAAAAATAAAAGAGAAAAAGTAGGAGCGAAAATGAGCGATTTCATCTGCACTGGCTGCGGCAAGCACGCGCCTATCGATACTTTGCGCTACAAATGCGACTGCGGCAGGCTGTATAAGCTAAACTCCGACGCGCCTAAATTTAACCCCGCGCTCGTAGATCAAAGCGAGTTTAGCATCTTTAGATACCGCAAGTTTATGGGCATCGACACGGCTAAATTTAAAGAAATTTCGATGGGCGAGGGGCTTACGGCGAGCGAGAAATTCAGCAAAGACCTCTATCTCAAGCTTGATTACGCGATGCCTACGCTTTCGTTCAAAGACCGCGGCGCAGCGGTTTTAGTGCTGCATGCTAAAAATATCGGCGTGAAAAAGGTGCTACAAGACTCCAGCGGCAACGCGGGCAATGCCGTGGCGGCGTATTGCGCTCGCGCGGGCATCGAGTGCGAAATTTACGTCCCGAAGGGCACGTCGCCCAAAAAGATCGATATGATCAAAAGCCACGGCGCGCACGTCACGGTATTTGACGGCAGCCGCGACGAAACGGCGGATGCGTGCCGTAAAAAGGCCTTAGATGAGCAAATTTATTACGCCAACCACGTCTATAATCCGATCTTTTACGAGGGCACGAAGAGCTACGTTTATGAGATCTACGAGCAGCTAGGCAGGGTGCCGCGCAATATTTTCATCCCCGTAGGCAACGGCACGCTGCTGCTGGGCGCTCAAGCAGCACTAGGCGAGCTATATGAAGGCGGTCTTATCGAGGCGCTGCCAAAAATTTTCATCGTTCAGGGCGAGCGTTGCGCCCCGCTTTTCGGCGCTAAAGGTACGGCGCGCGCGATAGAGCCGCAGCCGACGCTAGCGGAGGGTATCGCTATCGCAAGACCGATGCGCGCGGGTGAAATTCTTGGCTCAAGCTATGCGGGCGAGCGAGAGGCGATCTTAGCGAGCGAGAGCGACATACTGCCCGCTAGAGCGGCGCTTGCGCGCGGCGGATTTTACGTCGAGCATACGACCGCGGCTACCTACGCGGCGTATCTGCGCTACAAAGAAAGCCATGATTTGCAAGGAGATAGCATCATCCCGCTTTGCGGCGCGGGGCTAAAGAGCGATCATTAAATTTAAGCGCTCGGCGTGGAATTTATGCGGCTAGCTAGCAGCGAGGAATTTAAAATTTTCGCTGCTTTAAATTTAGCGGATTTATGAGTCCATATTTTTGTGGAATGTTTAAAATTTGCGGCGCATAAGTTTTAAATTTAAACCCGTAGCGAAGCGCGGGGATGCCTTTGCTTGAAATATGATGTGGGTGATACGACGCATTTTATGGACGACTTTGCCGCTAGCGGAATTTGTAAAATTTTATCTACAGATAGCTGAGTGAGCGCCATTTAAATTTGAAATTATGGTCAAAATTTTATAAAAATAAGCTCACGAGGCGCGGCACTGTCCACACGTTTTGTTTATAAAATTTAGCCATTTTTATCGCTCTTGGGAAGCGAGCTTCTACGCAGAGGATCAAATTTGCGCGATTATTTCGAATTTTCTTTAGCGATGCGCGTAAATTTAAGCACAAATTCGTTTTTTGCCGCAGTGTAGGCGTCGCGATCGAACTCATAGCGCTTACAAAGCTCTAATTTAAGCGCCTCGTACTGCGCGGCGATATCCGCATTCTCCCGCAAAAAATCTCTAAAAAATATCTCATCCGCATCGCCGAAATTTCGCAGATGTACGTGAAAAACGCGCTCGGCAAACCCCGCTTCGGTGTAGCCCTTATTTAGGCTGCAGCGGCTCTCGCTTTCGCTCATTAGCAGATAGCCCGCCTCTATCAAGCGCTGCTTGGCGGCGGCAATATCCGAGCACTCGATTAAAATATCTACGATAGGCTTCGCCCAGATCCCTCTTACCGCGGTGCTGCCGATATGATGAATCCTGATCTCGCCATGATCTTGCAGTAAGCCGCGCAGAATTTCGCGCTCCTGCCTAAAGTATTCGCCCCAGCGCGGATCGTGCGGCACGAGACGTATCGGAAAGAGCCGCCACAGCTCTTGCAGGCTCATCGAAAGGAGTTTATTGCTCATCTTAACTCCCGAGTATTGGGTGAAATTTGAATGAATGGCGGGTAGATAGGGATTCGAACCCTAGAAGGCTGACGCCTTACGCGCTTTCGAGGCGCGCTCCTTCGACCGCTCGGACATCTACCCGAATGAAAGTGTAATTTAAGCCAAAAATGGCTTAATAACAGATTTAAAAATGAAATTCCGCGCGAAATTCGGCTGCTTTTACGGGCGGGGGTTGAAATTTGCGGCGCAAATTTAGATTTCGTTTTAAATCCATGGCTTAAGGTACGGCGCGGCTTTCGGCATAAAATTTGCTTTCGCGCGCATAGTTTTGGGCACGGAATTTTACCGCTTTATGGATGAAATTTTATAAAACAGCAGCGTTTTACGCTCTGCGCGGCTTTTGCGAGCAAGGAATTTTAGCACTTTGCGGGCAAATTTTATCGCGGCGGAGAAAAATCACTCGCCGTTTATAAATTTCATGCGCCGCCCTACAAAACCGAGATGAAAATTTTGATCTCGTCTCCGCCGTAAAACTCAAAATCCGTTCCAAACGCTCTTTTTAGTTCGCCGGCCTCAAAAAAGTTCCAAATTTTGCTCCAAAACTTTGCTACGTTTTGCGGTTCATTCGGGAAGCTAAAAACGGCGTATTTGCCGCTTTTGATCTCCAAGACTTCGTCGCTGCGGGGCGCTTTAGCGCCGATAAAGATATCGTAAAGCCCGTCGACGCCGTCTTCGTAATCGTAATAGACGCCGTAAATCTCGCTCTGCCCGTCATAGCACTCTTTCATAAATTTTGCCCACAGCGCGGGAATTTTGCCGCTTCCGCCTAGCTCGTCCGCGTTTTTCGTGCGGGCTTTTAATCCGTAAATTTTAAATCCGTCTAAATACGAAATTTTGATTTTTTCGCTCAAATTTTACCCTTTCCGCTACTGCTCTAAAAGCTCCCTTGCTTCTTTTGCGATCGCGACGTCGGTGAAGCCGAAAAGCTTAAATAGCTCGCTCGCGTTGCCGCTTTCGCCGAAGCTTTGCATGCCGTGTACTGCGTCTGCAAATTTATACCACTCAAGCGCGCTTGCGGCTTCGACGGCTAAAATTTTAGTTTGCGCCTGCAGGATTTGCGCCAGATAGTCAGCGTCCTGCTCGCACAGAAGCTCGAAGCACGGCGCGCTTACGACATTTGCGCCGATGCCTTGCTCTTGCAGGATCGCCGCCGCTTTTAGGCAGAGCGAGACTTCGCTGCCGCTTGCGATGAGCGTGATACGTGCTTCTTTGCTCTGCCTTAGCAGATACGCGCCGTTTTGCACGTCGCCCAAGACCGCCTTAGGTAGCGGCTCAAGCCCTTGGCGCGAACAGACGAACGCCGCGGGGGCATTCAGAGCAAGCGCCGCGCGCCAGCATTTTACGTTTTCGTTGCCGTCTGCGGGGCGAAAGGTGTAGAAGCCGGGCATCGCGCGGAAGGTGCTAAGCTGCTCGATAGGCTCGTGCGTCGGCCCGTCCTCGCCCACGCCGATGCTGTCGTGCGTGAAGACGAAATAGTGTCGCAAACCCATCAGCGCCGCGAGTCGCGCGCCCGTTTTGAGATAGTCGCTGAAGATAAAAAACGTCGCGCTAAACGGGATGAAAAGCCCGTATCTCGCGAAGGCGTTGCCGATCGCCGCCATCGCGTGCTCGCGGATGCCGAAGTGTAAATTTTTGCCGCACGGAAAGTCGCCACCGCCTTTTAGCTCGGTCTTATTAGACGCCGCCAAATCGGCGCTTCCGCCTAAAAAGCCGGGCACTGCGTTTGCGATAGCGTTTAAAATTTTACCGTTGCTATCGCGCGTGGCGACCTTAAGCCCGCTAAAATCTGGAAATTCTATCTTGCTAAAATCGGGATTTAAAAGCTCGTTTAGAAGCGCTCTTTTTTCATCGCTTAGCTTTGCGAGCTTCTCCTTCCAAAGCCGCTCTTCCAAATCGCCCTTTTCGACTGCAGCGCGCGTTTCAAAAAGCACGTCCTCGCTTACGACGAAGCTTTGGGCGGGATCAAAGCCTAGACTTTGCTTGGCGCGCGCAAGCAGTTCCTCTCCAAGCGGCGCGCCGTGTGTCTTGGCCGTGCCCTCAAGCTCGAGCGCGCCCTTGCCGATCGTGGTATTTGCGATGATGAGGTAGGGCTTAGTTTTGTTTTTGACCTCGTCAAGGACAAATTCTATCTGATCGAAATTATGCCCGTCGATGCGCGCGACTTCAAAGCCTTGCGCTTCAAATCGCACCTTTACATCCTCAAACCACGCGATATCAGTGCTGCCGTCGATCGTGATGCCGTTAGAATCATAAATTATCGTAAGATTGTCGAGGTTATGTCTGCCTGCAAGCGCGCACGCTTCGTAGCTGATGCCCTCCTGTAGATCGCCGTCGCCGCAGAAGCAATAGACGCGGTGATCAATGATCTCGTTTCCTTCCTCATTTAGCAGATGCGCGGCGTATTTTGCGGCCATCGCAAATCCGACCGCGTTCGCGACGCCCTGACCGAGCGGTCCGGTAGCGATCTCGACGCCCGGGGTAGTGATCTCCGGATGGCCCGGTGTTTTGGAGTGCAGGCGCCTGAAGCTTTTCAGATCGTCCATACTCAAATCATATCCGCTAAGGTAGAGGTAGCTATACACGAGCGCGCTTGCGTGCCCGCCCGAGAATACGACGCGGTCGCGGTTCAGCCACGCGGGATTTTTAGGGTTGTGGCGGACCTTGCTCATAAAGACGCTCATTACGTCGCTTAGCCCCATCGGCGTGCCGGGATGGCCTGAGTTGGCGCTTTGGATCATATCCGCGCTTAGAAATTTGATCGTGTTTGAAATTTTACTTAGCTGCTCGCTCGACATTTTTTCATCCTTTCAGGTATTTTTCTATCAAATTTAAAACCAAATCGCGTAGGCTCGCATCATAGCCGCTCATCGCGCCGCTTACCTCGTCTATTAGGCGCTGCTTGTAGCTTCTAGCGCCCGCAAGTCCGAGTAAATTTACGAAGGAATTTTTCGCGCCGTCCGCTCCTACGGGCTTGCCTGCGCTTGCTTCGTCGCCCGTGGCGTCGATGATGTCATCCTCGATCTGAAATATAAGCCCTAGCTTCAGCCCGATCTTATAAAGCTCATGCGCGAGCTCATCCTTTAGCCCGCCGATTATGGCGCCTAGCTCAAACGCCGCAGCGATGAGCGCGCCCGTTTTGTGCAGATGCAAAAACTCAAGCTCGCTTTGCTTTAGTGGGCTGTTTTCAAAACGACAATCGATCGCCTGACCCAGCACCATGCCGCTGCTGCCCGCGTTTCGCGCTAGAGTTTTAATGCATTTTATCTTGATTTCGTCGCTTAGGTTCGCGCTCGCGGCGATTAAAAACGCGTCGGTATTTAGCGCATCGCCCACTAAAATCGCCGTGACCTCGTCGTATTTTTTGTGCAGGCTCGGCCGTCCGCGGCGCAGATCCGCATCGTCCATCGCGGGCAGATCATCGTGGATAAGCGAGTAGGTGTGGATCATCTCAAGCGCCATCGCGATCGCCAGCGCGCCCTCAAAG